>NZ_VFTH01000004.1:0-385650 GCF_006439375.1 Mesorhizobium sp. B4-1-1
CAGCGTTTTTTTTGAAGCTCAGGCCCTCGTGGCGCAGGAACTGCCATACCGCGTTGTGTGAGACCTTGACCCCGCGGCCGGCCAACTCATCCTTCAGGCCGTGCAGCGTCAAATGCGGTGTCTCACGCATACGTGCCTCGATGAAGGCACGGTGCGGCTCCAGCACCCTCTTGCGATGTCCGCCCATTTTGCCAGGCGCAACCGAGCCAGTCGCCCGGTGGCGCTGCAACAACTTCACCGCCGCCGAAGCCGAAATGCCAAACCGTTTCGCCGCCGATCGGCGGCTCTCGCCGCTCAAAACCGCCGCAACAACCCGCGCGCGAAGATCATCGGAAAGAGGTCGAGTCATCAGATGCTGGCCTCCTTTCCAGCCAGCATTTTGAATCACAAAAACCGTGGATACGGAATCCCCCTCGATTCCGTCAAAGCAGGAACCGCTCTAGAGCAATTCCAGGAAAAGTGTTAAGCGGTTTTCCGTCCGGAATTGCGCAAACAAAAGGCGGTTGGCCGATTTTGTGAAACGGGTCAACCGCAAACGGGACCCGCCGAAAAAATTAGTCTTTGCCCACTCTCGCTTCCGTCGGCTAAGGATCGTCCGAGGACCTGTTGGGAGGACGATTGGTCGATGGACACGCATTCGCGCAGTTTCGCCAAGGCGCTTTCATGGCGAGTCACCGGCACGATCGACACGATGATCATATCGCTGGTAGTCACCGGCAGCATCAAGCTCGCAGCCACGATCGGTCTCACCGAAGTCGTCACGAAGTCGCTGCTCTACTATCTGCACGAACGGGCCTGGCTGAAGATCCCGTATGGACGCAAAACGGCGGCGTAGTCGCGGCGACAGGCCGGTTTCTGATCGGTCCAGTCAAGAAAAGCTAAAGCGCCATCGTCAATTTTTGCATTGCCGCGCCCGCCCGAGCGTGGTTTGAGGCGTGCATTCCTCGCCTGTGTTTTGAACCATGCTGCCGCTGATTGCCCTTTTCCTTGCCGCCTTCGCCTTCGGCACCACCGAATTCGTCATCGCCGGCGTGCTGCCCGAGGTGGCGCAGGGCCTCGGCGTTTCGGTGCCGACCGCAGGCTATCTCGTCTCCGGCTATGCCTGCGGCATTGCCATCGGCGGCCCGCTGCTGGCTTTGGCCACCGGCAAGGTCTCGCGCAAGACGCTGCTGATCGGGCTGACGATCGCTTTCACCCTTGGTCAGGCGGCCTGCGCGCTGGCGCCCGATTTCACCTCGATGCTTCTGCTGCGTATCGCGACCGCCGTGGCGCATGGCTGCTATTTCGGCGTCGCCATGGTGGTCGCCGTCAGCCTGGTGCGCGAGGACCAGCGCGGCCGGGCGGTCGCAGTCATCCTCTCCGGGCTGACGGTCTCCAATGTCATCGGCGTGCCGGCGGGAACGGCGATCGGCAGCCTGTGGGGTTGGCGCGCGACCTTTTGGGTGATGGGTGTGCTGGGCATCATCGCGATCGTCGCCATGCTGGCGCTGCTGCCGCGAACGGCGGGCGCCGCCAATCGGCCAGTCGGCCTGGCGCGCGAAGTTCGTGTGCTCGGCCGCCAGCAGGTCTGGACCTCGCTGATCCTGATGCTGATGCTGATGATCGGCCAGTTTGCGCTGTTCACCTACATCACGCCGATGCTGCTCGAAGTGACAGGCCTCGACGAAAGCCTGATCCCCTTTGTGCTTTTGCTCAACGGCGTCGGCGCCACGATCGGCGTTCTGGTCGGCGGCAAGCTCGCCGACTGGAAGCTGATGCCGTCGCTCATCGTCATGCTTGCCCTGCAGGCGGTGGCGCTGGGCGTCATCCACCTTGTCAGCCCCTACCCGGTGCCGATGATCGCGGCCATCGTCATCTGGGGCGGTCTCAACTTCGCCATCGGCGCGCCGATCCAGACGCGCATCCTCGCCTGGACGGCCGATGCCTCCAACCTCGCCTCCTCGCTGATCCCGTCCGGCTTCAATGTCGGCATCGCGCTGGCCGCCTCGCTGGGCGCGGCGATGCTCAATGCCGGCTACGGCTATCGCAGCCTGCCGCTGGCAGGGGCCCTGGCCATGTTGGTGGCGGTAGTGGTGGCTGTCGCCTCGCAGGCCTGGGAGTGGCGCAGCCGCGCGACCCCGCCGCTGCCGGCGGCGGCCGAATAGCAGGCTTTCGCTTGCCTTAGACTTTTGGCCGCGAAGGGCCCGCAGTTCCCGAAAGAATGGAAGCCAGGCCTTGAAGGCCTTCCGTCAACCGTTCCCGATTGGGGGTGGCGCCCAGCGCCAGGCGAAAGCCGTTGGGAAACTCCTGCCCGACGGCGAACTCTTCCGCGGGGCTGATGGCTAGCCCTCGGCGGCGAGCGGTGCCGGCGAGCTCTTCCGAGCGCAGCTGGCTCTCCAGCGGATACCATAGATGCAAGCCGGACTCCGATGCCACAAAACCCTTGGGCAGGATGTCGCGCGCGATCTCTTGCCTGGCCTGCGCTTCGGTGCGCACGGCGGCGGTGATTTCCCCGGCAAGACCGCTGCGCAGCCACTCGCAGGCGAGGCCCGTCATCAGCGGCGGCGCCATCATCGTCGTGCCGCGTATCGCTGTGGCGATCCGCTCGGCGGCTTGCTGATCGGGCGCCGCCAGGAAGGCCGTGCGCAGGAAAGGTGAGAAGCACTTCGCCAATGTCGCGACATGGAAGGTCCGCTCCGGCGCCAGGTTCAGAAAGGCCGGTGGCGGTGCGGCGAGCAACCTTCTGTAGGGATCGTCCTCGATGATGGTCAGCTCGAGTTTTTCGGCCATGCGGGCGAGTTCGCGCCGCCGGCCTTCGGGCATGACGGATGCGGTCGGATTTTGAAGCGTCGGATTGAGGTAGAGAATGCGCGCGCCATGCCGGCGCGTCGCCTCTTCGAGATCGTCCGGTCGCATGCCGTCACCATCGTTTGCGACAGCGACGAGCTTGCGGCGCGCGGCCTCGGCCAGCGCGATCAGCCCGGGGTAGGTCAGCGCGTCGGCGAGGATCGTGTCGCCCTCGCGAGTCTGAGACAGCACGATGGCCGTGAGCAGCGCCTGCGCGCCCGAGCCGACAACGACCCTGTCGGCCGGCAGCCTGTTCCCCGTTTCGGCAAGCCATGACGAGCCGACGGCGCGCTCCACGGGCGAGCCCGGACCGGGATGGTAGGCAAGCAGCGCTTCCGCGCTGGAGCGCTTGAGCAGCCCCTCGATGCCCGTCCTGATCAAGGCTGGCAGGTTGAGGCCGGCCGGCGCCGGCGGCATGTTCATGCTGAGATCGAGGACAGGCTCTTCCGGCTCGCCCGGCGTGACGAAGGTGCCCCGTCCCGCGTTTGCGTCGATAAGGTTCCTGCGCCTGGCTTCGGAAAACGCCCGCGTGACCGTCGTGAGATCGACCCCCAGCAGTCGTGCGAGTTCCCGCTGCGGCGGCAACCTGTCGCCGGGTTGCAACCGGCCGTTCGAGCGGGCACCCGCAAGGGCGTCGACGATCTTCAGATAGACCGGTCGCGGCCCTGCCTCCAGAACCGGGAGCCAGCTGATGTCGCTTTCGCCCGTCACGTATCGCCAGTCCATACATTTTGTCGCATTGTATGCATACAAGTATGATATATGTATGCATCCGAGACCTCAAGGCCCGCACAGGCCCTCACGCGAGGTCTATTGGAGCGATCATGGAAGATCTTGCGCATTATCCACGTCTGGTACCTTGGCAGGTAGGAATCCGGGGTCGTTGCCCGCGTTGCGGCGAGGGCCACCTGTTCGAGGGATTCTTGAAACTGGCTCCGAAATGCGATGTCTGCGGGCTCGACTATTCCTTTGCCGATCCCGCCGACGGCCCGGCCTTCTTCGTCATCTGCTTTGCCTGTGTGCCTTCGGTGCTGTTCGCCGTCTGGGCGCAGGTGGCTTTCGAGCCCTCCATGTGGTTCCACGCCTTCGTTTCGATCCCGATCGTTCTTGCGACCTGCATCCCGCCGCTCAGGCCGCTCAAAGGCTGGCTCGTCGCAAGCCAGTTCTACCACAAGGCGGAAGAAGGAAGGCTGGCCAGGCCCGGCGAGTAACCTTCAAAGGTCGATGCGGAACTTGAGGCTCTCCGCGCCGCCATAGGCGGCGTCCTCGAAGAAGCGGCCGACGAGCTTGCCGCCATTCGCTGTGATAACCTTGTGCGAAGCCGGATTGCCCGGCTTCGCGGTGATCTCGACATGGTCGAGCCCGACCGCCCTCGCCTCGTCGAGCATCAGCCGCAACGCTTCGGTGGCATAGCCTCGGCTCCGCTTCCACGGCACAACCGCATAGCCGATATGGCCAAGCACATGCGAGGGCAGCGCCGAGGTGCCCTTCTGCCAGCGAAAACCGATCGAGCCGGCGGCCTCGCCATCCCAGATCCAGCGCCGGAAGCCCGGCAGGCGCGCGACCTTGGTGCCGTTGGGTAGGATGATGGGCGGCCCCTTCGCTTCGGGGTCGTCGAGGCCGGCGAGAAAGGCGACAGGATCTTTCTCGATCGCCTCGAGCTGCTCGCGCGTCGCTTCGAGGAACCGCACATTGTCGGGCGACCACCCGCGCTCCAGCGCCGCCTTGTAGGAAGGCAAATGTTCGAGCGCGGGTTTGACGATCTCGATCATGGTTCGCTTCCCTGTTGAGACCGGCATAGCCGCGACGCGGATCGTCCTCAAGTCGCCTGAAACCGGATTTCGCCCTTGTTCAGGAAACAGGCCTTGTCGAACAGCGACATGTCGAGCGGGTTCGGCAGCCGGATATCGCCGATACCCGGGAACGGTCTCCCGGAGGAATCATAGGACCTGTCGACCTGCGAGATGAAGACCAGCACCAGTCCCCGTTCCCGGGCAAACGACCTCAAGGCGCGGATCTGGACCATGAGCTCGGGATTCTCCCGCTTCTGGTCGAGCAGTTGCAGATAGTCGATGACCGCCAGCGTGCCGCGCGGCGCCGACCGCAACCTCTCGATGATGTAACTGGCGCTTATGGCGTCGGAATTGTCGAAATCGAACAGGTCACTGAAATCGGCCGGGTCGATCCCGATGTCGCGGAAACGGTCGAGGATGTCGGGATGCATGTACTCCAGGGTAAAGAACACGGCGCGACTGCCTTGCTTCATGGCCGCCACGGCGAGCTCGAGGCTCATCAGCGTCTTGCCCTGGCCCGGCCGCGCCGCCACGAGAACCATGTCGCCGGGGATCAGCCGCGCCAACAGGGCGCCGGCTGGCGCAGCCTCGGTGGCCTTGGCAGCAAGGAGGCTCCAGCTGCCAAAACCTTCTTTGCCGGCAATGCGGTCGAGCGCTGTGTGGAGTGGAACATTTTCCCGGCGGGACAGCAGCCTCGCCTGGCGCTTCAGATGATAGACGGGTGCGAAAAGCTGCATCGAAAAACCTCCTGCCGCGAGCAGTCTCGACAACCCCTCCTTATGTCTGGCGCTCGAACAGTTGGTTGGATGTGAATTGCCCTGCATGAACGATGCTTCCCGATGGAGGGAGGAGGCGTGGGCGCGCCGGAATCAGATCATAGCTCAATCGAAGCGGTCCGGAAATCCGACTTCCAAAAGGCGTCGCTAAACTAGAAGTGTTTCGCCGATGGATGCGAGATCTTCTATGATCGACCTGGGTGATTCACGGGTACGAGACAACGCTTCGACAGGAGGGGCAAAACGGTGGGGTTGAAATCTGTTCCGCTGGGCGCGGCCATCTTTTGTCTTGTCGCGACCCTCGCCGCCTTGACAGCGTCCGTCAGTTCGTTCGCGGCGTTGCGGCCGTCGACCGTTCCCGACTGGCTGCAGCGCCATGTCGGCGACGGCGAGGGCCAGATTTCGCAGGTCGTTCTGGAGCGGGCGCGCGCGCTCTACCAGAAGAAGGTCAGCGATGGTTCGGTCGGCAACCCCTGCTACTTCGCCATGGATGCCACGCGTCCCGGGGATTTGGGCAACAGCGTGCTGGGCCAGCGCTATTACATCATATGCGAAAGCAAGCAGCTCTTCCGCGCGGTTTCCTCGGGCCATGGCGGCGGCCGCAACCTGAAAGGCGTTGCCGATTTCTCCAACGGCAGGCGTTGCGCGAAGAACTTCGGCAACGCGATGGACTCGGCGCTGACGGCCGGCGGCGCCTATATGACCGCCGAGACCAAGACGTCCTTCAAGGGGTATTACCGTGTCGGCGCGCAGAACGCGGTGTTCATGCGCAGCTTCATCCAGTTCGACGGCGAAGGCGAAGCGGCGAACGCCAGGCAGCGCGTGATTGGCGGCCATCCGGCTGCCTTGCTCAGGGGCATGTGCATGCGCAAAGACCCGAACAGCTCATACGCCGACCATGACGGCCTTGTTCCGTTCGGCAAGCTGGTGAACTATGCCGGCGGCCGCAGCAATGGCTGCACCAGTTGGTCGCCCGCTGACGCCGAGCAGATCATCCCGCTGGTGAAGAACAAACCGACGACGCTCTACATCTATCCGGAATCGCGCGACATCGCCGCTGTCGCCCGGGCAAAGGCCGCAGGCCAATCGCTGTCAGGCGCGGGCCTCTATTGGAACGCCTCCTGCCTGAGCGAGATCGGCTCGCCGAAATTCTGGCCCAGGAAGACGCTGGAGCCGATCATCGCGCAGTACAAGAAGGATCATCCGGCACCGCCGCCGCAGCCGATACCGATGTGCAAGGATTAGCGAAGCCGCACCTACTGCAGCAGCCCCTTGATGATGGCGCTGGCCTTGGCGAAGTCCATCTGGCCGGCATACTTCTGCTTCAGCGCGCCGATCACCTTGCCCATGTCCTTTTGGCTGGCGGCACCCGTCGCCGCGATCGCTTCGCGCGCCGCAGCCTGGATTGCCGCGTCGTCGAGCTGCGTCGGCAGGAACGCGCGGATGATTTCCATCTCGCCGCGCTCCTGCGTCGCCAGTTCCGGCCGCTTGCCGTCTTCGAAGGCCTTGGCCGATTCCTCGCGCTGCTTCACCATCTTGGCGAGGATTTGCAGGATCTCTTCCTCGCTCGCCGGCGGCTTGCCGGCGCCGCGATTGGCGATGTCGCGATCGTGGATAGCGGCCTGGATCAGCCGCAGCGTCGGCAAGCGGTGCTTGTCCTGCGCCTTCATCGCGCTCTTCATGGATTCGGCGATTTTCTCGCGCATCGTGCTTCTCCTTCGAATGCGGCGGACAATAGCTTTGCCGAACGGCCAACGCAAATCGCGGCAAGATGCTGATATTGCTGGACGAAAGCAAATCGGCCGTGGTCCGGGGGCGCCGCATTGACCGCTCCGGCGCGTTCGCCTATGTACTCGGTCCTGCATGAGACAATGAGTTGACGCGTGAGAGCCGGGAAATCCAGCTTCGCGCCTTGCCGCGCAAATGGTCCCGCCGGCCGATTGCCGCGCCTGACAGGAGTGCCGCCATGGCCACCACCACCGCCCCCTGGGCAACCGAAAAGCCGACCGCCCTTCTGGTCCTCGCCGACGGCACGGTGATCGAAGGCCGCGGCCTTGGCGCCACGGGATCGGCCGTTGCGGAAGTGTGCTTCAACACCGCGCTGACCGGCTATGAAGAAATCCTCACCGATCCGTCTTACGCCGGCCAGATCGTGACCTTCACCTTCCCGCATATCGGCAATGTCGGCACCAATGACGAGGATATCGAGGATTTGCATCCAGCCGCCCGCGCGGGCGCTGTCGGCGCCATCTTCAAGGCCAACGTTACCGACCCCTCGAACTATCGCGCCGCCGGCCATCTCGACCAGTGGCTGAAGCGGCGCGGCATCGTCGCGCTGTCCGGCATCGACACCCGCGCGCTGACCGTGCTGATCCGCGAGAAGGGCATGCCCAATGCCGTCATCGCGCATGCGCCCGACGGCGTCTTCGACATCGAGGACCTGAAGCGGCAGGCCGCGGCCTGGTCGGGCCTGATCGGCCTCGACCTCGCCAAGGAGGTCACGTCGGGCCAGTCTTCGGTCTGGCGCGAGACGCCCTGGATCTGGAATGAAGGCTATGGTGAGCGGGGCGAGCCTTCCCTGCACGTCGTGGCCGTCGACTACGGCGTCAAGCGCAACATCCTGCGCCTGCTTGCAGGTCT
Source organism: Mesorhizobium sp. B4-1-1 (assembly GCF_006439375.1). Classification (NCBI taxonomy): domain Bacteria; kingdom Pseudomonadati; phylum Pseudomonadota; class Alphaproteobacteria; order Hyphomicrobiales; family Phyllobacteriaceae; genus Mesorhizobium; species Mesorhizobium sp. B4-1-1. Next base: position 8,036 of record NZ_VFTH01000004.1, read on the forward strand.
CGGCGCCAAGGTCACCGTCGTGCCGGCCAAGACCGGTGCCGAGGAGATCCTGGCCATGCGGCCGGACGGCATCTTCCTGTCGAATGGCCCCGGCGATCCGGAAGCGACCGGCGAATATGCCGTGCCGGTGATCCAGAGCCTCTTGAAGACCGACATACCGGTATTCGGCATCTGCCTCGGCCATCAGATGCTGGCGCTGGCGCTCGGCGGCAGGACCGAGAAGATGCACCAGGGCCACCACGGCGCCAACCATCCGGTCAAGGACCACACCACCGGCAAGGTCGAGATCGTCTCGATGAACCACGGTTTCGCCGTCGACGCGGACTCGCTGCCCGAAGGCGTCGAGGAAACCCATGTCTCGCTCTTCGACGGCTCGAACTGCGGTATCGCGCTGACCGGCCGGCCTGTGTTCTCGGTTCAGCATCATCCCGAGGCCTCGCCCGGCCCGCAGGATTCACATTACCTCTTCCGCCGCTTCGTAAACCTCATCCGCGAGCGGCGCGGCGAGGAAGCGCTGGCCGAACGCGCGTAACGACCTGCGCAGGAAGTCGCCATTTGCAGACCGGCCTCACCTGAATACCGACACGCCTCAGGCTGGATCGGTCACCGCTTCCTGTGTGTGCATGCGCTCGACTTCCTTCGGCGTCGGCTTGGCCACTTTCGTCACGAAGACGACGACCGCCGACGTCAGGAAGATCGCGCCCAGCACATAGGGCGCGCCGCCGAACACGACCGGCGCCGTCGGGCTCGTGAACCAGGAAAAGATCGCCGTGTAGAGCAGCGGCGTGATGATCGAGGTGATCGAGAAGATCGAGGTCATCGCGCCCTGCAATTCGCCCTGCGCCGAGGGCGGCACCTTGGCGGCGGCGAGGCTTCTGAGCGGCGGATCGGCCAGCGCTTCCAGGCAGCCGGCCACGATCACCGCATAGATCATCCAGCCTTGCGTCGAAAACGCATAGCCGAAGGCGCTGAGCGCGGTGAAGGTCAGCCCGATAGCCGCCGTCCTCCACTCGCCGAGCCTGGGAATGATCCGCGGCAGCACCGTCGCCATGATGATTGCGCCGCAAAGGCCGAAGGCGCCGAGCGAAAAGCCGATCTGCTGCTGGCTCCAGCCATAGCGATAAGTGGAGACGAACGACCAGACCGCCGGATACATCATGTGGCCGAGCGTCATCAGGAAGAACACCAGCCCGATCCAGCCGATGCCTGGATAATTGCGCATCTGCATGAGCGTGCCGACCGGATTGGCACGCTTCCACTCGAAACGGCGACGATGCTTTTCATCCAGCGTCTCCGGCAGGAGGAACATCGCGATCAGGAAATTCACGAAGGCGAGTGCTGCGGCGAAATAGAACGGCATGCGCGGCCCGAACGTGCCGAGCAACCCGCCCAGCACCGGGCCGATGACGAAGCCGACGCCGAAGGCGATGCCGAGCAGGCCGAAATTCTTCGCCCGGTTCTCGTCGTTCGAGATATCGGCGATGAAGGCCGATGTCGTCGAATAGCTGGCGCCGGAAATGCCCGCGAGCACGCGGCCGATGAACAGCATCGGAAAGGACCAGGCGATGGCGCAGATCAGGTTGTCGATGGAAAAGGTCAGCACCGACGCAAGCAGGATCGGCCGTCGTCCGAAGCGGTCGCTCAAGCCGCCGATGATCGGCGCGAAGACGAACTGCATCGCCGCATAGACGAAGAACAGCCAGCCGCCCTCGATCGCGGCCTCGCTGACGCTGACGCCGCTCAGTTCCTCCAGATAGGCCGGCAGCACCGGCATGATGATGCCGAAGCCGATGATGTCGAGCAGCAGCGTCGTGAAAACGAGCGCAAGGCCCCGCTTGGCGGTCTTCGGGTCGATCATGGTGACAAGCTCCTCATCCGCCTTGGGGCAAGGGGGGACCTTATAGGCGAGGTTAGCGGCGGGAACAATCCGCGAACGAAGGCAAACGTCTTATGCTGACATCCCTTGCCAGCCGCCTTCGGTCGTTGGTCGTCACCCGAAAGAAGCGGCAGCGCCGCCTCAGATCGGCCCGCTCATGGTGTTGCAGTCGGACAGCTTGCCGCTCTTGTAGCCGCGCGCCAGCCATGTCTGCCGCTGCTGCGAGGTGCCATGGTTGAAGCTTTCCGGCACGACATAGCCCTGCATCTTCTTCTGCAGCGTGTCGTCGCCGATCTGCTTGGCGGCATTCAGCGCGCTTTCGATGTCGCCCTGCTCCAATATACCTTTTTGTGCGGTGTAATGGGCCCATACGCCGGCGAAGCAGTCGGCCTGAAGCTCGATGCGCACCGAGAGCTGGTTGGCGTCGGCCTCGCTCATGCCTTGGCGCATCTGGTTGAACTTGCTCATGATGCCGGTGAGGTTCTGCACATGGTGACCGATCTCATGCGCCACCACATAGGCACGCGCGAACTCGCCGGCAGCGCCGAACTGCTGGTCGAGCTGCTGGAAGAAGGTCATGTCGAGATAGACCTTGTGATCGCCAGGGCAATAGAACGGCCCGGCCGCCGCCGAGGCGAAACCGCAGGCCGAACGGACCTGGCCGCTGAACAGCACCAGCTTGGGATCCTCATAGGTCAGGCCCTGGGACTTGAAAATGCCGGTCCAGGTGTCTTCGGTTTCCGCCAGCACCGTCGCGACGAACTGCTTCATCTCGTCATTGGCGGGCGCGCCGCCATTGTCCTGCGAGTCGCTGTTGTCGGTGATCTGGCCGCCGCCACCCGGGAGCAACCCGCCGTCGCCGCCACCCAGGATCTGCGATGGATCAAAACCGAAATACCATCCCGCGACCACGACCAGGATGACCAGGAGAATGCTGCCGCCGCCACCGGTACGGCCGCCGATGGGAAGTCGGAACTGACCGCCGCCGCCCAATCCGCCGCCGCTGTCGCTACGGTCATCCTCGATGTTGTCGCTCTGACGACGGCCTCTCCAAAGCATGGCAACTCCTCGCAACGCGAATGTCCTGGAGGGACTGGCCCACGACCACCCCCTGCAGACAATTATCGCAACGGCTGGCCTAAGTCACAGAATTTTTCGCTCCCGCCAAATGCCGGACGCGCCGGAAAATCTCAATCGGGCAAGCAAGGCCCACCGACCATAAACCGGCTAAAAGCCTCAGCTTTTCTGCTTGGCGCCGGCGCTCTTGCCGTCCGAACTTTTCGAACGTTCCTCGAAACGCGCCGCGCCCTTCTTCAGCGGATGGCCAGTCTCGGCCTCGGTCTTGCGCTCGTCCTTGGCGGCCGCCTGCCGCAATCCCCTGGCTGCCTGCTTCCCTTTAGCGGTCGGTGCCTGTTCGACGCCCATTGCTTCCTCCCTAAGCGCGACAATCGCGCAATGTGGGAAAGTAATGCGGCGGAGATGCGTCGGTTCCGCTTCAACACGCCCGGACGCACCGCAGTCCTAGGCTTGGCGATGCGTCATCGCCCGGCGGAAAGCTTCCAGCGTCTCGGCGCTGACATGGTGCTCGATGCCCTCGGCGTCGATGCGCGCCGTCTCGGCGCTGACGCCGAGAGAGCGCAGGAAGGCCTCCACCGTCTGGTGGCGGATACGGCTTTCCTCGGCGACCTTGCGGCCGGCTTCGGTCAAGAACACCCCGCGATAGGGCTTTCGCGAGACCAATCCGTCGGCGCACAGCCTGGTCAGCATTTTTGCCACCGTCGGCTGCGCGACGCCGAGCCTTGCCGCGATATCCACCTGCCGCGCTTCGTTGCCGTCCTCGATCAGGTCGGCGATCAGCTCGACATAGTCCTCGACCAGCGCGCCGCGGCGCGCTTCGCGCATCTGCCGGAAACCCTCCGAATGGATTTCGGCATCGGGAAGCGGCTCCTCGCGTCGAACTGGTTTGTTCCTAAGCGCCAATACGCGCTCCTCCTTGAATCGGGGTCGTATTCATAACACGAACCCCTGATGGTCCGGCCGTTTATTTGCATTCCCGCGCGGGCGCAACCAGCGTTTGCGGTCGCCCGCGTCCAGGCCTGCTCTGGCGCATCACGAAAGCATGATCAATGAAATATAGCCTATTGCATAATGTTGAGCCATGGCATAGATAAGAGGCACCTTCGACACATTCCAGCGGAAATCCCCATGTCCGACGCCGATGCAGCAACCGTAGCCCGACCCGCATGGCGATTCGACAAGTCCGACGAAGAGCAGCCAAGCCTGCGCGAGGTGAACGCCTCGATCGCGGTGCCACAGACTGGAGCCTGGTTCCGCCGCCTGTTCGCCTTCATGGGACCGGGCTACATGATCTCCGTCGGCTATATGGATCCGGGCAACTGGGCGACCGACCTCGCCGGCGGCGCCCAGTTCGGCTACACGCTGCTCTTCATCATCATGCTGTCGAACCTGATGGCGATCCTGTTGCAGGCGCTGTCCGCCCGCCTTGGCATCGCCACCGGGCGCGACCTCGCCCAGGCCTGCCGCGCCTACTATCCGCGCCCCGTCAATTTCGTGCTCTGGATCGCCTGCGAGCTGGCGATCATCGCCTGCGACCTCGCCGAGGTGATCGGCACGGCGATCGCGCTGCAGCTTCTGTTCGGCATTCCGCTGATCGGCGGCGCCATGCTGACCGCGCTCGACGCCTTCCTGGTGCTTCTTTTGATGAACAAGGGCTTCCGCTATCTTGAAGCCTTCGTCATCGCGCTCCTGATCATCATCTTCGGCTGCTTTGCCATCCAGATCTTCGTCGCCGCGCCGCCGGCCGGCACGATCCTGCATTCGATGTTCGTGCCGTCACCCGAGATCGTCACCAATCCGACGATGCTCTATATCGCCATCGGCATCATCGGCGCGACGGTCATGCCGCATAATCTCTACCTGCATTCCTCGATCGTGCAGACCCGCGCCTATGAGCGTACCGATGCAGGCAAGCGCGACGCCATCAAATGGGCGACGACGGATTCGACCATCGCGCTGATCCTGGCGCTGTTCGTCAACGCCTCGATCCTGATCGTCGCGGCGGTCGCCTTCCACGACACCGGGCATCAGGACGTCGCCGAGATCGGCCAGGCCTTCGAGTTGCTGTCGCCGCTGCTGGGCCTGAGCATCGCCTCGATCCTGTTTGCCATCGCGCTGCTGGCTTCTGGCCTCAATTCGACCGTCACCGCGACGCTTGCCGGCCAGATCGTGATGGAAGGTTTTCTGCGGCTGCGCATCCCGCAATGGGCACGGCGCCTCCTGACGCGCGGCATCGCCATCGTCCCGGTGGTGGTCGTCACCGCGCTCTACGGCGAAAAGGGCACAGCTCAATTGCTGGTCTTCAGTCAGGTGGTGCTGTCGATGCAACTGCCCTTCGCCGTCATCCCGCTGGTGCAGTTCGTGTCGGACAAGAAGAAGATGGGCAGTTTCGCCATACCGCGCGCCGTCGCGGCGCTGGCATGGGTCGTTGCCGCCGTCATCCTCGTTCTTAACTTCAAGCTGCTCTACGACACCATCGCCGGCTGAGCGAGACATTCGCGCCGGCCGCGCTATCTTCGCGCTATGGCGGAACCGGACGAAGCCCGCAGATTCTATGCCAGGCTGATGGCCGCGCAGGCTCGGTCGTCCGATCCGCGCATCGAGGAGGTATTCGCGTCGGTGCCGCGCGAGGCTTTCCTGGGTCCGGGACCATGGACTGTTTTTGCCGGCGAAGGCCGGTTCGAGACGCCGAGCGCCGATCCGACCTATATCTACCAGAACGTGCTTGTCGTGCTCGATGCCGACAAAGGCATCAACAACGGCGAGCCGCTTCTGCACGCCATGTGGCTCGGCAAGGTCGAGCCGAAGCCGGGCGAGCACGTCACCCATATCGGCGCCGGCACCGGCTATTATACAGCGCTGCTGGCGAGGCTGGTCGAGCCGGGCGGCGGCGTCACCGCCTTCGAGCTGGAGGCTGGTCTCGCCGCGCGCGCCAAAGCGAACCTTGCGGCTTACGACAACGTCGAAATCGTCCAGGCCGACGCCGTCGCCAATCCATTGCCGCCGTCCGACGTCATCTACGTCAATGCCGGCGTCGTCGCTCCGCCGGCCGCATGGCTGAAAGCGTTGAAGCCCGGCGGCCGCATGATCTTTCCGTGGCGCCCGTCCGAAACCGTCGGCCTCGCGGTCCTCATAACACGCCTGGCAAACGGCTTCGCCTGCCGACCGTTCATGGGCTCCTGGTTCATCCCTTGCGTCGGCGCCTCCATTGCCGGGCCGGCCGCGAAAATACCGACCCGCGAGCGCGCCGCGCGCACCCGCTCGATCTGGCTGAGGGAGGACAAGGCGCCGGACCGGACGGCAACCGCCGTGTTCGGCGACGTCTGGTTCTCTTCTCGCACGGACCGCGCCGAGAGCACGCGATAGAAATTCTAGAACCCTTGTCGAAAACGCGCCTTGCCGTTCGTCCTAGGAGCAATTCCAGGAAAAGGGCGAAGCGGTTTTCCGTCAGGAATTGCATCAAACCACTCTAGGCAGAAATCCGGCCCTGACGGCGCGGATCGTGAAACGGAGAAGACAGATGCGCAAGATCATCGCCGCCACATTCGTAAGTCTCGACGGCGTCATGCAGGCGCCCGGCGGGCCGGAAGAGGATCCGGTCGGCGGCTTCAAGTTCGGCGGCTGGACCTTCCATTACTTCGACGAAGTGGGGGGCGCGGCAATGGAAGAGCTGTTCTCCAAACCCTTCGCCTTGCTGCTCGGCCGCAGAACCTACGACATCTTCGCCGCGCATTGGCCGTATCAGAACGATCCGATCGCGGATGTTTTCAATCCCGCGGTCAAATATGTGGCCACACACCAGCCGGATTCGCTGACCTGGCAGAACACCCAGTCGCTCGGGCCCGATATCGTTGCCAGGCTTAAGGAACTCAAGCAGGAAGACGGACCTGACCTGCTCATCCAGGGATCGGGCAATCTGATCCAGACCTTGCTCGCCAACGGGCTGATCGACGAGATCCGGCTGATGATCTTCCCCGTGGTGCTGGGCAAGGGCAAGCGGCTGTTCGGCGACAGCGCGATGCCGGCGGCGTTCAAGCTCGTCAAATCGCAGACTTCCACCACCGGCGTCATCATAGCGACCTATGAGCGCGCGGGCGAAATCCGCACGGGCTCGTTTGCTCAGCAGGAGCCTTCCAAAGCCGAACTCGAACGGCGCAGGAACTGGAAATAGCACAAGGCCGTCGCGCGTCGGCCGGGAACGCCGCGTATTCGACTGAACGGTCAGGAGCCGCCGATGATCCCCACCATTACCGCCTTTGAATGCTCGCCCGATGGCGGCAGGGGGTTGGCGCGCGACATGCACGTGCGCTGGGCACTCGAGGAAGTCGGCCAGCCTTATGACGTTCGTCTTGTTTCATTCGATGCGATGAAGCGACCCGCGCATCTTGCGATCAGTCCATTCGGCAATATCCCGACCTATGAAGAAGGAGATCTCGCTTTGTTCGAGTCGGGGGCGATCGTCCTTCACATCGCGGTGCGTCACCCGGGCCTGATGCCCGAGGATGCGAACGCGCGGGCGCGTGCGATCGCCTGGATGTTCGCAGCCTTCAGCACCGTGGAGCAACCGATCCTCGATCGCACGACAGCTGTGATCCTGGAGCGCGACGCGGCGTGGCACGAGCAGCGCCTGCCTTTGGTCGATGACCGGATCCGCAAGCGGCTGGCCGAGCTCTCCCGCCATCTCGGCGATAGCGACTGGCTCGACGGCGCGTTCAGCGCCGGCGACCTCGTCATGGTGGGCGTGCTGCGCCGGCTGCAGAGGTCGGGTTTGCTGAACGAATTCCCGAACGTTGCCGCCTATGTCGCCCGCGGCGAGGCTCGGCCCGCCTTCAAGCGCGCTTTCGATGCGCAATTGGCGGTCGCCATGGCTGCGTCGAACGGCTGACCGGATGCCTACAGCAATTCCAGGAAAAGTGTGAGCGGTTTTCCGTCCGGAATTGCGTAGAAACAAAGAGATAGAGCGGTTCGCCGTTTCCGTGAAACGGTGAAACGCGCTAGCCGTTCACGCTGCCTGGCGATAGCGTGAAAGGCCCTCGCGGATATGGCTGGCAAAAGCCTGCGCGGCCGGTTGGGTGGCATGTTTGGGCATATGCAGGTTGACGGAGAAATTCGGCAGCGCCGGAAGCCCGGCATCGGACAGGATGTCGAGATCGGCCGGAACCGTCGAGGCAAGCCAGGTGGTCACCGCCAGGTCCGACCGCACAGTGGCGGTCGTCGCATCGATGTTGCCGTTCTCGAACACGGTGCGCCAGTCGAGCCCGTGCTCGCCAAGCGCTGCCAGCACCGCCGGCCGGAAGGCGCAGGTGTCGGCGACGATGGAAACCGGCAGCGGCCGTTTCAGGCGTGCCGCCCCGCCTCTGGCGCCGACCCATACCAGCCGGTCGACGAGCAGGCATTCGCCGGTGGTGGGACCGACGCGCTCCTCGATGACGGCAAGGTCGATCGTGCCCGCCGCCAGGGCCGCCGTGAGTTCCGGCGAGGACGCGCAGACCAGCGAAATCTCCACCTGCGGATAGGCTTCGGCATAGGCCTTCAGCGCAGGCGCGAGCAGCGTGCCGACGAGATCATAAGGCACGCCGATCCGCACCTGCCCGGCAACCGCCCTGCCCCTGATCTCGGCAAGGATCTCGTCGTTGAGCTGCAGCAGGCGGCTGGCCCTGTCGAGCAGCCGCTCGCCGGATCGCGTCAGCTTGAGGCCCCGGCGATCACGCTCGAACAAGCTCTGACCGAGCACCTCTTCAAGCCGCTTGACCTGCTGGCTGACGGCGCCTTGCGTCAGGTGAAGCGCATTGGCCGCCGCCGTCATGCTGGCCTTGTCGGCCGTCGTGACGAAGGTACGGATGAGAGTCGTGTCGAGGTCGCGGATCATGGCTGACATTATACTTCCTAATGCAAACCATATCAAACATTGCATTTACTGATGCAACGAAGCGCCTAAGCATGCCGGCTCCTTCGACTGGAAAGCCCGCATGTCCGACACCATCATCCCGCTGGTCCTGTTCGCGCTGATCTCGACCTCGACGCCAGGCATCGCCACGACACTGTCGACGGCGTCCGGCGCGCAATTCGGCTTCCGCCGTTCCGTGCCTTTGATGGCCGGCAGCGCCGCCGGTTTGGCTACCGTGGCGGCTGCGGGCGCTGCCGGGCTGGCCGGTCTGCTCGCCGCGGTGCCGTCTTTGCAGCTTGCCATGAAGATCGCCGGCTCGCTCTATCTGATCTGGCTGGCCATCAAGATCGGCCGCAGCGGTCCCCCCAACCTCGACATCAGCATGGCCAGGCCGAACAGCTTCTTCGGCGGCGCCGGCATCCAGTGGATGAACCCGAAAGGTTGGGCGATGGGACTGGGCGCGGCCGCATCCTTCGCGGCGCTGGCCGATGGTCCCTTGCAACTGGCGCTCCTGCTCGGCGCCGTGTTCGGCTTGGCAGCGGCCTTTTCGCTGTCGCTGTGGTGCGTGGCGGGAACCCTGCTTGCCCGACTGCTGACGACCGAACGCCAGTGGCGCGCGCTCAACATCGTGCTCGGCCTGCTGCTGGCCGCCTCGATCTTGCAGATGTGGCGGCCAGCTTAAGAGGAGATCAGACGACGTAGCGTGCCGCCGGCTTGCCGGAGAACAGGCTGCGCTGGATGCTGTGGCTGACCTCGATCTGGAACTGCCGACGGCCGCTCCTTCATCCTGAAGAAGCGACCGTCGCTCGGTTCTTTGGCTTTTGAGGACGTGCCGAAATCCAGGTCAGGTCGGGCTCACCTGAATATCGGCATCTCCTATTCGGCCGGCATCGCCACCGGCCGGGCCAACATCCGGCCGGCGAGCACGATGCCCAGGCCAACAATCGGGAACATGGCGGCGATCAGGCCGAGGTCGGCCGGGACGCCGAAGCGCAGCACGGCGGCGCCGACCACGGCGCCCAGCGCGACGCCGAAGTAAAGCGCCGAGGCGTTGAGCGACAAAACAATGGGCGCGGCGTCGGGCGCTAGCTTGATGATGCGGCTCGCCTGCGCCGGGGGGAAAGCCCAGCCGACGATGCCCCACGGCACCATCATGGCCATCAGCGCCGGTCCGGCGAGATGATGCGGCAGGAAGGTCGGGATCAGCGAGAAGGTGGTGAGCATCGCGGCGGAGAGCGCCAGCGACCAGGCGACGGTGCGGGTGGCGCCGAAGCGGTCGGCCGCCTGCCCGCCGGCGATGTTGCCGATGACGGCGCCCACGCCGAAGGCGAGCAGCATGCCCGGCAGCGCGATCGGCGAGAGCCCGCCGCCTTGGATCGCCAAGGGCGCGATGAAGCTGAAGACGGTAAAGGCGCCGACAAGCGCAAGCGCCGTCGTCAGAAGGATCGGCATCACGCCGGGGCGCACGGCCGCCGCAAGCCTGCGCTTCAGCGGCAGCCTGGTGCCGACGATGCCGCGCGGCAGCCGCCACCACAGGATAGCGCCGGACAGCGCGCCGAGCCCGGCGATGGCGAAGAAGGTGCCGCGCCAGCCGGCGATCGCCGCGACCAGCGCGCCGAGCGGCGCGCCGACCGCCACCGCCACGGTGGTGCCGCCGACGACGACGGCGATGGCGCGCGCCCGGTGATGGTCGTCGACCAGCGCCACGGCGGTCCCTTGCGCGGTCGCCGCGAACAGCCCGGACGACAGCGCCATGATGATGCGCGCGATCAAAAGCAGCTCGAAGGACGAACTGAGCGCGGCAACGATGTTGCCGATGACGAAGAACACCAGCGTCCACAGGATGACGCGGCGCCGGTCCCATTCGCCGGTCAGCGTCGCCAGCACCGGCGCACCGATCGCATAGGCGAGCGCGAAGGCGGTGATCAGCGAGCCGGCGAGCGGCACGGATATGTCGGCGTCAGTGGCGATATCGGGAAGAAGGCTTGAGATGACGAAGCCTTCGGTCGAGATCGCAAACGATCCGAGCGCAAGCCAGAAGATCCGCTTGTCCATGGGGGAGTTGTCCTTAGTTCAAAAGTTATTGAACAATTGGACATAACAGGGCATGATGTCAACCGAGCCGGGACAAAATAGCTGAACCCTGCTGACAGCCCTGTGTCAGGACCGGGGCCGAGAATGGAGCAGCGGCGTCTATCGTAGAAACGAAAATGCAGAAGTAGCGCCTGCAGTAGGAAAGGAAGCCGCGTTGAAGTTCGTGCTGTTTGTGCTTAATTCTGAGCCATGACCCTGCCCCATCCAACCGCCGACCAGATCAGCCTGCCGATCGTACTGGCCGTGCTCGGCGACCCGACCCGGCTTGCCATCGTGCGCTATCTGGCGAGCAAGGAAGGCGTGCCGCTGAACTGCAGCAAGTTCCTCGACCTCGCCTCCAAGACCAATCTCAGCTACCACCTCGCCAAGCTGCGCGAGGCCGGCGTCACCCGCAGCGAAGCGGTCGGCACCAGCCGGCTGATCACATTGCGCCGTGACGATCTCGACAGGCGTTTCCCCGGCCTTCTTGACAGCGTGATTGCCGCGGCTGAGGGCGATCCTGCTTTGCCGGCAGTCGGCACCGCTGAAGTCGAGGTTTCGGCCTGAGCGACACATTTGCGCGTGGCTCGGGCCTCACAATCGCCGCTAAATTCAGGATGACATTCGGCAGCCTCGCCGCCTATATCTGGTCGCGCCTTGGAACTTGCAGTTAAAAGATGAAGCGCAAAGTCACGCTCCGATCGACACTGCTGATCGCCGCTCCTTTGCTGCTGGCCGCGTTGCCGGCCATGGCTCAGGATGCGCCGGGACCGATCATTTCGATTATCGGCGGCCTCGCACCGGACGATCTCCTCAATATCCGCACCACCGCCTCGCCGGGTGGAAAGGTGGCGGCGCGGCTGCCCAACGGCACGGCTGTCAGGAATTTCGGCTGCAACGTCGTTGATGGCTATCCCTGGTGCAAGGTTGAGGATACGCAGGGCGCGCATATCGTCGGATGGGCGCCCGCCCGCTATCTTAGCCCCAACAACCCTGCGCCGGTGCCCGAAGACGCCGCCGCGTCAGCGGTCGCGGCCGTTGCGCCTCAACCTTCCGAGGAGCGGCAGCCTGATATAGCGGCGCGCCTGGGTGGCAGCGAGCCGGCCGAGCCGCCGTCCGCAGCCGAGATCGGCAGGACCGCTATGCAGGACGCGTATGGTCTCGCCTTCGCGGCCTCGGCAAGCGCCGAGTCCGACACCCCTGCCCCGGACACCAGCATCCCCTGCGCTCGCCATGTCGGCCAGCCAATGATCCGTTGCGAGATCAGCGTCGCGCACACAGGCGCCGACAGCACCGTGACGGTGACCTGGCCGGATGGCGACAGCCGTGTCATCACCTTTCATAACGGCAAGCCGAGCGGCTCGGACTCGCCGGACGAATTCCGTTTCACGCGCGAAGGCAGCCTCAACATGGTCCGCGTCGGCGTTTCCGAACGCTTCGAGATCACGGACCAACTGGCGTTGGGGAATTAGGGGTTAGGCAGTAGGGAATAGGCAGTAGGGCAATCAAGAGCGTCTCCCTACTGCCTACTGCCTACTGCCTACTGCCTGCTGCCTACTGCCTATTCCCTCATTTTCAGGGTTACATCCGCCAAAACTCTTCCCTATAAGGCCCTCCTAGCCTGATACCAGAATCGCAAGCACAACCGGCCGGGTCCTCCCCGCCCGGTTTTTCGTGCAAGCCGCTCGCCGAACGGATTTTCGAATATGCCAAGACGCACCGACATCAAGTCGATCCTGATCATCGGGGCCGGCCCCATCGTTATCGGCCAGGCTTGCGAATTCGACTATTCCGGCACCCAGGCCTGCAAGGCGCTGAAGGAAGAGGGTTTCCGCGTCATCCTGGTCAACTCCAACCCGGCCACCATCATGACCGATCCGGAGCTGGCCGACGCCACCTATATCGAGCCGATCACGCCCGAAGTGGTGGCCAAGATCATCGCCAAGGAGCGGCCCGACGCGCTGCTGCCGACCATGGGCGGCCAGACGGCGCTCAACACCGCGCTGTCGCTGCGCCGCATGGGCGTGCTCGAGCGCTATCAGGTAGAGATGATCGGCGCCGACGCGCACGCCATCGACAAGGCCGAGGACCGCGCGCTGTTCCGCGAGGCGATGAGCAAGATCGGCCTCGAAACGCCGAAGTCGATGCTGGCCAACGCCACCGATGTCAAGAACGCCGACCGCAAGATGCATGAGGCCGAGCGCGCCGCGCTGAAGGCGGAGAACCCGGAAAACCTGGACGCCGCGCTCGATGCGTTGGAAACCCGCTGGAACCTCGGCGAAGGCGACCGCAAGCAGCGCTATATCAGCCACGGCATGGCGATCGCCGCCCAGGCGCTCGACCATGTCGGCCTGCCGGCCATCATCCGTCCCTCCTTCACCATGGGCGGCACCGGCGGCGGCATCGCCTACAACCGCGCCGAATTCTACGACATCGTCCAATCCGGCCTCGATGCCTCGCCGACCACCGAGGTGCTGATCGAGGAGAGCGTGCTCGGCTGGAAGGAGTATGAGATGGAGGTCGTCCGCGACAAGGCGGACAATTGCATCATCATCTGCTCGATCGAGAACCTCGATCCGATGGGCGTGCACACCGGCGATTCCATCACCGTCGCGCCGGCGCTGACGCTGACCGACAAGGAATACCAGATGATGCGCAACGCCTCGATCGCGGTGCTGCGCGAGATCGGCGTCGAGACCGGCGGCTCCAACGTGCAGTTCGCCGTCAATCCGGCCGATGGCCGGCTGGTGGTCATCGAGATGAACCCGCGCGTCTCGCGCTCATCGGCGCTCGCCTCCAAGGCCACCGGCTTCCCGATCGCCAAGGTCGCGGCCAAGCTTGCCGTCGGCTATACGCTGGACGAGCTGGAAAACGACATCACCGGCGGCGCGACGCCCGCCTCCTTCGAGCCGACCATCGACTACGTGGTGACGAAAATCCCGCGCTTTGCCTTCGAGAAATTCCCCGGCGCCGAGCCGGTGCTGACCACCGCCATGAAATCGGTGGGCGAAGTGATGGCCATCGGCCGCACCTTCCAGGAATCGCTGCAGAAGGCGCTGCGTGGTCTGGAAACCGGCCTGACGGGATTGGACGAGATCGAAATCCCCGGCCTCGGTCACGGCAGCGCGCCAGCCAGCCACGCCGACGACCGCAACGCCATCCGCGCCGCGCTCGGCACGCCGACACCGGACCGGTTGCGCATGGTGGCGCAGGCGATCCGCATGGGCACCTCGCTCGAGGACGTGCACGCCATGTGCAAGATCGACCCGTGGTTCCTCGAGCAGATCGCCGGCATCATCGCCATGGAGGAACGCATCCGCGAGCATGGCCTGCCGCGGGACGCCGTTAATCTGCGCATGCTGAAGGCCATGGGTTTTTCCGACGCCCGCCTCGGATCGCTGACGAAGACCGACGCCGAAGTGATTCAGAAGGCTAGGCAAAAGCTCGACGTTCATCCGGTTTACAAGCGCATCGACACCTGCGCCGCCGAGTTCGCCTCGCCGACCGCCTATATGTACTCGACCTATGAAGTGCCCTTCGTCGGCGAACCCGCCAACGAGGCGCGCGTGTCGTCGCGCAAGAAGGTCGTCATCCTCGGCGGCGGCCCGAACCGTATCGGCCAGGGCATCGAGTTCGACTATTGCTGCTGCCATGCCGCCTTCGCTCTGCGCGACGCCGGCTATGAAGCGATCATGATCAACTGCAACCCGGAGACGGTCTCGACCGACTACGACACCTCGGACCGCCTCTATTTCGATCCGCTGACGGCGGAGGACGTGCTGGAGATCCTGCGCGCCGAGCAGGCGTCGGGCGAACTGGTCGGCGTCATCGTCCAGTTCGGTGGCCAGACGCCGCTGAAGCTGGCCGACGCGCTGGAGAAGGCCGGCATCCCGATCCTCGGCACCTCGCCCGACATGATCGACCTGGCGGAGGACCGCGACCGCTTCCAGAAGCTCTTGCACAAGCTGAACCTCAGCCAGCCCAAGAACGGCATCGCCTATTCGGTCGAGCAGGCCCGCCTCGTCGCCGGCGAGCTCGGCTTCCCGCTGGTGGTGCGCCCGTCCTATGTGCTCGGCGGCCGCGCCATGCAGATCATCCATGACGAGGGCATGCTGCAGACCTATCTGCTCGACACCGTGCCCGGCCTGGTGCCGGAGGACATCAAGCAGAAATACCCCAACGACAAGACCGGCCAGATCAACACGCTGCTGGGCAAGAACCCGCTGCTGTTCGACACCTATCTCTCCGGCGCCATCGAGGTCGATGTCGACTGCCTCTGCGATGGCAAGGCGACCTTCGTCTCCGGCATCTTGGAGCATATCGAGGAGGCAGGCATCCACTCCGGCGATAGCGCCTGCTCGCTGCCGGTGCACTCGCTGCCGGGAGCGCTCGTCGACGAGCTGGAGCGCCAGACGGCCGCGTTGGCGCGCGCGCTCAACGTCGGCGGCCTCATGAACGTGCAATACGCTATTCAAGACGGCACGGTCTATGTGCTGGAGGTCAACCCCCGCGCCTCGCGCACCGTGCCCTTCGTCGCCAAGACCATTGGCCGCCCGATTGCGAAGATTGCCGCGCGCATCATGGCCGGCGAGACGCTGGAAAACGCCTTCGCCCATTACGGTGCCATGCCCGACCCACGCAATCCCGGCCACATCGCGGTCAAGGAAGCCGTCTTCCCCTTCGCCCGCTTCCCCGGCGTCGACATATTACTCGGACCGGAAATGCGCTCGACCGGCGAGGTCATGGGCCTCGACCGCGATTTTGCGCTCGCCTTCGCCAAGAGCCAGCTCGGCGCCGGCGTCGACCTGCCGCGCTCCGGCACGCTGTTTGTCTCCGTCCGCGACGAGGACAAGAAAGGCATATTGCCGGCCGTGAAACGCCTCGCCGGCCAGGGTTTCAAGGTCCTCGCCACCTCCGGCACCGCCCGCTTCCTAGCCGAGAACGGCGTGACGGCCGAGAAGATCAACAAGGTGCTGGAAGGCCGCCCCCACATCGAGGATGCCATCCGCAACCGCCAGGTCCAGATCGTCTTCAACACCACGGATGGGCAGAAGGCGGTGTCGGACTCGAAGTCGCTGCGCAGGGCAACGCTGATGCAGAAGGTGCCATATTACACGACGCTATCGGGGGCTGCGGCTGTGGCCGAGGCGATTGCGGCGTTGAGGGCGGGGAACTTGGAGGTTCGGCCGCTGCAGGAGTATTTCGCTTAGGTGCTACCGCGGACCCGCCATTACCCGGAACCAATCTTTTATAGTCAGATGGAGGCGATCAACTTCGTCCTCAGCCAAAAATCCGCAATGAGCGATCGTCCCACGCAAAACATTAAGCTGATGCAATACCCTGGATAGAGCCGGCTGGTTACTCATAATTCCGGCAAAGTTAGCCCAATTTTTTCTTATTATATCTCCAAGCTGTCCAAAAGTCGTGTAGTCTATTTCCCGCTCAGAGCGAACAGATAAAGCAAGCTCTAGCTCTCGTTTGCGATTTTTGTCAACTTCATCTTTGATAGATTGGTCAACACAGACGTCCCACCACGACAGCCCGTGGCTGTCCTCCAAAGTCTCCTGTATTATTCTCCTAATTTCATTCTCAACAAGATAGAACAGCTCATAATGTGACGCCATCTTCGACGCACGAGAACGGCTATCCCTCGAGAACTGCGCAAGATACTCATCATAAACACTAGCAGAATCTGAACGCCACGCACCTAAGGGCGGGATGTCATCCTGGTCAAATTTTTCTACCTCCGCCTGGATAACAGCGCACTTTAATATATATAACTCCAATTTCTGAAGGTCTATCATTGTATCAGGTTTTCCCTGATACTCCTGAATATGGTATTATATATCTCGATATTCGTAGTCGCCGGGAGAACCAGATTTATTTGATAAGAAATTCCGTTGAGGCCAATTGGCGGAGCGCTGGCGCGCTCTGCAGTAGGAGTCGCTAAATCTGAAACCGAAGGAGAGCTCGCCAGAGCGCTTTTATTATCATCGGCCCCTTGTGCATACTCCTGGAATACATTGAAGGTGCCATATATGTAGCCAACAATTTTATCAGAACGAGTTAATCCAGTAATGCTAACGATTGCATCAATGATTTTATCTCGGTCCGCTTTGTGCGCATACTGGTTCCGTTTGAAGATTTCGGCAAAGCCTGTCCTGAGCGCGTAAAGCGCGGCCGAAGCCCTGCCGCCGTCAGTTTGGAATTCTGAGTAGTAACTGGTAGGAGTACCATCGCTTGTTAAAAATCCCACCTTTTTCAAGATCGGAATTACCGGTATTGAGCTCCCCCCGGTTATTTCAAAGACCGTGTTTAAGAAATCCTTATTGAACTTCGGTGGACGTTCACTAACAGGAATCTTCTGAACAGCTCTCTTAAAAACTCCTACACTCGTTGTGTAGGGCATATTTCCTGGTATCTCTCGATTGGGCGTCGGCTTCTTGTCGTCCTTCGGCGTCGCACCGGCTGCGCTGTTACTATTTTCCTTTTCTGCCACGTTACCCTCCCGCTCCATTGGCGAATATAGCCTCACAGATAGAACATGCAATCCATGGTACAGCAGAAAGAAAGCAACTCACGCCACCGCCACGCACTCGATCTCGATATCGATATCGATATCGAACTCTATCGGCCATGACGCCACCGGCACGAAGCTCCGCGCCGGCGGGTTGCTCGCAAAATACGTCGCATAGACCCGGTTGATGGCGTTGTAGAAGCCGGAATCGACGGCGTAGATGCGCATTATCACAGCGAGGTGCCGGCCGCTTCCAGGCAATGTTTCAGCGCCTTCAGCGACGCCTCAGTCCGGGTTTCGATGTCGCCGCGCAGCATCTCGCTGGTCATCATGTCGACCGGCGGCGCCACGGACACTTCAATGATTTCCTGGCGGTGCTTCCTTTGTTTGGCGGGAAGCTTATCGCGGCGGCGAGGGAACGCCATGCCTTCCCTTCCCCCTTGTGGGGGAAGGTGGATCGGCGCGTAGCGCCGAGACGGATGGTTCCAGCGGAGTGAGACGTCGGCATTCCCTGGAGCACCCCTCATCAGACCGAGCTTCGCTCGGCCATCTTCTCCCACAGGGGGAGAAGGCAAGGGCGCCCCTCACTGATGCGCGACCGCCAGTTCCTTCGCATGCTTCTCGTGCATCTTCAGCACCGGCAGCGTCTTCTTGGCGAATTCCTTCATCGCCGGGTCGTCGCCGGAATTGGCATAGGTCGAGAATAGCGCGACCGCGTCCTTATGCGCGTCGGTCTGCATCGTGATGTATTTGGTGTCGAAGTCCTTGCCGCTCGCAGCCTTCAATTCGTCGAGCATCTGCTGCTCCTTGGGCTGCAATCCCGGCGCGGCAGGCTTGATCGAAGCCGTCGTCTGACCCTGGCTGAGTGCGGCTTTAAACTCCTCGCCGGCCTTGGTGTGGTCCTTGATCATCTGCGCGGCGAAAGCCTTGACGTCGGACGAGGCCGACTTTTCCTCGGCCAGCTTGCTCGACTGGATCTCGAACGTGTTGGCGTTGGGCACGGTCGCGACGAAGGTCGGGGTGTCGACCTTGTTGTCGGTCACCATCGGCCCGACCGCATCTGAATTGTCCGATTGGGCGAACGCGGCGGGCGCGCCGGCAAGAAGCGCGACGGCGACCAGGGGCAGAAGCGTTTTCATCTGAGATCTCCGATCCGGAAAAGTCCCCTCGGATAACCAACGCGGCATCGGCGGCAGGGTTGCGTTCAGGCCCGCAAGCCGGCCGCCGGTCGAGCCGGCTCGCCCTCACCCCTTCACCCCACCGGCGGTCAGGCCGGACACGATGCGGCGCTGGAAGACCAGCACCAGCGCCACCAGCGGCACGGTGACGATCACCGAAGCGGCCATGATGTTGCCCCACGGAATCTCGAACTGCGAGTTGCCGGAGAGCAGCGCAATCGCCACCGGCACGGTGCGCTGCGTGTTGGTGGAGGTGAAGGTGAGCGCGAACAGGAACTCGTTCCAGGCGCTGATGAAGGC
Organism: Mesorhizobium sp. B4-1-1; assembly: GCF_006439375.1. Lineage (NCBI taxonomy): Bacteria > Pseudomonadati > Pseudomonadota > Alphaproteobacteria > Hyphomicrobiales > Phyllobacteriaceae > Mesorhizobium > Mesorhizobium sp. B4-1-1. Next base: position 26,944 of record NZ_VFTH01000004.1, read on the forward strand.
GAGCAGCCCGGTGGTCGCGAGCGCCGGCCACATCAGCGGCAGGAAGATGCGCGTCAGGATGGTCCATGGCCCGGCGCCGTCGAGGATCGCCGCTTCCTCGATCTCGACCGGCAGGTCGCGCACGAAAGTGGTCAGCACCCAGACAGTGAACGGCAAGGTGAAGATCATGTAGGACAGGATGAGCGCCAAGAGCGAATTGTAGAGGTGCAGCGCCCGGATGATCTCGAACAGCCCGGCCAGTGCGGCGACCTGCGGAAACATCGAGACCGACAGGATGGCGAGCATCAGCGCCGAGCGCCCGCGGAAGCGGATGCGCGCCAGCGCGTAGGCCGCGGTGACGCCGAGAAGCAGCGAGATCGCGACGACCGCGCCGGAGACGATCAGCGAATTGACGAGATTGCGCAGGAAGGGTCCCTCGGTCAGCACGTTGCGGTAATTGGCAAGGCTGAACGATTGCGGCCACAGGCCTGCCTGGAACAGCTCTGTTCCCGATTTCAGGCTGGTGACGATTGCGTAGTAGAACGGAAACACCGCGACAAAGACGATCGCCAGGAGCAGCAGGTAGAAGCCGGCGCGCTTCAGCAACCTCATGTCAGCGGCCTCCGTCCAGGCTCAGCCGGCCGATCCGGATATAGGCGATGGTGAGCAGGCCGATGATCAGGAAAAGCAGCGTCGAGGCGGCGGAGCCATAGGCGAACTTGTCGAACTCGAACAGGTTCTCGCGCGCGAAGATCGACATCGACTTGGTCTGCGCATTGTTCGGCGTCAGCACATAGATCAGGTCGAAGATGCGCAATGCGTCGAGCGCGCGAAAAATCACCGCCACCATCACCGCCGGGCGGATGAGCGGCAAGGTCACCCGCCAGAAGATCTGCCACGGGCTGGCGCCGTCGAGCCTGGCCACTTCGAGGATCTCGCGCGGCAGCATCTGCAGTGCCGCCAGGATGAGCAGCGCCATGAACGGCGTCGTCTTCCAGATGTCGACGATGAGCACCGCGATCATCGCGGTATCGGCATTGGCGGTCCAGGCGATCTTGGTGTCGATCAGGCCGAGATCGAGAAGCGCGGCATTGATGATGCCGAACTGGTCGTTGAGCATCCACTGCCACATCTTGGCCGAGACGATGGTCGGGATTGCCCAGGGAATGAGGATCGCCGCCCGCACGATCCCACGTCCCGGGAATTCGGCGTTGAGCGCAAGCGCCACGACCATGCCGAGCACCGTCTCGCAGGCCACCGACACCACGGCGAAGCGTACCGTGTTCCACACCGCGCGCCACCAGACCGGATCGACGAGCAGCCCGTCATAGAGCAGGCGGCCGCTCGGCAGGCGCAGCACCGAAAAGTAATTGTCGAAGCCGATCCATTGCCGCGCGTCCAGGTCGGCCAGTGAAGCATCGGTGAAGCTGTAGTAGACCGTGCGCAGGAACGGCCAGCCGGCCACGGCGGCGAGCACGAACAGCATCGGCGCGAGAAACATCCATGCCGTGCGCACGCGCTGGCGCATCAGCGGCGATTGCCTTGCCGCGCTCACCAGCCCTTGCCTTTCAGCCTGGTCAGCCTCGCAGCGAGATCGGCCAGATTGTCGGCGGCGGGGCCTTGGCCGGAGATCGTGTCGTGCACGGCAGTCCAGAACTGGCTGGATGCCTCGTTGTACTTGATCCTGGCGGTTGCCGAGGGACGCGGCTGAGCGTCGAGGAAGATCGGTTTCCAGCGCGGCACGATCGGCTGCTGCCTGGCGATATCGGGGTCGTCATAGAGTGCTGCGATGGTCGGCAGGTTGGACGTTTTGAGCGTCCGGTATTTCTGCATCTCGCGCGACGCGATGAACTTGACCAGCCCGATCGCAGCGTCCGGATGTTTCGAATATCTGGAGACGGCAAGGTTCCAGCCGCCGAGCGTGGCGACCGGCCGTCCGCCTTCGCCGGCCGGCAGCGGCGCCACGTCGAACTTGCCCTTGATCGGCGAATTCTCGCTGTTGCCGAGCGCATAGGCATAGGGCCAGTTTCGCATGAAGACGGCATTGCCGGTCTGCCAGACGCCGCGCGCTTCCTCCTCCTGATAGGCGAGCACGCCCGGCGGCGCGATGGTGCCGATCCAGCCCTTGACCGTGTCGAGCGCGGCCGCAGCCTTGGGGTTGTCGATGGAGATCGTGCCGTCCGGCTCGATGATCCCGCCGCCGCCATTCGACATCACCCATTCGAGCGCGTTGCAGGTCAGCCCCTCATAGGCGTTGCCCTGGAAGACGAAGCCCCAGATGTCCCTGTTGCCGGCCGCCCGTTCCTTGTTCATCACAAGCTTCGCGGTATCGGCGAGCTCCTTCCAGGTGGTCGGCACCTTGGCGCCATATTTGTCGAGCAGATCCTTGCGGTAGTAGAGCGCCGGCGCATCGGTGAAGATCGGCAGGGCGACCAGCCTGCCGTTGACCGTCTGCGACCTGATGATCGACGGGAAATGCTCACCCACCACATCCCTGGTCGCCTCGGTCAGGTCGACCAGCTGGCTGGCAAGCTGCGGTGCCCAGATCACGTCGGTCTGGTAGACGTCGATATCGCTGCTGCCGGCGGCGAGCCAGAGCCGGTATTGGCCGAACTGGTCGGTGGTCGAAGGCGGAATGACGACGATGTCGACCTTGTTGCCGCTCTTTGTCTCGTAACGATCGAGTATCTCGCGCAGCACCTTGATGCCGTTGCCGGTGTCGCCCGACACGATCGACAGTTCCACGGCTCGCGCTTGAACAGCGCCAAGCATGATGCCGGCGGCCAGGAATGCTAAAGCAAGTTTCACGGGGTTGCGGACCTCCCTGCGACGCACAGGTCGCGGCTCATCAAGGCCCCTGCGTTGAATGCGCCACGCCGCTTAGGGTTCCCGCGCTTGTACGTGCCGATCGGGCCGGCGGGTCGATGAAGCCGATCTCGGTTGGCTCGACCGCGTCGGTGGCCCGTTCCGTCCACCTTGCTTCACGCAAAGCGGACGGGCTCCGAAACCCCCGCCCCGGAGCCCGCCTGGGAGTGGCTGACGCATGCCGGCACAGCCTCCTCCGACGCCTTGCCCGCGTCGATCCGCCGATCGGCCGCCCGGCACGACGACGAATTAGCATGCCCTAACGTCAGCCTATGTGAAGCTGTTCACAATGCCTGCGCGCAGGTGATTGTAACGCCGCGCTTTAAGGATCGGCCTTCCCAGTCGACCGGGATCATGCCGAGCCGCTCGTAGAGCCTGAAGGCCGCGGTGTTCTTCACCGTGTTGGTCTTGAGATCGACATGCGTCGCCCCGCGCTCGCGAAACGCCAGGAACACCTGGCGCATCAGCGCTTCGCCGATGCCCTGCCGTCTCGACTCCGGATGGACGGCGAGGTCCTTGACGAAACCGGACGTCCAGCAAAGCGCCGCGCCCGCCAGCAGGCCCTTGCCGTCGATCGCCAGGAAACAGAGAGCGGGATCGAACTCCGCATCGCCGGCAATGCGCGGCCACCATTGGTCGAACGGCCCGTCGGCGCCGTCGTCGAACACCTCCTCCAGCAACGCGTGCAAGACCGGCGCATCCCGTTGCTCGAACGTGCGTACAACGAAGCCCTCCGGCCAGTGCGGCGCGGCGAGCATATCGTTGAACAGCTTGCGCAGGCGGATGTCGTTGACAGCCGGCGGGCGCGGCGTCGTGTTTTCATGCATGGCGGTGTCTCGAACGCCGAGCGACCTGCCCCGTCGGCTCAGGCGTCGGGTTGCAGGCGGCGGCGCTTGCGGTCGACGCCGAGGCCCGTCTCCTCGAGCAAGCCCTTGCGCTTGGCGTCGTAATAATAGCCGGTCTGGTAGAGCGTGTCGGCCCGCTTGGCGTTGCCGCCCGAAACTAGCCAAGCGCCCCGCAGATATTTCACCGCGTATTTGAGATTGGTCTCGGCGTCGAACAGGCCGGTCGCCGGCCCGTCATAGCCCATGCCGCGCGCCGTCGCGTGCTTGATCTGCATCAGTCCCCAATGGCCGTGATTATAGGCCTTCGGGTTGAAGGTGCTTTCACGATTGACGACATGGCGCACCAGCTCGATCGGCACCTCATAGATCGCAGAATATTTCTCGATCAGCCGTTCGATCTCGCCGCGCGGGCCGCTGGCGTGCTGCTCGGGTTGGCCGGGTGCCGCAAGCAGCGCGGGATTTTCCGGCAACACATAGGCGACCTGCTGGACGCCGGGCATCGGGGCGACTTTCGCCGACTGGCCGGTGACCGGCATGGCAACGGCCGCGGTCGTATAGACCGCCGCTCGGCTGATGGATCCCGGGCCGGTCGGCGAGCCGCCTGCGGTCAGCGCCGGGGGCGGCGGAAACTGGCCGACCGCCGGCGTCGCCCCCGCGAAGGCCGCGGGTTGCGCCTGCGTAACACCGGACTGAGGTGCGCCAGGCTGGACAGGCGGCGGCAAAAGCGCGCCTTGCGTCGCCAGCGCGCTTTGCGTCGCGGGCGCGCCAGGCGTCGCGGGCGCGCCAGGCGTCGTGGCCACGGCGACGGCATCGCCTGTGAGCGCCGCGGTCTGCACCTGCGCAAGGCCGGAAGGCTCCGGCAATACGGCGACCTTCTCGGGCAGCGCAAGGGTCGGCGTGTCGTCCGCGACGGCAGGCGTCGAGGCTTCCGCAAGGGCGGGCGCGGCCTTCATCTGCGAGGTCGAGGTGCAACCGCTCAGACCAGCAGCGGCAACGAGCACGCCGAGCGCGGTGATTATGATTTTAGCGGGCAAGCCGTACGGGTCCGGTTTGTCGGTTGTTAAGAAGTCCTTACACCAGTGATTCACACCCGGCAATCGGGGCCACCACGCGGTTTTCGGGTGGCGACAACAGGGCGGAAGTGCCATATTGTTCTGGATATGTACTCGTTTTTCGCTGTTTTGCGGAAGGAATACGTCATGAAACCCACATCCCAGATCACGGCCGGCCACGCAGTGTTAGAAACAGTGATCGGCTTCATGGGCATCGCATGGAGCGAGAAGGGCCTGATCCGGCTTTGCCTGCCAGAGCGCAGCCGCGAAGCGGTCGAGCGCCGGCTGCTTCGCCACCCCGGCGTCTCAGCCTCGACAGACCAGCCGTCCTGGGTGGTCGATCTGATCGCCTCGATCAAGGCCTATGCGGCTGGCGAGGACGTCGACTTCTCCGGCGTGCCGGTCGACCTCGACGGCGTCGACGATTTCCGCCTCGCCATTTATGACGCGGGGCGCAAGCTCCGCTTCGGCGAGACCACCACCTATGGCGAACTGGCCAAGCGCGCCGGCCATGCCGGCCTTCCGCGCGAAACGGGCGCGGCGCTTGGCGCCAACCCGGTCCCGCTGGTCATTCCGTGCCATCGCATCCTGGCTGCCGGCGGTAAGATCGGCGGCTTCTCCGCGCCGGGCGGCTCGGCTACCAAGGAAAGGATGCTGGCCATGGAAGGCGTGCGCGTCGGCCCGCCGCCGGTCGTGCAGGCCTCGTTCGGGTTCTGAGAACACAAGAGCAATTCCAGGAAAAGTGCATAGCGGTTGGGCTCGGCGGCTTCGCCGTAGCCTTCCCTCCGGAATTGCGTTTCGGCGTTTCCGTGAAACGCCGAACCGCTCTAATCTTGCAGGAACCGGCGGCGGAAGCGCCGGTCGAAATCCGGACGCTTGCAGACATAGACCATGCAGGACCTGGTGTCGGCGCTCGGCACATAGGCGCGCGCCCTCGCTTCGCCCGCGTTGCAGAAGCGCTCGTCGCGCACGTAGCGGTCGTAAAGCGGCAGCCCCGGCACGCGCGTCGACTGGTAGCGCAGGATGACTGCGCCCTGTCTGGCGATCGTCGCCTGCACCCGGTCGCAGCTCATGCGCGTCGGATCGTAGCGCGACACCGCCTCCGCCTCGGCGGCCAGCAGCAGGAAGCAGGCGGCAAGCAAAACGGTCTTCATGGTTCCTCTCCATGGAACGGCAAGCATCTCATCCCTCCACAACGCGCGGCCGCTGTCAAAACTTCCATGCAGCCGCGAGCAGCGCCCCGGCAACCCGTCTTGTATTCCTTCGCAAACTGTCCTATATGCGGCCCATTGAATTTGGCCGATCGATCGGGCCTCGCGATCCCTCGCGTTTGCTGACGTCTCCAAAATTTCGATACCACCGGCCGGACTTCGGGTCTGGTCAAACGAAAGCAAATGTGGAAGGGCATTTTAGATGGCAACTGGTACGGTCAAGTGGTTCAACGCCACCAAGGGCTACGGCTTCATCCAGCCTGACAATGGCGGCGCGGACGTTTTCGTCCACATCTCCGCTGTCGAGCGGGCTGGCATGACCAGCCTCGCTGAAGGCCAGAAAATCAACTTCGAGATCGAGCAGGACCGCCGCACCGGCAAGTCCGCTGCTGGGTCTCTTAGCAAGGCAGCCTGATTTGGCGATAGCGCGCGCCGGACGAAGGTTCGGGGCGCGCGGCAAGTCACGGATGTACTGACGGTCGCGCGAGAAGCGCGCCGGAGCGAAAAGACCCGACAAGCTGGAACAGCAGATAGCTGCCAGCCCGGACCAGACGCTCCCGATCAGGCTACCGGCAGAGGAAGGCGGGCATTGCCCGCCTTTTTTGTTGTCTGGATTTTGGCGATTGGCCTCCTTTTCCCCGTTCACGGGGAGAAGTGCCCGGCAGGGCGATGAGGGAATAGCGTTGTTCGCTCCGCCCCAAAGTCCAGATCGCAAATTAACGTCAAAAGCTGGCGCCGCCCCTCATCTGGCTGCCGCCATCTTCTCCCCGTATAGTGACGGGAGAAGGACGCTCCCGCCAAAGTTTTCGCCAATCGCCGGCGCTGCCTTAAGGCACCCACTCGATCGGCACATGCCCCTTGTCCGCCTCGACGCGCTTCAGCCAGGCGGCGACAGCCGGATAGGCGTCGAGTTGGAAGCCGCCCATCTCGGCGGTGTGGGTATAGGCGTATAAAGCGATGTCGGCGACGCTTTAGGCGCTACCGGCAAAGAACGCGTTTTGCTGCAGGTGGCTGTTCATCACGCCGAGCGCCTTGTTGCCGCGTTCCAGCGTCTGCGCCAATCGTTCCGCTGTCGCGTCCTTCGCCCGCTCCGGGAAAGTCAAAAGCGCCTTGCGCACCGCGATATAGGGCTCATGGCTGTATTGCTCGAAGAACAGCCATTGATAGGCCAACGCCCGCTCATATTTGTCGGCCGGCAGGAGGCGCGTGCCTTCGGCGAGGTAGAGCAGGATGGCATTGCTCTCGGCGATGCGCCTGCCGTCGTCGAGCTCGAGCATCGGCACCATCGCATTCGGATTCTTGGCGACATAGTCGGGCTTGCGCGTCTCGCCGGTATGCGAGCTCACCTCGACCCGGGTGAAGGGGATGCCGAGCTTGGCCATCAACAGCCGCGGTTTGTAGCAATTGCCGCTGTCGGCCATATCGTAAAGGATCATGCCTCTTGCCCTCTCGCGTCTTGCCGGAAGGCTCTAGCGCGCGGGTTGGGTCTCATCCAGTGATTTGTTTTTGAGAAGAACCATCAGCGATGCTGATGCGTCTTTTGTGGTTGAGCATCAGCGATGCTGATGCATTTTCCTTGATCGGCATCAGCGATGCTGATGCAGGGGCACGACCTTGTTGCCGGCGCCGAGCAGGGCATCGACGGAAAGCGGTTCTTCCTTGAAGATCGTGCCGGCGAGCGCCGGACGGGCGAGATGGAAACCCTGCAAAAGGTCGACGCCGCCCTCGAGCGCGACGCGCAAATGCTGTGCGTTCTCGATGCCCTCGACCAGTACTTTGGCGCCGCGCTCGTGCAGCGTCGCCACCAACGGCCGGAAGAAGCGTTCGGCGGCGGCATGGCGGCAGAGCTCGCCAAACCAGGCGCCATCGATCTTGACGATGTCGGGCGCAAGCAGATCGATGCGCGCCTCGGTCGAATGCCCCGTGCCGAAATCGTCGATGGCGATGCGGATGCCATCGCGCCGCATTTCGCGCACCAGGCTGGCAAGAACCTGGTCGTCGGCTGCCTGTTCGGTGATCTCGCAGACCAGCAGGCTGGGCTCAAGCTCCAGGTCGCCGAGATGCCTGGTCATCAGCCGGATTTCGGCGAGCGCCCGTCCGAGGTGGTCGTTGATGGTCGGATTATAGTTGAAGAACAGCGTCAATCCCTCGACGCCGATGTTGCGATAATTGCCGAGATGCAGCATCCGGCACATCGTTTCGACAAACAGAAGGTCGGGCGCGGGAATGCCGCCGAAGAAGACCGAAGAGGCTACCGGCTGCGCGACGCGGCGCGGCTCGATCAGCCCCTCGACGGCGACGGCTCTGAGCACCCTGCCCTCCGGCGCGAAAATCGGCTGATAGGCGCTCCACAGCCGGAATTCGCCATAGACGCCGAACTGGAGGCCGATCTCGTCGGCGAAGATCGCCTTGGCGACGTTGCGCCGCCTGTCTGGTCGTTCGCTCATGGCGTGACTTTGCGGCCGAAAACCCTTGCCGGCCGTCCGTGCAGCGTTGGAGCCGCCGGGCTTGCGGCGGCCGATGCCTTGCCGTCTTCGGTCGAAGGCTGCGTGCCCTTGCTGAAAACGCGAAAGCTGGTGGGAGCAAGCTCCGGTCGGGCAAGCACATAACCCTGCACCATGGAGGCGCCGGACCTCTCGGCAAGCTCCAGCTGCCAGCCTTCCTCGATGCCTTCGAAGACCGTGCGGATCCCCTGGTTCTCGAAGCTCTGCACCATCGCCGTCAGCAAGGCGAAGCCGGCGCCGGACTCCATCAGATGGGTGATCCAATGCGCATCGAACTTGACGATGTCTGGTTTGAGTTCCTTGATCCGGTTGATGTCGGATTCATCGGCGCCATAGTCGTCCACCGCGATGCGGAAGCCGTTGGCCCTCAGCGCCTCGACAAAATCGTAGAGTGTTTCCTGCGAAGCCGATTTCTGCTCGGTGACCTCGCAGACGATACGGCGCGGATCGATGCCGGCTTCGTGCAGCACCAGCCGCATGTCGCGCAAGGCCTTGTCGGCGATGCTGCGATCGGTGAAGACCGACGGGTCGAAATTGACGAAGATGGACGCCTCTTGTGGCAGGCAAACACCGGCGTTCAAAAGATGCAGAGTGCGCGTCAGCGCCTCGATATGCAGCCGGTCGGCCGCCGGGCAGGTACCGAAAAATGTCCCCGGCGACTGCGGCTCGCCGTCGCGGAACGGCCGGATCAGCCCCTCGAAAGCGACGACCGAAAGCTTGCCCTCCTTGAAGGCGAAGATCGGCTGGAACGCGCTCTGCAGCGTATAGATGCCCCAGACACCGGTCGAGGTGCCGTCATCATGACGGATGATGTGGGCAAGCCCGATGCTGCGCGACAAGGTTTCTCGCTCCGCGAACAGGCACAATCCGATCTGCGATCCTGCCAGCCAAGGGTTTACCGGCCGTTGATGAATTTAGCGTTGCCGCTCACGCCTCCTTGACCTCTGGCTCATCGCACAATGCTTGCGCTCCGCGCCACGATGCGACATGAGAGGCGCCGCGGCCGCTCCTGGCCGCTTTCCTAGGAGACATTTTGTCATGGCCTTTCTCGCCGACGCCCTTTCCCGCGTTAAGCCTTCCGCGACCATCGCGGTGACGCAGAAAGCGCGCGAGCTGAAAAATGCCGGCCGTGACGTGATCGGCCTCGGCGCCGGCGAGCCCGATTTCGATACGCCCGACAACATCAAGAACGCGGCGATCGAGGCGATCCACCGCGGCGAGACCAAATATCCGCCGGTCTCCGGCATCGTGCCGCTGCGCGAGGCGATCGCCAGGAAGTTCAAGCGCGAGAACAACCTCGACTACCGGCCGGAGCAGACCATCGTCGGCACCGGCGGCAAGCAGATCCTGTTCAACGCCTTCATGGCGACGCTGAACCCCGGCGACGAAGTCGTCATCCCACGCCCCTACTGGGTGAGCTATCCTGAAATGGTGGCGATCTGCGGCGGCACGTCGGTGTTCGCCGACACCTCGATCGACAACGGCTTCAAACTCACACCGCAAGTGCTGGAAAAGGCGATCACGCCGAAGACCAAATGGCTGTTGATGAATTCGCCGTCGAACCCCTCGGGCGCCGCCTACACGGAGGCCGAACTGCGGGCGCTGGCCGACGTGCTGCTCAAGCATCCGCATGTCTGGACGCTGACCGACGACATGTATGAGCACCTGACCTATGGCGACTTCGTCTTCAAGACCATCGCCGAGGTCGAGCCGAACCTCTATGAGCGCACGCTCACCATGAACGGCGTGTCGAAAGCCTATGCCATGACCGGCTGGCGCATCGGCTATGCCGCCGGCCCGGTGGCGCTCGTCAAGGCGATGGACATGATCCAGGGCCAGCAGACGTCGGGCGCCTGCACCATCGCGCAATGGGCTTCCGTCGAGGCGCTCAACGGGCCGCAGGATTTCATTGCCAAGAACAAGGCGATCTTCCAGGGCCGCCGCGACCTCGTCGTCTCTATGCTCAACCAGGCGCGCGGCATCTCCTGCCCGTCGCCGGAAGGCGCCTTCTATGTCTACCCGTCCTGCGCCCAGCTGATCGGCAAGAAGACCAAAGCCGGCAAGGTCATCGACACCGACGAGGCCTTCTGCGCGGAGCTGCTTGAGGCCGAAGGTGTGGCGGTGGTGTTCGGCTCGGCCTTTGGGCTGGGGCCGAACTTCCGCATCTCCTACGCCACCTCGGATGCCTTGCTGGAAGAAGCCTGCAGGCGCATCCAGCGCTTTACCGCGTCGCTGACCTGATCGCGCGCACGCTGTCATATCGGAAAACCCGGCTTCGGCCGGGTTTTTTGTCGGCCTTAGCCGCCATATTGCTCCGGCGTGACCGCTTCCAGCCAGTCGGCGTGGACGCCGTCCAGCGCCTCCTGCATGGCGATATGGGTCATGGCGGTTTTCGCCCCGGCGCCATGCCAGTGCTTTTCGCCCGGCGCGAAGGAAACGACATCCCCTGCCCTGATCTCTTCGATCGGCCCGCCCCAGGTCTGGGCAAGCCCGGCGCCGGAGGTGACATAGAGCGTCTGTCCAAGCGGGTGCGTGTGCCAATGCGTGCGCGCGCCGGGCTCGAAGCTGACCAGCGTCGCCCTGAGCCTTGCCGGCGCTTCCTTCTCGACGATCGCCGTCTGCAGCACCCGCCCGGTAAAGTATTTGTCCGGCGCGATGACTGTCGGCACTGAGCCGCACGCAATGATCTTCATCGTCCAATCCTTCTCGAATAATGCTTCGCTGGAGCAATTCCAGGAAAAGTGTGAGCGGTTAAGTTCGGCGCCTTCGCCGTAACCTTCCGTCCGGAATTGCGTAAAAACAAAGAGATGGAGCGTTTCGCCGTTTCCGCGAGACAGTGAACCGCTCCTGCCTCGTCTTGCGAAGCAGTTTGACCCCGATGCGCTGTTGACGCAACCGGCCTTTTCAGCCGCCTGACCGCGTCGAGGCCCCGCGATAGAGGCTCGTTAGCCGGTCAACAAACTGTCATAAATCGTTGCTTTTTAACCATAAAACGCCACCGCTCAATCCGGCGCTGATTAATGCCGCGGAACGGTCGCCGAACTCAGTGTTTGTTAACGGCTGAAGCCCTAGCCATGTCGCGTGCTGTGGGGGCGCGGACATGAGTATCTTGGCGACAATCAAGGATCACAGCGGCCGTATCTATCGCGGCATCCAGGCTTTGCTCGTGATGAGCATCGGCGCCACCGGGCTTGCGGCTTTCGCGCTGACGGAGAACGCCTCCCGCGCAGGCGCGCTGGTGGTATCGGTGGCATCGACCTTAATGGCGCTTCTGGTGTTGATGTATATGCGCTCGAGCGTCGTCCAGCGCCTGCAGTCGGCGGCGGATGCCGAGGCCGAGAAGCATCGCTTTCTCACCGTCGATGCCATGACCGGGGCCATGACCCGGCGCTATTTCATCGAAGCGCTGGGCGACTGGCTGGGCGGCTTGCGCAACCGTCGCCAGGCAAGCCTGCTTTTGATCGACCTCGATCATTTCAAGCAGCTCAACGACACGTTCGGCCATCAGTTCGGCGATCTGGCGCTGGCGCACCTGGTCGCGGAAGCCCAGCGCATCTTCGAGGACGGCGTCATCGGCCGGCTCGGCGGCGACGAGTTCGGCATCATGGTTCCGCATGGCGACGTCGCCATTATCAACAAGGACGCGCGCCGGCTGCTGGACGCGATGCGTGCCGGCAAGAGGCATGAAGGCAAGATCATTCCCCTGTCGATCTCGGTGGGCGTCGCGCTCGCGCCGTTGCATGCTTCGAACGGCGCTGAATTGATGCTGCTGGCCGATCTCGCGCTCTACGAAAGCAAGGCCGCCGGTCGCGGCCGCATCACCGTTTTCGACGAGGAGATGCTGTCGGACAAGCGTTATCGCCGGCTGGTGGAACGCGAACTGCGCGCCGCGGTCTATCTCGGCGAGCTGGAGCTGCACTATCAGCCGATCGTCAATCCCGACGGCTCGGTCGACGCGCTGGAAGGCTTGATCCGCTGGCGTCACCCGGTGCGCGGTTTGACCGCGCCGGCGGAATTCATCCCGATCGCCGAGCGCTCGACGCTGATCGACATGATCGGCGAGTGGGTCTTCAAGCGCGCCTGTGCCGATGTCGGGCATTTTCCCGGACGGCGCATCTCGATCAACGTCTCGGGCGAGCAGTTGAAGCGCGACGAGATCGTGACGATGTGCAACCGGATCCTGCGCGAAACCGGCCGGTCCGCATCGCAGTTCATCATCGAGATCACCGAGACGGTGGCGACGGCCGCGACGCCCGAGGTTCTGAGGCGCCTGGAGGCGCTGCGCGGCCTCGGCTTCCACATTGCGCTGGACGACTTCGGCACCGGCCATTGCGGCTTCAACTATCTGAAGTCGCTGCCCATCGACAGCGTCAAGATCGACCGCTCCTACATCCGCAGCCTCGCCCATGACCAGGTGGCGCAGATCTTCGTTTCCGCGCTTGCCCAGATCGCCCGCATCCAGGACATCGCCATCGTCGCGGAAGGCGTCGAAACCGCGGAGGAATTCGCCCTCGCCAGGACCGCCGGCTGCAGCCGTTTCCAGGGCTATTTCTTCGGCAAGCCCGCGCCGCGCGACAAGGCAAGCGCGTTGTGTGCAGCCGCCCGCGAACCGCTCGCCCTCACAGCCTGACATAGGAAATGGTGGCCTGACGACTCCAAGCCGGCGAACATCCTATTTTTCTTGCCCTCCCGGCGAACCCGTGTGACGATGGCTTTGGGAAGGGGTGGATAAACCCCGCCCGCGACGGCCGAACAGGCCGGCCGCCGCTCTGCATAGGGTGCGATCGGACGCAAAACCGGTTTCCACTTTTGCTGATCGCTCTCTTGGGAAACGCCTGAGTGGAGGTCAGCCATGGGTACTCGCGCCGGAGGACGACGCACGGGACCGAAATGCATCGCCATAATCGGTCCCTTCGCAAGCGGTAAGACGACACTTCTCGAAGCAATACTCGCCCGCACGGGCGCCATTCCCCGCCAGTCACCAGTTTCGTCGGGCAACACTGTTTCCGATCATTCGCCCGAGGCCCGCGCTCACGCCATGAGCGTCGAGGCGACCTTCGCCACCACCGATTTCATGGGCGAGCAGATCACCTTCGTCGACTGCCCCGGCTCCATCGAATTCGCCTTCGAGGCCGAACCCGTGCTTGCCGCTTGCGACCTCGCTGTCGTCGTCGCCGAGGCCGACGAGAAGAAGATCCCGGCGCTCCAGCTCATCATGCGCAAGCTCGACGATCTCGCCATTCCGCGCATCCTGTTCCTCAACAAGGTCGACAAGGCGATCACGGGCGTGCGCGACACGCTGAAGATGCTGCAGCCGGCAAGTTCTGTGCCGCTGCTGCTGCGCCAGATTCCGGTGCGCAAGGACGGCGTCGTCATCGGCTCGATCGATCTGGCGCTGGAACGCGCCTACATCTACCGCGAATATGCCGAGAGCCAGGTCGCCGACATCGCGAACGACGACAAGGCGCGCGAGCTGGAGGCGCGGTTTTCCATGCTGGAGACGCTCGCCGACCATGACGATCACCTGATGGAGCAGTTGCTGGAGGAGATCGAGCCGCCGAAGGATGCGATCTTCGATGATCTCTCGGCCGACCTGCGCGCCGGCGCGGTGACGCCGGTGCTGATCGGCACGGCCGAGAAGGGCAATGGCGTGCTGCGCCTGTTGAAGGCCATTCGCCACGATGCGCCCGATGTCGAGGCAACCAGGAAGCGCCTTGGCGCGCCGGACGGCCAGACGGTGGTGCAGGTGATGAAGACCATCCACACCGCGCATGGCGGCAAGCTTTCGGTGTCGCGCGTGCTTTCCGGCCAATTGGCCGACGCGGCCGAGCTCTTCCTTTCCAACGGCGACACGGCGAAGGTTTCCGGCATCTACAAGATGCTCGGCAAGGACCAGACGAAGCTGACATCCGCCAAGGCGGGCGACACGGTCGCGCTCGGCAAGCTCGACGACGTCAAGACCGGCCAGACGCTGAGTTCGGCCAAGGGCGGCATCCGGCCATTGGTCACGCTGGAACCGCCGCAGCCTGTCTTCGCCTTCGCGCTTCGCCCCAAGGAGCGCAAGGACGAGGTCAAAATGTCCGCGGCGATCCAGCGGCTTGCCGAGGAGGATCCATCGCTCAGCCTGCGCCACAACCAGGATTCCGCCGAAACCGTCCTGTCGGGCCACGGCGAAATGCATCTGCGCGTGGTGCGCGAGCGCCTCGAGGGCAAGAACCAGATCCCGATCGAGGGTCATGCCCCGGCGGTGCCTTACCGGGAGACGATCCGCAAAGGAGCGCAGCAGCGCGGCCGCCACAAGAAGCAGTCCGGCGGCCACGGCCAGTTCGGCGACGTGGTGATCGAGATCAAGCCGCTGCCGCGCGGATCCGGCTTCCAGTTCTCCGACACCATCACCGGTGGCGTGGTGCCGAAAACCTACATTCAGTCGGTGGAGACCGGCATCCGCGACTACCTGAAGACAGGCCCGCTCGGCTTCCCGGTTGTCGACGTCGCCGTCAACCTGTCGGACGGCTCCTACCATGCCGTGGACTCCTCCGACATGGCCTTCCAGATGGCGGCGAAGCTCGCGATGAAGGAAGGCATGACCGCCTGTTCGCCGGTCCTGCTGGAGCCGGTGATGAAGGTCGAGATCGTCACGCCTTCGGACGCGACCTCGAAGATCATCGCGCTGATCCCGCAGCGGCGCGGCCAGATCCTCGGCTATGATGCAAGGCCCGACTGGCCCGGCTGGGACGTCGTCGAGGCGACCATGCCGCAGGCCGAAATCGGTGACCTGATCATCGAGCTGCGCTCGGCGACCGCCGGCGTCGCCAGCTACAAGGCCGCTTTCGACCACATGGCCGAGCTCACCGGCCGGCTCGCCGACGAGGCGATGAACGCCAACGGCAAAGCCGCCTGAGCAGGTCGCAGACTTCTGTTGAAGATATGAAAACGGCGTCCGGATGATCCGGACGCCGTTCCTATTGCGGACCGTTTTCCTGGGAGGCAACGGCTGGTCCGCCGCATCCGGAAAAATGGTTCGGACGCGGTGCTTGCCTGAGCCCGGTCTTCCGAGTGATGCCCCCATCTCCCGAACCGACCAACCGCGTCCTATCCTCTACTTAAACCATAGAGTTCGTCCGCGACATGTTACCCGATGTTACATGTCACTGTTACGTGGTGGATCCAGTCGTTTTTTTCCCGGCTCGAAGGCACGCGGGCAACAAAAAAGCCGGATCAATAAAGATCCGGCTGAGTTGATTGGAAGTGCCGATTAGGGCTAACCTCCAGAGGGGAACACTCGAGGGCGCTAATGGGAGGAGAACGCGCCCTGGAGATGACACTATATATGTGCTCATCATGCCCAAGAAACAAGCATCTATTTTGCAACACACGCATGCAAAAAGACGCAGGCTGTGGTCCAACCTATTCCTGGAACCCATAGGACCAGAAAAATCGCCGATTCCGGCGCGTTTCCGGCCCTAAGGCGACTGCTTAAATGCAAAATCGAGCTGATTTTGCTCGGAAATATGCGAATCCGCGAAATGATGTCGATTTCGGCAAGCCGAGTTTATTTTTACGGCAGGAGACCGACGATGCGAACTTTTTCGGCAATCGCCGGCAGCGCGCTGCTCCTTGTCGTCGCGCCCGGCGTCGTCGCCGGCCTGGCGCCATGGCTCTTGACCGACCACTCTCGCAAACCTCTGTCGGCCCTGCCGGGCTTCGTGTCTGCGGGCTCGCTTCTCGTGGTCGGAGCCGCCGCCATCCTGCTTCATGCCTTTGCCCGTTTTGCCCTCGAGGGCTTGGGCACGCCCGCTCCCGTGGCGCCGACCGAGAAACTGGTCGTCGGCGGCATCTACCGCCATGTGCGCAACCCAATGTACGTGGCGGTGCTGGCGATCATCCTTGGCCAGGCGCTGATCTTTTCGAGCTGGGCGATGCTGGTCTACGGCCTGATCGCCGCCGCGGCGATGGTCTCCTTCGTCAAGGTCTATGAAGAGCCGACGCTCGCCAACCGCTATGGCGCGGAATACGAAACCTACCGCCGCGCCGTCCCCGGCTGGCTGCCACGGCTGACGCCGTGGCGCGGGCAGTAGTTTCTCGGCCGGGCGTTTTTAGTAAGACCAGCTGCGGGCCTTGGCGATGATGAAATCGCGAAAAACGTGCAGCTTCGCCTGGTTCTTCATCGCGTCGGGATAGGCGAAATAGGTATCGAAGGACGGCACCTCGGTCTCCGGCAGCAACTGCACCAGGTTTGAGTCCTTGTTGATCACATAGTCCGGCAGCATGGCGATGCCGGCGCCGCCCTGCACGGCCCGCTTGATCGACAGGATGTCGTTGATCTGCAGCGTCGGCACCCGCTGCGCGCCCTCGAAATCGCCGACGGTCTCCAGCCAGTTCAGCTCCGACAGATGCGAAGGCACCGGGACGCCGAAGGTGACGATGCGGTGGTTTCTGAGCTCGGCGATCGAGGCCGGCCTGCTGAACTTGGCGATATAGGACGGCGCCGCGTAAAGGTGGAAATGCACCGTGAACAGCCGGCGCTGGATGAGGTCGGGCTGCTGCGGCTGGCGCAGCCGGATCGCGCAATCGGCCTGGCGCATGGTGAGGTCGAGCTCCTCATTGGCGAGGATCAGCTGCAGGCTGATCTCGGGATAGAGCTCGATGAATTCCTGCACCCGTTCGGTCAGCCAGCCGGCGCCCAGGCCCACCGTGGTCGTTACCCTGAGCACGCCCGACGGCCGGTCCTTGGTCTCGGTCAGCCGCGTCTTGATCGTCTCCAGCTTCATCAGCACGTCATGCGCCGTGCGGAACAGCATCTCGCCCTGCTCGGTCAGCACCAGGCCACGCGCATGGCGGTGGAACAGCGCGACGCCGACATCATGCTCCAGCGCGCTGACCTGCCGCGAAATAGCCGATTGCGACAGATGCAGCGTCTCGGCGGCATGGGTGAACGACCCAGCCTCCGCCGCTGCGTGAAATACGCGTAATTTGTCCCAGTCCAGCGCCATGATTCCCCTCGCGTTGCCTTCGGCGTCTGAATGAAAAATCAGGCTTTTAAACGGCTTCTTTCAGCCGATCTGTCATTCCGCCGCTTCGCGGTGAACCTCGATGCCCGCCAGATATTTTTCCGCCTCGAGCGCCGCCATGCAGCCAAGCCCAGCCGCCGTCACCGCCTGGCGGTACACGTCGTCGGTGACGTCGCCGGCGGCGAAGACGCCGGGCACATCGGTGCGGGTGGAATCGGGCGCCGTCCACAGATAGCCGTTCGGCTTCTGCTTCAGCTTGCCGGCGAAGAGTTCCACCGCCGGCGCATGGCCGATGGCGACGAACACGCCGTCGACCGGCAGCTTCGATTCCTGGCCGGTCGCCACGTTGCGCAGCGTCAGGCCCTCGACCGAGGGCGGCAGCGGCGCCTTGCCCGGCCGTCCGGTGATCTCGTCGACGACCGTGTCCCAGATGACGCGGACATTGTCCTTCTTGAGCAGCCGCTCGCGCAGGATGCGCTCGGCGCGGAAATCGCTGCGCCGGTGGATGACGGTGACGCTCTTGGCGAGGTTCGACAGATAGAGCGCCTCCTCCACCGCGGAATTGCCGCCGCCCACCACCGCGACGTCCTTGCCGCGATAGAAGAAGCCGTCGCAGGTGGCGCAGGCCGAAACGCCGAAGCCCATGAACGTCTGCTCCGACGGGATGCCCAGCCACTTGGCCTGCGCGCCGGTGGCGATGATCAAGGCGTCCGCCGTGTAGACCGTGCCGGAGTCGCCTGTGGCGCGAAACGGCCGCACATTGAGGTCGACCTCGGTGATGATGTCGTTGATGATGTCGGTGCCGACATGCTCGGCCTGCTTGAGCATCTGCTCCATCAGCCAGGGGCCCTGGATCGGATCGGCGAAGCCGGGATAGTTCTCGACGTCGGTAGTGATCATCAATTGGCCGCCCTGCTGCAGGCCGGCGACCAGCATCGGCTTCAGCATGGCGCGCGCGGCGTAGACCGCCGCCGTGTAGCCGGCCGGGCCGGAACCGATGATAAGAACGGGCGCATGTTTGGTGTTCATGAAAGTCCCCTGCGGCGCGCAGCCGTGGTTTGTCGCGCGTAATGTAAGTGTTGCCCGTGAGACCAGCAAGGCAGGTTGGCTTTCGTCCCCGGAAAGCTTCGTTCCCCGCATATCGGGCCATATCGCCGCCCGTCACCGATGCATGTCGTCCAGAGATATGCGCGGCTCTGGGATCACGGCATGCCTCAAAACAGGGAGAAAATCATCGCAAAGCTATGGCCTCTGACGCGAAACCAAATTACAAAATTGCGAAAGATTCTTGCGCGAAAGTCCTTCATGCCGCTGAAAGCCGATCTCGACGCCATCGACTGGAAGATCCTGCGCGAACTGCAGGGCGACGGCCGCATGACCAATGTCGAATTGTCGAGCCGGGTCGGCATCTCGGCGCCGCCTTGCCTGCGCCGGGTTAGGCGACTGGAGGAGGCCGGCATCATCCGAGGCTACCGCGCGCTTCTCAATGCCCCGGCACTGGGCATGGATGTCGTCGCCTTCTGCCTGATCGGCCTGCATCATCAGGCCGATGCCGAACTGAAAGCCTTCGCCGAGCGCACGCGCGGCTGGCCGATCGTGCGCGACGCCTGGATGGTGTCGGGCGAATCCGACTTCCTGCTGCATTGCGTGGCAAGCGACCTCGGCACCTTCCAGACCTTCGTCATCGAGGAGCTGGCTTCGGCCCCTAATGTGGACACCGTGCGCACCGCCTTGACCATCCGCCGCGTCAAGGATGAGGGCCTGGTGGCTTTTCCGACTTAATGTGCCGGCTTCCGGAAATTCACCTGCAAAAACAAGCGGTTTAGCTCGGGGCTTTGAAACAACCCGCGATCAGAGCGACCGTATCGCGGTAAGCAGCGCCTCAAGGTCATGAGCGCCGCGCAACGGCAAAACCGAGAGCCCGCCTATCGTCGAGCCTTCGCCGTCGACCAGCCAGCCACGCGCAAGGCCGGCGCGCTGGCCGGCTTCCATATCGGCCGGCTTGTCGCCGACGATCAGCGATCGCTTGAGATCGAGGCCGAGCCGCCGGCCCGCCTCCAGCAGCATGCCCGGATTGGGCTTGCGCATCGGATGGTCGGCAACCGCTAGCGGATCCTTGCCGGCGTCGTGGTAGGCGCAGGCAAGCACCATGTCGACAAACGCGTTTTGTTCAGCCATGAGGCCGAGCACGCGCTCGTTGACCCTGGCGAACGCATCCCAGCCGAAATAGCCGCGTGCGATGCCGGACTGGTTGGTGACGACAACGACCGGAATCCCCCGCCGGTTCGCGGCCTCGATGGCAAGTATGATATCGTCGCGCAGCTCTACATCGGCCGGATTGTCGGGATAGCCAGTATCAACATTGATGGTGCCGTCACGGTCGAGAAACAGCGCCGGTCGGCCGGCCGCAAAGACCTTGCTACCAATCCGCTCCACCCATAGGCCGGGCTCGACGAGCGGAAAGGCGGACTCGCCGTCAGCCATTGCTGAGACGCGCTTCGACCGCCTCGCACAGATGATGATAGAGGCACAAATGCCCCTGCTGGATGATCGGCGTCGAGGTCGACGGCACGTTGAGCAGGATGTCGGTCAGCGGCCTGAGCTTGCCGCCGGTCTCGCCGGTCAGGCTGATTACCGTCATCTCCATCACACGCGCCTGCTCGGCGGCGGCAAGAATGCTTGGCGAGTTGCCGCTGGTGGAAATGGCGAGCAGCACCGCGCCTTTCGATCCATGCGCCTCGACCTGGCGCGAGAAGACGGTGTCGAAGCCGTAGTCGTTGCCCCACGCAGTCAGCACCGCGGCATTGGCCGGCAGCGCGATGACATTATAGGCCTTGCGCTCCTTCAGGAAGCGGCCAACCAGTTCGCCGGCGATGTGGAGGGCGTCGCTCGCCGAGCCGCCATTGCCGCAGATCAGCAGCGCCTTGCCTTGCGACAGCGCCTTGACGACGGTCGCGACGGCGCGCTCCATTTCCGCGGTGAGGTCGCGTTCAACCATCGCTGAGATCGCCGCCGCGGAGCGGACAAGATAATCGTTCAAGTCAGACATGAGATCCTCAGTTTGCGGCACGCAGCTTGCCGATGGTGTTCGTCGTGCTCTTGCCGGCGACGAGATCGACCAGCACCACGCGCCCGCCCGCCTTCTGCACCACATCGGCGCCGACCACGGTCTCGACCGTGTAATCCGCGCCTTTGACCAGGATGTCCGGCAGAAGCGCCTCGATCAGCTTCAGCGGCGTGTCTTCCTCGAAGACGACGACGGCATCGACCGACGCGAGCGCGGCCAGCACGCAGGCGCGATCATGCTGGTTGTTGACCGGGCGCCCCGGCCCTTTCAGCCGGTGCACCGAGGCGTCGCTGTTGAGGCCGAGCACCAGCCGGTCGCACTGGCTGCGCGCGGCATGCAGCAGGCTGACATGGCCGGCATGCAGGATGTCGAAACAGCCATTGGTGAAGCCGACGGTCAGCCCATCTTCCTTCCAGGCGGCGACCATCCTGGCCGCGGCGTTGGCGTCAAGAATGGCATCGGTATGAGACGTCGGCCCATGTGAGCGGAACAGCGCGCCGGACAATTCCTCGACGTTCAGCCGCGCGGTGCCGCGTTTGCCTACCACGACGCCGCCGGCCGCATTTGCAATGACGGCGGCATGCACCCGGTCGGCGCCGGCGGCGAGCGAAAGCGCGAAACTGGCGATGACCGTATCGCCGGCGCCCGAAACATCAAAGACTTCGCGCGCCTGGGTGGAGATATGCCGGGCATCCTCGGCCGAGACCACGCTCATGCCCTTCTCGCTGCGCGTGGCGACGATGAACTCGAAGTCATGCGCGGCGATCAGGTCGCGCGCAGCGGCTACGATCTCGTCGTCGCCGAACACCTTGCGCCCGACCGCCTCGCCAAGCTCCTTGCGGTTCGGCGTCACAGCCGTGGCGCCGGCATAGCGCGCATAGTCGCGCCCCTTCGGATCGACCAGCACCGGCTTGCCGGCATCGCCGCAGATCGCGATCAGCTCGCCGGCGACGCCGTCGAGCAGGATGCCCTTTCCGTAATCGGAGAGGATGACGATGTCGGCACGGCCAAGCGCGGCCTGGAAATGATCGATGAGCTTCGCCCGCTCGGCGGAAGTGAGCGGTTTGATCTCTTCCTCGTCGAAACGCAGCACCTGCTGGTTGAGCGCGCTGAAACGGCTTTTCGACGAGGTCATGCGATCCTGGCGCTGCAGGAGCCCGTCCGCGTCGACGCCGATCTCGCTGAGCATCCGCATCAGATTGTTACCCGCCTGGTCGGCGCCGATCACCGACACGGGTATGGCGGCAGCACCCAGCGAAACGATGTTGGAGACGACATTGCCGGCGCCGCCCATGTTCAACGTCTCGCCCTTTCCATGCAGCACGGGGATGGGGGCTTCCGGCGAGATACGCTCGATCACGCCGCTGACGAAGCGGTCGAGGATGAAATCGCCCACCACCAGCACGGTGACGTCGCCGAACCGGGCGATGGTGCGATGCAAAGGTTCCGGAGAAGGCGGATTGTGCTTGATCATCTCACTCGAGGTCTGCCTGAAGACGGCCGGACTTGATTAGGTTTCAGCGCCGGAATTGTGGCGTGGGCTACTCAAGGCGATGCCGATATACCGCAATTCGGGCGAGCGCAACGGCAGGCCCGACGCGGACCCAAGCCGGAGACGGCTGCGCAATCAGCTCTTCTGCAGGGCGACATGAACGCCGAGCCCGACAAGCACGGCGCCGCCCGCCCGCTGCATCAGGCGCTGCGCTCGGCCCGAGCGCCGCAGCCGGGCGATCATCGCGCCGGCCAGGAACACGCAGGCGATGTCGGCCGAGGAAAACATCAGATTGACGATGGTTCCCAACACCACGAACTGCAGCCAGACCGGCAACGCCGCGGAAGCGTCGATGAACTGCGGCAGGAACGCCATGAAGAAGATCGCCGTCTTGGGATTGAGCACCTCGACGGTGATGCTCTCGAAAAAGGCTCGGCGGGCCGATTTCCGCTCGATCGTGGGCAGCGCCGTCTCGCCATCCGCGCGCTTGCGGAAGAGACAAACGCCGAGCCAGATCAGATAGAGCGCGCCGATGAGCTTGACCGCCATGTAGAGCGGCGGCACGGCGTGGAACAGCACGGACAGGCCAGCGGCGGCAGCGAAGACATGGAAATAGCCGCCGAGATGGATGCCCAGCGCCGCCGTCAGCCCGGACCAGCGCCCGCGCGCCATGGTCTGCGCCGCCGCATAAAGCATGGCGGGGCCGGGTATATAGGCGAAGATCGCCGTGGTGGCGAAGAACGCGATGAGCAGTTCGATCGACGGCATTCTTGGTCCCTCATGGTACTGCGGGTAGCGAATGCCTACTGAAGCGGGAGCTTTGCGGCTTCACTGTGATGCACCGGAGCCTGCTTTATCGACACTCCCGTCCACCTCCCCTATAAGGGCCGGAATCGGCAACGGAGCAAGGCTGAAAAGCATGATCATCGTCACGGGCGGCGCCGGCATGATCGGCTCCAACATCGTCGCCGCTCTCAACGCCGAGGGGCATGACGACATCGTCGTCGTCGACGACCTCACCGACGGCCACAAGATCGCCAACCTCGCCGACCTGCGCATCGCCGACTATCTCGACAAGGACGATTTTCTCGCCCGGCTCGAGGACGGCGCGCTGGGCCGCATCGAGGCCGTCTTCCATCAAGGCGCCTGCTCGACCACCACCGAATGGAACGGCAAGTTCATGATGGAGGTGAACTACGCCTATTCCAAGCGCCTGCTGCATGCCTGCCTGGCCCTGCGCGTGCCCTTCCTCTATGCCTCCTCGGCGTCGGTCTATGGCGGCGGCAACGAATTTCGCGAGGAGCCCGAACTAGAGCGGCCCCTCAACGTCTACGCCTATTCCAAGAAACTGTTCGATGACTATGTCCGCCGCAATGTCTTCGACACCGATCATTCGCAGGTCGCGGGCCTGCGCTATTTCAACGTCTATGGACCGCGCGAGGCGCATAAGGGCGCCATGGCCTCGGTCGCCTTCCACCTGTTCAATCAGGTCGAGCGCGGCGAAAACCCGAAGCTGTTCGGCGCTTATGGCGATTTCGGCCCCGGCGAGCAGAGCCGCGACTTCATCCATGTCGGCGACGTCGCGGAGGTCAATCTGTGGCTGTGGAAACGCGGCGCGAGCGGCATCTTCAATTGCGGCACCGGCCGCGCCCAGCCGTTCCGCGCCATCGCCGAGACGGTGATCGACACGCTGGGCAAGGGAGAGATTGAATTCATCCCCTTCCCCGACCATCTCAAGGGCAGCTACCAAAGTTTCACGCAGGCTGATATGTCCCGCTTGCGCGCGGCCGGCTACAATGGCCAATTCCGTACAGTCGAAACCGGCGTCAGGGACTATGTCGAATGGCTGAAGGCCCAACGATCCTCGTGATCGGCCCACGCTGGGTGGGCGACATGGTCATGGCGCAGTGCCTGTTTGCGGCGCTGAGGGAAAAGCATCCGCACGCCGCCATCGACGTGCTGGCGCCGGCCTGGGCGGCACCACTGGTCAAGCGCATGCCCGAGATACGCAGCCAGATCGACTTTCCGCTGATGCCGGGAGCGCTCGAATTCCGCAGCCGCAGGCGCTTCGGCCGCCTGCTGCGTGGCCGCTACGACATGGCCTATGTGCTGCCGGGAAGCTGGAAATCGGCGCTGATCCCGTTCTTTGCCCGCATCCCGCATCGTGTCGGCAATCTGCGCGAGATGCGCTATGGCCTGCTGACCGATGTCGTGCCGCTGCCCGAAGCGCTGAAACGGCGCACGGCGCGCGCCTATTTCGGCCTCGCGCGCGGCGGCACGTTTCGCGCGCCGAGGCTTACCGTCAACGAGGCCAACCAGGCGGATTTGCTGGCGCGCTTCGGGCTGGCGGGCCGGAAATTCGTGGCGCTCATGCCCGGCGCCGAGTTCGGCCCGGCAAAACGCTGGCCGAGCGATCATTATGCCGGGCTTGCCCGGGACATGATGGCAAAGGGTCTGGGCGTCGTCCTGCTCGGCTCGAAGAACGATGCCGATGTGACCGGTGAGATCGCAGCACTTGCCCCGGGCGCCGTCGACCTTGCCGGCAAGACGCGGCTGGAGGACGCCATCGACTTGATCGCCGCGGCGAAGCTTGCTGTGTCGAACGACAGCGGGCTGATGCATGTCGCGGCCGCCGTCGGCACCCCGATCGTGGCCGTCTACGGTTCGACCTCGCCGCAAAACACGCCGCCGCTCAGCGACCGCTCCGAGCTGATCTGGCTGCATCTGTCCTGCTCGCCCTGCCACAAGAAGGTCTGCCCGCTCAGCCATCTCAACTGCCTGAAGACGCTCGATGTCGCCCGCGTTACAGCCGCGGCCGACCGCTTGCTCGAGGTTCCGGCAGCCGCATGAAAGTGCTGATCGTCAAGACATCGTCGATGGGCGATGTCATTCACACCTTTCCCGCCGTCGAGGACGCGGTGCGCAACCGCCCCGACATAAATTTCGACTGGTGCGTGGAAGAGGCGTTTGCCGGGATCGTGGCGCTGCATCCGGCCGTTGGAGTGATCCACAAGGTTGCGGTCCGGCGCTGGCGCAAGCGGCTTCTCGACGGCGCCACATGGCGCGAGATGGCCGGACTGCGCAAAGCGCTGCGCGCCTCCCGCTACGATCTCGTCATCGACGCCCAAGGCTTGTTGAAGTCGGCCCTGGTCGCCATACAGGCCGGCGCGCCGATCGCCGGCTTCGACCGCGCCAGCGCCCGCGAGCCATTGGCGACGCTGTTTTATCAGCGCAAATATGCCGTGCCGCGTGACCTGCATGCCATTGAGCGCACCAGGCGGCTGTTCGGGCTGGCGCTTGGCTACCAGCCTGACCTGTCGACGCTCGACTCCGGCATCGTGCCGCCGGCGGGCAATCCGGCCGGCATTGAAGGCAGAACCGCCCTCCTGCTGCACGGCACCAGCCGCGAGGACAAGAAATGGCCGGTCGAGGATTGGATCGAAACCGCGCGCCGGCTGGCCGACCGGCAGTTCACGCCGGTGGTCACTTGGTCGAACGAGGCGGAAAAGAAAGTGGCGGAAGCCGTTTCAGGTGCCGTGCCAGGGACGGTGCTGGTTGCCAAATCGCCACTCGCGGACGTCGCCGCGCTCCTCGGCCGTTCGACGCTGGTCATCGGCGCCGACACCGGCCTCACCCACCTCGCCAGCGCCTTCGGCCTGCCGACGGTCGCCATCTTCCTGGCGACGGAACCGGGTCTCACCGGCCCGCGCGGGAAGTTTGCGTCGACCTTGATGGCGCCGGCCAGCGGCAAGATCACGGCGGCTGAGGTGATAGCGGAAGCGGAACGGCTGCTGGCGCTTCGATCGAAGGCGCCAGCCTGAGCTGCTAGATAAACTGCACCTGGACGATCTCGTAGCCTCTGGCGCCACCCGGAGCATTGACCTCGATGGCGTCGCCGACTTCCTTGCCGATGAGCGCCCGCGCGATCGGCGAGGAGATCGAGATGCGGCCGGACTTCACGTCCGCTTCCTGGTCGCCGACGATCTGGTAGGTCTTCTTTTCCTCGGTGTCCTCGTCGACGAGCACGACGGTCGCGCCGAACTTCACCTTGTCGCCGGAAAGCTTGGAGACGTCGATAACCTCGGCCCGCGCGATCAGATCCTCGAGCTCGTTGATGCGGCCTTCGTTGTGGCTCTGCGACTCCTTCGCCGCGTGATATTCGGCATTTTCCGACAGGTCGCCATGCGAGCGCGCTTCGGAGATCGCCTCGATGATACGGGGACGTTCCTCCTGCTGACGCCAGCGAAGTTCTTCCTTCAATGACGCGAACCCCTCGCCTGTCATCGGGACCTTGATCATATGCCTGACCTTTCCTGCCGCCACCCCCGCTTTTCGGGAGCAGCCTTGTCAAATGGGTACAAAAAGAAAACGGTCCGGCAGCCTCGGGCTAACGGAACCGTTTCACCACAATTTCCCTGAATATAGCGATCTTCGCGCGATTTTCACGCCCAAAAATTGAAGTTCGGCAAAATGATCACCGCTTTCGCGGGCCCGCGGCTGACGGCGGGCAACAAAAACCGGCTGTGAGCAATCACAGCCGGTTCGAGAGACGTCGAGCCCTGTTCAGCTCCTCAGGAAATGATCGATCTGCTCGGACAGCATGCCGTATTCGCGCGAGCCCTTGCCGGTCCGCTTTTCGATTTCCTGGAGCTGCTGCTGCGCGCCGGCGAGATCGCCGATCTGCAGATGCGCTTCACCGAGATATTCGCGCACCAGCGTGTAGTTCGGGTCGATGCGAAGCGCTTCCTCGTAATAGCCAAGGCCGACCGTGACGCGGCCGGAATGGCGATGCGAATAACCGAGGTAGTTGAGGATGCGCGGATCCTGCTTGTTGGCGGCCAGCGTCAGCACCGAGATCGCCTCGTCATAGCGCCCGGCCATCGCCAGATCGTGGCCGGCCTCATAGATGCTGTCGTCATCCAGCATGCCATATTGCGGCACGACGCATTTCTTCTTTTTCTTGTCCCAAACCTCGCCCTTCTTGCAGGTGGTGGTCGTCTGGCCACCGCTGCTGCCGCCTTCACCAGCTGCAAAAGCCGGCGCAACGAACAGCGGCAGCGCCGCGATAGCCATGACCTGAACAAGCAAACGTCTGCGCATCGAAGCCTCCATGAGCGTGACAATGCCAGATTAACGCCGCCTTGGCGCGGTTTCATCCTGAAATGCGGGTAGCTGCCGAACTATTTTGGACGGCCGGGACAGAAGCCGTTACCTCCGGACGTGACGCGCGCTTTAATTCCGCTATCATCGGGCCAAGCGCATCACGTGGAGAAGGAACCGTGCAGCAGCGCCTCGATAAGGAGTGGGACCTTTCGATCGATCCGGACACGGTGCGCCTGTTCATCCTCAAGGCCAAGGCGCTGAGCGCCGCCGTAAACGAGGACTATGACGACGGTGCCGAGCACGAGGTCGAGTTCGACGGCGACACCCATGCCAGCCATCACCATGACGGCCTTGTCGAGGAAGCTTCGGAAGACCTCACCGAGGAGGAATTCCGCGAGCTGATCAACGATCTCAATATCGACGAAGCGGCCGAGCTGATCGCGCTCGCCTGGGTCGGACGCGGCGACTATGACGCATCCGAATGGGTGGACGCGGTGGCCGCGGCCAAGGAGCGTCCCAGGAAGCGCACGGCCAAGTATCTGCTTGGCCTGCCGATGCTTGCCGATTGGCTGGAGGAAGGCCTTGAAGCCATCGGCGCGTAACGCGCCGGTAACCGATTGTGATCGGCAAGGCGGGTCGCGCAGGCAACTTCGCAACGCGACCGCCGTTTCCGGGCGATGGCAACGCTGAGCCTTTCACGATTTTGCAGACTGGCGCTGCCTGTGGCGGCTGCGATCCTGCTGGTTACGCCGGCCACCGCCAAGCATCATCATCGGCATAAGAGGCACCTGCCGCCGGCCGGTCAGAGCGCCGCTCCGGCGCCGCAAACGCCTGCGGCGACAGCGGTTCCGGGGTCGCGTCCGCAGGATATGGAGAACAGCGCCGATAGGTCCGGGCGAGACAAAAGCCGCATCGACAGCAATGACGACTTTCTCAACCAGGACAAGTCGCACCCGAAATGGGATGCCCGCCCGCCACGTTCGAAGAGCGCTCGATCCGGGCCGCGGACGCAATCCGAACCGCAGACGCCGGATGTCGTGCCCACGCCCCCGCAGAGGCCCACCGAACTTGAACCCGAGCCGCCGGAAACCGGGCCGCAGCCATCGGAAAAACCCGAACCGCCGGGCGAGGAAAAGATGCTTCCCGATCCGCGCTCGGCCGATATGCCGGCCGACAAGATGCCGGCGGAAGAAACCGCATGCCGGGAGAGGCTGAAGGCGCTGGGCGTCGGGTTCGAGGAGCATAAGGCCGAGCACGACGCGGAAATCGGCTGCTCGATTCCCTATCCGATAATTTTGAAAACACTTGGCAAATCCATCGGTATCAGTCCCGGCGCCGAACTCAACTGCCAGATGGCCGAGGCGGCGGCGCGCTTCATGGCAGAAATCGTCCAACCCACGGCAAAGGCCGAGCTCGGCGCCGACTTGAAGTCGATCGACCAGGGCTCGGCCTTTGTCTGCCGCCCGCGCCATGGCACCCGCAAACTGTCGGAACACGCCTTCGGCAACGCGCTCGACATCGCCGGTTTCACCCTGTCGGACGGCAGGAAGATCGAGGTCGGGCCGACGCCGCCGGAGAAGGACGCAAAATTCCTCGACGCGGTGCGCAAGGCTGCCTGCGGGCCGTTCAAGACGGTGCTCGGACCAGGCGCCGATCCCGACCACGCGCTGCATTTCCACCTCGACCTGGAACCACGCCGCCACGGCGGCACTTTTTGCCAATAAGAATGATCTCGAAAGTTTCGAGTCGCTCCCAGCAAGAACAGCGCCGCAATTCCGCCGCATGCGTGAATGGCGCCGCTGATCTTTCCTTTACTCTTGGCGATTAATCTTGTGCCATTCGGGGACAAGGATGCCTTTCAATGGCTCGAAGACTTGGCGCCATGCTTGGCTTGGCGCTACGGAACAAGCGTGTGCGCGTCACGATCGCAGGGCTGGCCGCGGGCGTTGCCATCGCGACGATATCGGCCTGTACGACGGGCGACGTCTTTGCGCTGCAGCCGGCCGTCGATGTCGGCAGCCAGACGGCAGCCGTGCCGCAGCCCGACGCGCCGCAATATTCCGGAATGCAGCGCCTCGTTCCGTCCAATCCCTACATGACCGAGGCCGCCTATCCGCGCATGGACGAGCCGATGTCGCCCGGCGAGCAGTTGCCGGCCAGCGAGATCGACTGCCGCAGCGAGTTGAAGCGGATGGGCGTCGTCTATCAGGACATCCAGCCGATCCATGAAGGCCAGTGCGGTATCGATTTCCCGGTAAAGGTCTCTGCCATCGGCAGCGTCGCCATGAAGCCGGCCGCAACGCTGACCTGCAACATGGCCGCCACCTTTGCCGCCTGGACGAAGAACGAGCTGCAGCCGGCCGCCCGCTGGCGCTATTTCTCCGGCGTCAAGGCGATCCACCAGGGCTCCAGCTATTCCTGCCGCAACATCGCCGGCGAAGGCGTCCTGTCCGAGCACGGCAAGGGCAACGCGCTC
This sequence comes from Mesorhizobium sp. B4-1-1, assembly GCF_006439375.1. Lineage (NCBI taxonomy): Bacteria > Pseudomonadati > Pseudomonadota > Alphaproteobacteria > Hyphomicrobiales > Phyllobacteriaceae > Mesorhizobium > Mesorhizobium sp. B4-1-1. Next base: position 56,549 of record NZ_VFTH01000004.1, read on the forward strand.
GACGTCATGAGCATCGAGCTCAACAATGGCGACGACATCGATGTCCGCAAGCCCGGCCTGTTCGCCTTCCGCACGCGCGGCTTCCTCAACAATGTGCGCGCCGACGGTTGCGAGTATTTCACGACGGTGCTCGGCCCCGGCTACAATTACGACCACCGCAACCATTTCCATTTCGACATCAAGAACCGCAAAAGCGGCTACCGCGCCTGCCGCTAGATCAGCCTCGGGCTTCGGTGGCGGCGATGATCTGCCGGGCGACCAGATCCTGGACACGCCAAAGGTTTCTGTCGCGAATCCCGCTTTCCTCCAGCTTGGCGACCGTTCGGAAAAGATATTGCGCCGAGGAGCCCCAATGCCCGGCGGCGCGCGCCAGCGTGTGCGCAACCTGCTCCAGCGCCAGCTTGCCGGCATAGGCCCTTCCTTGGGGTGCGGCGACAAAGGCCAGTGCACGCAACGGTCCGTCCTTGGTCCGGAGCTTGATCCAGCAGGGCACATTGGTCGGCGGGTTCGCGTCTATTTCGCGACGAAGCAGTTGGACGATTTGCCCAAAATGGTCCTCCGACGGCAGCCGGTAGGCGATGCCGTTGCAACTGCCTCCCCGGTCGAGCGCCAGCATCAGCGCCGGCAACTCACGCGTTCCGCGCCAACGTGTCAGCGTCAGGCAGAATGAGCGATGCCACCCTGGCGCGGTGGCTGGACGCTGCTCTTCATAGATGAACTCCGGATTCCAGATCAGCGAGCCATAGGCAAAGATCCAGAGCGTCTCAGGCCGATATTGCGCAAGCAGTTGTTCGGCCAGATCGTCAAATTCGGCGTCGCTGTGCTCGCTTGTTCCGGGTTCGGGACCGGGATCGGGCTCCATGCGCTCGACCCTCGCGACAAGCTCCGCGGTCAGCGCCATTTTCCCGTGGCTTGTCCTTATCCGCTCCATTGGCGCCCCTTTAGCGGTAGCTAATGATAAATGATCTCCAGATCGCTGGCCATTGATTTCCCATGATAGTAGCGCAACAGATGCCGGACGGGGTCGGGTGGCATCCATGAGCCAAAGAAACCTGAGGCGGCGCGCGGCGATCTGGCTGGCGGCGTTTTGCGCCTTCTATCTGGCGCTCGCCTATCTCGCCGCGCCGGAATTCTGGACCTGGCGGGAGCGCGGCTTCCGCACCCGGCCCTTCGAGATGGTGACGCATACGCCGCAAGGCATTCCCGGCGACCCGATCAATGTCGACCTGGTCGGCACCGAAAAGCAGGTCGTCCACGCCTTCGCCGTCGCCGGCTGGGATACGGCCGATGCCGTGACGCTGCGCACCGCGATCGATATCGGCGAAAGCGTCTTGTTTTCCCGCCCCTACCCCGATGCACCGATGAGCCGCCTTTTGTTCGAGGGCCGCGCCCAGGATCTTGCTTTCGAGAAACCGGCCGGCGACAGCGCCGACCGGCGCCATCATGTCCGCTTCTGGCAGACGGACACGGTCGGCGACGACGGCCGCCCGCTCTGGCTGGGCGCCGCCAGCTTCGATCGCGGCGTCGGCCTCAGCCACGATACGGGCGCCGTCACCCATCATATCGGCCCCGACATCGACGCCGAGCGCGACTTCCTGGTCGGCGACCTGAAGGCCGCTGGTTTGCTGGCATCCACCAGCGAGATACCGGGGATCGGCACCACCAAGACTGGACGCAACGGCGGCGGCGATCCCTATTTCACCGACGGCATGGCTGTGATCGGCGTGCTGAAGACGCCGCAATGACGTCACGCGCGCGCTGACGCCGAAGGGTGCGCGCCGCCATCGACGCGCTTGTCGGGCATTTCTCGGCGCCGATCTGGGATGCGGCTTGAACAGCGCGTCTGTCATGTTCCAAAAATACCGACAAGCTATTTTCGAATGCACTGCAGCAATGCTATTGACCGCCCATGCTTTATGTTGAAATCGCCGTCGTTGCCGTCCTCATCTGCGTGAACGGCCTTCTGGCAATGTCGGAGCTCGCCATCGTCTCGTCGCGGCCCGCCCGCCTCAAGGCGATGATCGACCGCAACGTCAAGGGCGCCGGCCGGGCGCTGGCGCTGGGCTCGAACCCCGGCAAATTCCTGTCCTCGGTGCAGATCGGCATCACGCTCGTCGGCGTTCTTTCGGGCGCGTTCTCGGGCGCGACCCTCGGCGAAAGGCTGGCGCAGTATCTGGCCACGACCGGCATCCGCGAAAACATCGCCGACCCTGTCGGCGTCGGCATCGTCGTCGCAATCATCACCTATGCCTCGCTGATCGTCGGCGAGCTTGTGCCGAAGCAGATCGCGCTGCGCGATCCCGAGCGCGTCGCCGTCCGCGCGGCGCCCGCAATGACCATCATTGCCACCATCTCGGCGCCGCTCGTCTTCCTGCTCGACATTTCCGGCCGCGCCGTTCTGTGGCTGCTCGGCCAGGCTGGCGAGGCGGAAGAGAAGGTCACCGACGAGGAGATCAAGATGCTGGTCGCCGAGGCCGAGCATCACGGCACCATCGAATCCGACGAGCGCCGCATGATCGCCGGCGTCATGCGCCTCGGCGACCGCGCCGTGCGCGCCGTCATGACGCCGCGCACCGAGGTCGACTGGCTGAACCTGCAGTCCGACGAGAACGCCGTCAAAAAGCTTCTGATGGATACCCAGCACTCGCGCCTGCCCGTCGGCGACGGCAATGTCGACGCCATGGTCGGCGTCATCCAGACGCGCGACGTCCTGGCCGCCCTTCTCGCCGGCAGGGTGCTGGATCCGCGCCAGCATGTGCGCGTCGCCCCCATCGTGCATGACCAGGCCGACGCGCTCGACGTGCTGCAGAAGCTTAGGGAATCGGACGTGCCGATGGCGCTCGTTCATGATGAATACGGCCATTTCGAAGGCATCGTCACGCCGGCCGACATCCTCGAAGCCATTACAGGCGTGTTCCGCTCCGACCTCGAGGCGGGCGAGGAAGAGAACGCCGTCAAGCGCGATGACGGCTCGTGGCTGCTGGCCGGCTATATGCAGGCCGACGAGATGGCTGAGGTGCTGGGCATCGACCTGCCCGAAAACCGCGACTACGAAACCGTCGCCGGCTATGTGCTGTCGCATCTCCACCATCTGCCGACGACCGGCGAGTGCGTCGACGCGCAAGGGTGGCGCTTTGAAGTGGTCGACCTCGACGGCCGCCGCATCGACAAGCTGATCGCCACCCGCCTGCCCGACGGCCACCGCCCGGTGGCGCGGCGGTAGCCGGAACAGCTTGCTAGGATGAACTTCCGGCTTTGGCCGACGTTCACCTGAATGGTCACGAACATCTTCGCCTTTGGCACCTTGAAAAGAGGGTTCCCCCTCCACGAGCAGGGTTTGAGCGGGGCTGCGTTTCTTGGCAACTGTCGGACGCATGAGCGTTTTCCAATGCTGATTGCCGGGCCTCGCTTCGCTCCGATGATGTTCAACGAACCGGGTGCCGGCTTTCAGGTCGCCGGCGAACTTTACGAGGTCGATGATCGCATTCTCTCACGCCTCGACAGGCTTGAATCCGTCGGCGCGCCCGGCAATTTGCGCTTGCCGGTCGAGGTTGAGCCTCTCGAGGGCGGGCTGTCGACCCTGGCGCAGGTCTATATGAAATCCCGGCATCTCGCCGACCCCGTACATTCCGGATATCTCGCTCGTTACAACGACCGGCGCTTCGTGGTTCCCCCGAGCTCTTAGCGAGAAGTTTGTATTTTCGGCTCGGATATTAAACGGCGGCAGCGATCGCGATCAGAGCGGCGCCAAGCAGCAATGGCTTGCGCCGCGTCCTGGCAAGGCACTCGGTGCCCGCCAGCTTGGCTATTCTCGGACGAAGGTGTCGAGGCTAATGCCGAAGGCACGCCAGGTCCCTACCCGCTTGCGGGAAGCGGTTTCGCCCTGCTTGCCGGTGATGGTGCTGCCCGCCACCGTCAGCCACATCGTCTCCAGTTTGCCGTCCCGCAATATGCCGGTGTAACTCACCGCGGCGGGGCCGGCGGTACCCTCGCCGGCGGCCGTTACTCCAATCACATCGCCATGCGCGATGCCGGATATCGGCACGGTCTGTCCATAGAAGCTGCTGTCTTCGAGCGCCGTGCGAAACGTGCCTTCAATCCGGCCGCCGTCCTCGCCGGTTATGTCGAGGACGGACCCGTACTGATTACGCCATCTGCCAAGCCAAGGCATTCAGGTCCTCCAGCACTGTACTGGCTTTGTCTTGAGCGGATTCGGGCCTGCATCTAACGCGTCGTCCCGAGCGGTCAAGTGACCGGCAAACCCGAACGCAGCTATTGCGACGGCTTAAAGAGATCAAACTGGAATCTAGGCAAGACGGTAGCTCGGGTTCGCGCAAATTGAAAAAGGGGCGACGCTCGCGCCGCCCCTTTCCCAATGGGAGGACAATATCGATCAACCGCTCAGGCAGCCCGGGCTTCCTCGTCGAGCACATCTGCCTTGCGCGCCGCCTTCAACACCTTCGCCCACCAGGCGACGTCGTTGACCAACGCCGCGGCAGCCTGGTTCAGGTGCTCGATGTCCTCGAGCTTCTTCTCGCCCTGGCGGACGGCGAGGAAATCGCCCCAGGCGATGTGGACAGCCGACTTCACCGGCGCCATCTGCAGCTCGACGGCATGCAGGCGAAGCTGTTCGACCGCGCGCGCGCCGCCGACGCTGCCGTAACCGACAAAGCCGGCCGGCTTCTTGTTCCATTCATTGGCGGCGTAGTCGATCGCGTTCTTCAGCACGGCCGTCGGGCCGTGATTGTATTCGGCGGCGGTGAAGATGAAGCCGTCGAACTCGGCGACCTTCTTCTGCCAGCGCTGCGCCACTTCGTTCTGCGACGGCGCCCAGGCGGAGGACGCGACTTCGTCGAAGAACGGCAGCGGGAAATCGCGCAGATCGACGACCTCGACCTCGATGTCGGCGTTCGCCTTGGCGATCTTGGCGATCCACTGCGTCGGGACGTCGGCGAAGCGGGCGGCGCGCGTCGAACCGACGACGATGGCGATTTTTGGTTTGGACATAGGGGCTCTCTCCTTGCGGGAATTGCTGGTATCGCTTGGATACCGGCGCTATATCTGATACTGACAAACCGGCGCGCAAGGAGGCACGTTTTTGTTACTGAGGCACCCGCACATCACCGAAGACTGCCGTGCCGTGTCGGAGATCCTGCAACGAGTCGGCGACAAATGGACCGTGCTCGTGGTCGGCAAGCTGGGCGACGGGGCGATGCGCTTCAACGAATTGCGCGCCGCCGTCGGCGGCATTTCGCAGAAGATGCTCACCACCACCTTGCGCGGTCTGGAACGCGACGGATTCGTGACGCGAAAAGTGTTTCCGACCATTCCGCCACGTGTCGATTACGAGCTGACCCAGCTCGGCCACGAGTTGCTCGTGCCGGTCGGGGCGCTCGGCGAATGGGCGCGCAAGAACACCAATCGGGTCCGCGAAGCGCGCGCGAAATTCGATAGCCAGCAGGCTTGAAACCCCTGTAGTCCAATGGTTTCTGAACCATTGGATGAACCGTGCGGCTCGGCGCCGGCCCCTGTCTTGCGTTTCGCTTCGATCAAATCCGCTGCGGCCTCGCCGCTAGCCTCGCCGGCGTCTCCGCGCAACCGCCTCGACAAGCAGGACTGTCTTTAGCCGGCCACCCATTCAGGCGTTTGGATTGGTGCTGCCGCAACACGCCGTCGAGCAGCTTTCCGATTGCGCGGCCCTCTTGCCGGCCACGGCGCGATCCCGCACGCAGGCGACGCGCGGAAGGTCTTTCCTGACCTCCATGTAGGCCGTTATGCCGAGCAGGCAGACCAGGGCAATAAGGGCTGCCACGAGCCAGCCGTTCAGCAAATGTTGACGCATTGTTTTCCCCCTCGCGACCTCAAAGTGGGGCGCGAAGGCAACCATCGGATGTCGCGAAGCGCATCTCCCACGCGGGCGTTGTTACAAAAGGGCAAGCCTGGGGAGAATCGGTCTCCCGTCAGATCTCGGCCGGAACGGGCTTCGGCTTGCCTTCGCCGTCGAGCGCGACCATGACGAAATCGGCATGGGTGACCTTTTCCATCAGGTCGGAAAGGTAGCGTTGCGCCCAGGCCTCGACCTTGAGCACCATCGAGGTGCGGCCGACGCGCTCGACATGGGTGTAGATGCAAAGCGTGTCGCCGATCTTCATCGGCTTGGCGAAGGACATCTCCTTGACCGCGGCAGTGACCACGCGCCCCTTGGCGCGCTCGGCGGCGCGGATGCCGCAGGCAAGGTCCATCTGCGCCATAACCCAGCCGCCGAAGATGTCGCCGGCGGCATTGGCGTCAGAGGGCATGGCGAGCGTCCTCAAAGTGAGATCGCCGAGAGGTTTTCCGTCCGCGTAATGCACCATGGCGAAATCCTTGGAGGTCGGTTGCTGTTGCGTAGCAATGCGACCGCCATGTCGCAAGCTTTGGTGAAAGCGAAATGCACGCCGCTTCGCCGGTCGCTTTTTTCACAAGCCATGCCGGAAGCCACGGCGACGCCGCGAGCCGGCAATGTCTAGGGTAAGCCCGACATTGCGGAGCCGCCCACGCCATCATGCAGACTTATGATTTCATCGTCGTCGGCTCCGGTTCGGCCGGTTCGGTCGTTGCCGACAGGCTGTCGGCGTCGGGCCGCTTCTCGGTGCTGGTGCTGGAGGCCGGCGGAACCGATCGGCGGTTCTACGTCCAGATGCCGCTCGGCTACGGCAAGACCTTCTTCGATCCGGCCGTCAACTGGAACTACAAGGCCGAGCCGGATCCCGGTCTCGCCGGCAATGCCGACCACTGGCCGCGCGGCAAGTTGCTCGGCGGCTCGAGCTCCATCAACGCCATGGTCTTTATCCGCGGCGCGCGCGAGGATTTCGACGCCTGGGCCGCCGCCGGCAATCCCGGCTGGGGTTATGACGATCTTCTGCCCTCCTTCAAGGCGATGGAGGACAATGCGGCCGGCGCCGACCGGTGGCGCGGCGTCGGCGGCCCCTTGCGCGTCACCGATTGTTCCCGCGCCGTACACCCGCTGACCAAGCGCTATCTGGCCGCCGCCGAGCAGGCCGGCCTGCCGTTCAATCCGGACTTCAACGGCGCTTCCCAGGAAGGCGTCGGCATCTACCAGATCACGACCAGGAACGGGCGCCGCATGTCCGCCGCCCGCGCCTTCCTGCGGCCGGCCATGAAGCGCGTCAACGTCCGCGTCGAGACCAACGCGCTGGCGACGAAGATCCTGTTCCAGGGCAAGCGCGCCGTCGGCGTCGAATATGAGCAGAATGGTCAGAAGAAGACGGCACGCGCGGGCCGCGAAGTGATCCTGTCGGGTGGCTCGGTCAACTCGCCGCAACTGCTGCAGCTTTCCGGCGTCGGCCCGTCGGCGCTGCTGGCCGGCCTCGGCATCCCGGCGGTCCATGCCAACGACAATATCGGCGCCAACCTGCAGGACCATGTCGGCATCAACTATACCTTCAAGGGCAAGGTCCCGACGCTCAACCAGATCCTGCGCCCATGGTGGGGCAAGCTGTTGGTCGGTATGCAGTACATACTGACACGCTCCGGTCCGCTGTCGCTGTCGATGAACAATGCCGGCGGCTTCTTCCGCACCGACCCGACGATGGCGCGGCCGAACATGCAGCTCTATTTCCAGGCCTTCTCGACCGTCATCCCGAAGAGCGGCGAGCGTCCGATCCTGACGCCCGACCCATGGCCGGGCTTCTCCATCGGCCTGTCCAACTGTCGCCCGTCGAGCCGCGGCGAGATCATGATCCGATCGAACAACCCGCGCGACTATCCCAGGATCACAGCCAACGCCTATTCGACCAACGCCGACGTCGACGAGATGCTGGCGGCGGTGAAGTTCGTGCGCAAGATCGCCTCGATGCCGGCCATGGCCGAGATCATCGAGGAAGAGGTTCTGCCCGGCCCCTCGATAAGGTCGGATGCCGACTTGATCCAGGATTTCAGGAAACGCTCGGGCACCGTCTATCACCCGGTCTCGACCTGCCGGATGGGGCCGGACGCGTCGCGCGCCGTGGTCGATCCGCGGCTGAAGGTGCACGGGCTGGACGCCTTGCGGATCGTCGACGCTTCGATTTTCCCCGACAACATCACGGGCAACACCAACGCCGCCTCGATCCTGACCGGATGGAAAGGCGCCGACCTGATTCTGGAGGACCACAAATGAAAATCACCGACGTCAAGACCTGGGTTGTCGGCAACCCGCCGCCCGGCATCGGCGGCAAGTATTTCATCTTCGTCAAGCTCACCACCGATGGCGGCGTGGCCGGCTATGGCGAAGCCTACAACGCCACCTTCTCCGCGCATGTCACCGCGAAGATGATCGAGGACATGGCCGAACGCTATCTCGTCGGCCGCGATCCGCATGACATCGAGAATTTCTTCCGCCGCGCCTATTCCTCCGGCTTCACCCAGCGCCCCGACGTCTCCGGCATGGGCTGCTTCTCGGCGCTCGAAATGGCCTGCTGGGACATCGTCGGCAAGGAAGCCGGCAAGCCGGTCTACAAGCTGCTCGGCGGCCAGGTGCATGAGACGCTGCGCTCTTACACCTATCTCTATCCGCACACCGGCAGCGTCCATTCGGAAGATGCGCGCGGCAAGAACGTCTACAACGACCCCGACATGGCCGCCGCCTGCGCGCTCGAATATGTCGAGCAGGGCTTCAACGCCGTGAAGCTCGACCCGGCTGGTCCCTACACCGCCTATGACGGCCACCAGCCGCGCCTGATCGACATCGACCTTTCGGCGCGCATGATCAAGGCGATCCGCGCGGCGGTCGGCACCAGGGCCGACATCCTGTTCGGCACGCATGGCCAGTTCACCGCATCCGGCGCGCTGCGCATGGCGCGCGCCATCGAGCCCTACGACCCGCTCTGGTTCGAGGAGCCGGTGCCGCCGGATATGCCCGAAGTGATGGCGCAGGTCGCCCGCGGCACCTCGATCCCCATCGCCACCGGGGAACGCCTGACCACCAAGTTCGAATTCGCCCGCGTCATCGAGAACCGCGCCGCCACTATCCTGCAGCCCGATCTCGGCCGCTCTGGCGGCATCCTTGAAACCAAGAAGATCGCCGCCATGGCGGAGGCCTATCACATCCAGATCGCGCCGCACTGCTATTGCGGGCCGATCGTCGGCGCGGCCAACATCCAGCTTGCGGCGACGCTGCCGAATTTCCTCATCCTCGAATCCCTGAAGCAGTGGGACGGTTTTCACGCCACGCTGCTCAAGAAGAAGATCGAATGGCAGGACGGCAACGTCGTCCCCTCGAAGGAGCCCGGCCTCGGCGTCGAGCTCAATGAGGAGGTCTGCGACGCGCATCCCTACTCCGGCAAGGAGCTGCATTTGCAGATGATGCAGACGCCGCTGATGCCGTGAGTGAAAGCTACGCCTTCATCGGCCTCGGCCATCTCGGTGGCAAGCTTGCCGCCAGCCTGCTGCGCAACGGCTTTGCCGTCACCGTCTTCGACCGCGACCCGGAAGCGGTCGATCGTCTCGTCGCGCTCGGCGCGGCGGCGGCGGAAAGCCCGTCCGAGGCGGCGGCCCGCTCCGGCAACGCGATCACCTGCCTGCCATCGCCCAAGGTGAGCGAAGCGGTGCTCGGCGGTCCCGACGGATTGCTCCAAGGCCTGCCAGCCGGCGGCACCTGGATCGAGATGTCGACCAACGGCCGCGATGAAATTTTACGACTTGCCGGAATTGCTTCGGCGAAGGGCATCGAGACGCTCGAATGCCCGGTAACCGGCGGCGTGCACCTGGCGGCAGCGGGAAAGATCACCGCGCTGGTCGGCGGCGACGCCGCGCTCTACGAACGCCATCGCCCGGCCATCGAGGCGATGTGCGCGAAGTCGTTCCTGATGGGACCGGTCGGCTCGGCGGCGGTGATCAAGGTCATCACCAACATGCTGGCCTTCATCCATCTCGTCGCCGCCGGCGAGGCGTTGATGCTCGCCAAACAGGGCGGGCTCGACCTCGACCAGGCCTATCACGCCATCGTCGCCTCTTCCGGCAACAGCTTCGTCCACGAGACCGAGAGCCAGCTGGTGCTCAACGGCTCCTACGACATCGGCTTCACCATGGACCTGGCGCTGAAGGACCTCGGCTTCGCGCTTGCAATGGGCCGGGATTTCCGCGCCCCGCTCGACCTGGCGTCGCGCGTCAACGCGATTTTCGAAGAGGGCAAGCGCGCCTATGGCGGCGACGCCTGGTCGACCCAGATCGTCAAGCTTCTGGAGGATGCGGTCGGGACGGAGCTGCGCGCGCCGGGCTTCCCGGCTAAGCTGGAACTATAACCCCGCAAAAAATCAGCCAGCCATTTCAACCATCTGCCCGTGCCAGCTGAATCAAACTCTCAGCCAGTTGATTCAACCTCGCAGCGTCAGCGCGCCGGGCAGGATCTCGAAGGTCGCCGGAATCCGGCCCGGGGACTCGCCGTCTATGTCGACCAGCGCGCCGTTCTTCTCGACATCGCCGAGCGGCTCGACCATCACCTTGCGCCCGCGCAGGACGGTGATTGCCGGATGGTTGCGATGGCGACCGCGATAGAGCAGGCGGAGGTCGCGGATCAAGCCGAGCTTGCCGGCAGCCCGCAGGATGACGACGTCGAACTGGCCGTCGGCGAGCTCGGCGTCCGGCGCGATCATCATGCCGCCACCGAAGAATTTGCCGTTGGCCACCGCCACCAGCGCCATGCGCGCCTCGACCGGCTCGCCGTCGTCGATGGTGATCCGGACGTCCTGGAAGCGATAGCGGACGAACTCGAGCACCGTGCGCCAGAGGAACAGCGCCTTGGCCGACACCCTGCCCTTGCGCTTGTCGGCGTTGACGGCGCGATCCGTCGCACCGGACAGGCCGAGGCTGGCGATATTGATGAAGTGGCGGCTGGCCAGCGCGCCATGGTCGTCGATGTAGCAGATGCGGCCGGCGTCGATCTTGCGGCCCTCGGCATCGGCGATTTGCTTGACCGAGGCGCCTATGCCGCGCGGTAGGCCAAGCCCGCGCGCGAAGTCGATGCCGGTGCCGCAAGGCAGAAGTCCAAGCGCGCTTTCGCGGCCGCTCTCTTGCCGTGCCTGCAGCAGCCCGTCGGCCACCTCGCTGGCGGTGCCGTCGCCGCCGGCCGCGATCACCAGATCGCATCCGCCGGCGGCGAGGTCGATCGCCAGCCGCTCGGCGTCGCCGCAGGCTTGCGTCTCGCGCAGGTCGAAATCGCCGAAATTCGTCTTGAGCGACGCCGCCGCCTCCGCCCAATGCCGCTTGAGCCTGCCGCCTCCGGCAATCGGATTGAGAACCACCCCGACCTTCAAGCCGACCTCCCCGAGGCACGTCGCGCAAAATGCGCGGCGGAGTCCGCGCCGGCGCCCAAAGTCTTTTGCCGGCCCAAACTCTTTTGCCGACATTGAAACGCGGACCGGGCGGCGGAGCAAGGCTCGAACACCCAAGGCCGCTAAAAAAGCGGGGCAGGCTGTCTAAGGGGTTCGGCCGGCAGATTGCGAAGCTTTTGCCATTGGTCCCCGATAATCCCGCTATCCACAGGCACGCCGGCATTCCCCAGACCCCTTATCCGGCGTACGTTCAACCCATCTCAGGCGGCCACTGAACGCCCCAGCCGAAAGGCAAAGCGCAAGGCGGATTTCCTGAGGCCCGTACGGCCCAGAACGAGAGCAGGCTTGCCTGTTGGAGGGACGGATGCCGAGACCTACGGGTGCCGCGGAAAGCGTGCCAACGCCGACGGCGGACCGATGCTGCCATGAAGGCCGGTAAAAACCTTCGATGGCACGCTGGGCGAAGCCCGCAAGGGTGGAGATCGGCGTGGTCTGGAACGGGAGCTGCCCTCGGGTGGCAACTGGCAGGACCGTCAAAATCAAGGCTGGCTTGGCGCGACGACTTTACGGAAGTTGCTGCCTTAACCGGCTCCTGATCTGACAGGGAGGCGCTGGGAGAAATCCCAGCGCCAACTGTCTTTTTGGGAACGGCTTTCCAGGCAGTTTGGCGCGATGCCTCGGCAGCGGGCGAGTGCTGCGGGCGGAGAGGCCTTTACCGAGATGGTCCCGCGCCTGACCGATAAGGGAATCTCCTTCGTCGAGATCGGCGGCAACGACGAGATCACTGTCACGGTCACCTCGGGCGCGGAGATCGCCGCCCCGAAGGCGCGCGCATCCTGTTCAGCCAGCCGATCCCGGTATCGCCCGACACGCGCCGCACCGCGCTGGCCGTCGCCGTGCGCAAGCTGCACTTGGTCCTGCCGGCTCTGGCCAAGGCCGGTGCCAAATTCGAACATGTCTACGCCGACGACTGAGGCATTTCGGTCACAGTCGCCCGCTGAGCAACCTTCGGAAACCTGCCGTCATCCACATTTCACAATCGCGGCCAAATCCCGCCTTGTTCGGCATGGATTGATGCGAGTGGGGTGGAAAGGGCAATTTCGAAGGGACAAGACCGTGATCAAGACCGCCCTTGTCGCCATGACCATCGTCGGCTGCGACTGCGATGCCAAGCTGTGCGAATATATCGGCGAGACGCCGGCCAAATGGACGACGATCGCCGACTGCGAGGCGGCGATGAAGAGCCAGATGCTGCACCAGCGCAATTTCAACTATCCGCTGGTTTCAGGCATCTGCCGCGTCAAGGGCTCGGCCTCTTCCTCCGAGCTTGCCGCGAAAGCCTCCAGGCCGGATCTGAAGCCCAGGAACCGCGTCGTCGAAACCATCGCCCCCCTGCCGCCCGAGCTCGACCATCGCCCGAGCGTCCCGGTCGGCGCAACGGTGACCGCCAGCGAAACGGAATCGGCAAAGCCCGTCGCCTTCGATGGGTCGGTCGATGGCGGCCGCGCCGTGCTTTACCGCACCAAGGCCGGCTATGCCGTGGTCAAGACCGATCTCAGCCGCGCCGCTGGCGCAACGGTGGAGGCCGCGAAGCGCTCGGCGAACTGGCTGGCCGGCCTGACGGGTCTGTAAGCCCGTCCAAGACGTGTTCAGATTCAGAGCAGGCCGGCCTCGCCTGAATATCGGCACACCTTACAGCTTGATCTTCAGGGTCTCCCAGAACTCGTCGATCAGCGGTTGTTCGGTCGCATTGTCCTGATCGCCGATGCGCGTGATGAAGAGCAACCCTTGATCGGCGGTGCCGAAGCCGACGATCTCGAAATCCGCACTGTCTGTGCGCGTCTTGACGGTGGCCCTGAGGCCCGTCAACTCCTTGCCGTCGGCCAGCTTGCGACTCGTCGGCTGCTGCGTCAGCTGACCACCCGCCTGGACTGTTTCCTTGGTCATCTCCTGCAGCATCAGCTGGTTGAGGGAAACCGGGTTCATCCTGTCGTATTTCTGCACCACGACCAGGGTGCCGAGCGCCGATGCCATCAGATACTGGGCGATGCCGTCGCCGAGATCGGTCTTGGTGACCGAATTGGTGCTCGGATGGACGAAGGAGAATATTCCGTCGGAGAAGGTGGCGAAATCATTGTGCTCGAGCCTCACCTTGCTGGTCTTGCCGCCGAGCAAGGTCACGTCGACATCCTCGCCCGGATCGATATCGACGCTCACGCCGTCGATGGTCAGCTTGAACGCCTTCGGGTCGTCGGCACGGGCAGGCCCGGCGCAAAGCACGATCGCCGCGAACGCCGCTGCCACAAATCTCGGTCGCATATCCTGCCCTCTCCGCGCAATTCCATTCAACGTATTCGATTTCTTCGGCAGCCGGGTCTTCCCGCTTGTCATACCCGGCTGACCATCAGCGTAGGTCACTTCGCAAACCACGGATGATTGTCGCAAATGGCAGGCGTCCGCCCATGGCCTCAATAGCTTGGCGGCGAACCGCAGTTCGATTGATAATGCCGACATATTACAGGAAGATAGCGGCCTTGACCGGGGTTGGGGGGTGTCATGACGGTTGCCGTTCGTATCGCGCTATGCCTGCTGCTGGCGCTCGCTCCTTTGCATGCCTGGGCGGAGGGCGACGACAAGGCCATGATGATCGCCTCCGACGACGCCGAGATGGCGGCGGCGATCGCAAAGGCGCGATCCAGCCTGGATGAATTCCTGGCCTTGGCCGACGCTCCGCCGCCGGGAACCGACAGGTTCAAGCTGAAGGTGATGATCGTCGACGGAAATGCGACGGAGCATTTCTGGGTCATCCCCTTCAAGCGGACCGACACCGGCTTCGTCGGCATATTGGCGAACGAGCCGGAAATCGTCGGCAACGTCGTCCTTGGCCAGAACATCGAATTCACCAGGGACGACATCTCCGACTGGGGCTACACCAGGAACGGCCGCCAGATCGGCAGCTTCACCGTCTGTGTAATGTTCAAGAAGATGTCGAAGGAAGAGGCGGATTACATGCGTTCTGCATACGGCTTCGATTGCTGAACCCTATCCGGCCGCTTCGTCCTTCGCGCCGATCTTGCGCACCAGCGCCGCCGTCGCCAGCATGGCGCCGAGATCGGTGATCATCGGCGCGACATGAATGTTGTAGTCGATCGGTTGCGAGATATCCGGCAGCTCGAAGAAGTTCTTCGACCGCGGCATCAACAGAAAGCCGTCGCTGCCGCCGAGCGCCACCCGCGCCGGGTCGTAGGGCCATGTCTCGCGCAGCCAAGTCAGCGCCCGCGCCATCCGGCCGGTCACCAGCGGCCGCGCCGCCTCGACATTGTCGGTGCGGAATTCATAGGCGTCGTCGAGGTCTTCGACGCCGGAGGACAGCTCCTGCATCTTGCTGGTGAACATACCGCGAAAGAAATGCGCCACCTTGCCGGCCTTGCGCGCCGCGACCAGCGTGCCCGGGAACGGCTCGATGGTCTCGAAGGCGACGATGACGCCCTTGAATGCGGTCGTCTCGCTTTTGCCGGAGCCTTCCCAGAGCTTGGCCTCGTAGAGTTCGAAGGGAAAATCCTCGTAGCGCCCGGAAATAACGTCGTCGAAGCTCTGGCGGTTGAAAGCGCCGACGGTTTCGCGCGGCATCCTGTCGAAGGAGTTCGGTCGCGTTCCGTGCTGGTAGCGCACGTCGCGCACGAAACCGAAGATCATCGGCAGCAGCGTGTCGCGGAAGGATTGCTGCAGCCGGGTCGCCGGCCTCAGCGCCTGGAAATAGAGCACCACCGCCGCGGCCATGCCGCCAAGATAGAGAAAGACATGCGGCGTGGAGAGCCACTGTTCGTGCGGATCGGCGGCGGCGTTGAACAGCCAGGCAATGAGCGCGACGAAGACGACGGCCAGGCCGACGAACACGGGCACCCGCCAGCGGACCTGTTTCTGGGCTGACGCCCGTTTCGCCTCGTAGTCCTCGATGCCGCGCCTGATGCCTGCGATCACCGCTTCGCTCGGCATGAAATCCACTGCTTCCATGGCCACCCCCGGCCGCCGCTGAGATGCGGCTATGATAGCGGCTTTTGCGCGAAAGTCGCCTGCGCTCACGGCGATGGGCGGCCAGAGCATTCCAGGAAAGTGTGAAACGGTTTTCCGTCCGGAATTGCGTCAAAACAAATAGCTAGGGCAGTTCGTCGTTTCCGTGGAACGAAGAACCGCTCTAGTTCCGCGAGGCTGGGAAAATCGTCGCCAGCCGCGCCGTTACCCGCGGCTTGAGCGCCCCGTCGAGCGTCTCCACCGGCACCAGCCGCTCATGGCTGCCTGCCCGCAGCCGCATGAAGAAATGCATCTTGTAGGCGGCGATGGCGCCGCGCGTGGCCGGATCGGCGCTGACATCGACAACGAATATCGAGCCGACGCGTGCCGGCCATGGCGGTCTGGTAAAGGCAGTGCCGAGAAAATCGCCGAGCCCATAGGCGACGAGGCTGTCGCCGATGCGCTCGATGGGCTGCACGACATGCGCGTGATGCCCTGCGATCAGCCGGGCGCCGCGATCCGCCAGCCGCCCCGCCAGCGACCGCGTCGCCAGCCGTGGAAAATGCCGGAACTCCCAGTCCCAGTGCGGCACCGCGCAAAGCAAGTCGATGCCGGAAGCGTCGCGTGGCCATTCGGCGGGATCGCTGCGCATCGAGATGCGTTCCTCGAACGGCGCGGCGTCCGTGTTGCGCCACAGGGTGAAAGCCGCAAAGCCGATCGTCAGCGATCCGGCCGCATGACGCTGGACCGGTCCGCCCGCAACCGTGCCGATGGTCCGGATCCCGAGCCGGCTCAACGCCGCGCGTGTTTCCTCGAAGCCGGCAATCCCCTGGTCGAGCACATGATTGTTGGCCAAGGACAGAACGAGCCTGTCGCGCGCGATGCCGGCGGTTGCAAGCGCATCGGCCAGGAAGCGTTCGCCCATCGCGTGATGCGTGCCGAGCCGCGTGCCGATCGCCGCGCGTGGGCGTTCGACGATCGGGCTTTCGCAATTGCCGACCACTAGGTCGGCGCATGAAAGCAGCGCGGCGATCAGCGGATCGCATTCCGGCGCATCGCGATTGGCGACTGCCGAAATGTCACCGACGAACGCCAGCCGCACCTTCCGCATGGGCTGCGGATCGATCAACGTTGCCGCGGGCGCCGCGAAACCGTCCCGGTCGCCGGCAAGCGACGGTCGCAGCAGGCGCGGCAGCCACGACAGTTTGTAGGAAAGCGGATAATTCGACACGGGCAGGTCCAGTTTCGCCCTGTGTAGACTGTCTGACGGGTCGGTTGAAGCCGGGCGCCATTGCGAAAACGAACTCGCTGATCTGCAAGACCGGAGAACGCCTCGAGTCAAATACGTGTATGCTCGCGGCATGAGTGGAGGGCAATGACGATGCGTAGAGCGATCCTTGCAGCAGCCTTGTTTGCATTCCTGCCGGCATCCTTCGCGTGGGCGGAGATGCCGGACGCGGCCAAGTCCATGTTTGAGGCGAAGAGCGTTGCCGACCGCAACGCGGCGCTGTCGACGCTGGAGGCGACAGCGGCCAGGGATCCGGCAGCGGCCTATGCCGCGGGCGCCGGCGAATTCTTCACCGCCTTGGAACTCCTCGCCACCGGCCTGCATCGGCATGGGTTCGAGAGCCCGAAATCCTTCATGCTGCCGCTGATGCAATTGCCCGTGCCGGACAATCCCAACCCGCAACCGCTGACCTATGAAGAATTCCGCGCCATTCTTGTCGCCTTCCGTGACCGGCTGGAAAAATCCGCTGCAACGCTGGGCTCGGTGCCGGCCGATGCCGATATCGGCATGGTCGTCGACCTCACCCGCGTCGGCATCGACCTCAACGAGGATGGCAAGCTCGCGCCCGACGAAAGCATCGCCGCCATCATGGCCTCGCTTGCCCGTGGCAGCATCGACACCAGCGATGCAGCACCCTCGCTCACCTTCCGCTTCGACCGCGCCGACGGCTTCTGGCTGCAAGGCTATGCCGAGTTCCTGATGGCGCAGGCCGATTTC
Organism: Mesorhizobium sp. B4-1-1; assembly: GCF_006439375.1. Taxonomy (NCBI): domain Bacteria; kingdom Pseudomonadati; phylum Pseudomonadota; class Alphaproteobacteria; order Hyphomicrobiales; family Phyllobacteriaceae; genus Mesorhizobium; species Mesorhizobium sp. B4-1-1. The sequence continues at coordinate 73,877 of NZ_VFTH01000004.1, forward strand.
TGGCTGGCGCATGATTTCAAGGGCATGTTTGACGGCTCCTTCCACATGCTGTTCCCCCGCGCGAAACTGCCGCTGCAGGATACGCTTGTGCCACTGGACGGCGGCATGAGCGGCAACATGTTCGCTTCGGAATGGCGCTTCGCCGACTTCGTCTCGCTGGTGCACCTCGTCAACTGGCCGGTGGTCGAGCCGGAGCGCCGGCAGGCCGCGCGCCGCCATTTGCTGGAAATGATCCGGCTGTCGCGCGAGGACTGGAAAGCGATACTGGCCGAGACCGACAATGACCGCGAATGGCTGCCTGGACCGCAGCAGAAAGGCGTCAATCCGCTGACCGGCCTCGAGGTCGGCGAGCAGCAGGTGACCGCCTGGCTCGCCGCGCTGACCATGGCCGAGGACCTTCTCGAAGGCCGCGTGCTGCTGCCGCATTTCCGCGTCACCGGCAGGGGCATCAACATGAAGCGCTTCTTCGACGAGCCGAAACCTTTCGACCTCGTGCTCTCGATCACCGGCCCCGGCATCGCGCCTTATCTCGAAAGCGGCAGGATCCTCACCGGTGACGATTTCGACCAGATCCAGCGCGAGTTCGGCGGCGCCGGTTTCCTGACTTTCGCGCTGTGGTTCAACTGAGGACCTATCATCCAACAGGCTAAAGAATAGCCCCCTGGTAAAGCACCGCCTGTGCCTCTTGCGGCGCGAAGCGACGGGCCAGTGTGCGGAACGCACTGTGGACGCCGTCACGGTCCAGGTTGCAGCTTCTGAGGTGGCGGACCGCCAATGTCGGATCGAATTCGGTGCGCCCGTGCAGGACCCGCTGATTATCGAAGACCAGCACCTCGCCGGGCTGCAGTTGGTGCCGGAACTGGTTCGCCGGACCGCAGATCAGCCGCGTCAGCTCGGCAAGCGCCTCGATCAGCCCGTCGATCTCGTCGACGGCGCCGGCCTGCGGCGCCAGGCAGCGGTCGTTGAAGCGTAGACCGGTGACGGCGCCGGTCGCGTCTAGGCTGATGACATGCGCCTCGGCGCTGAAGAACACGTCGCCGGCGTGCTCGCGATGGAATGTCACGCCATGCCGGGTCAGCAGGTCGAACAAATGAGGCGTGTTCGTGCGCATCTGTTCGGCGACCTGAAAGCCGTCGACCATCAACGAGGCGCCGCCAATGCCGGCGCCAGTCCTGATGGCATGGAAGAAGATGAAGCCGGGCGGCGAATAGCGGAACGGCTCATCCGTGTGCGGGATCTGCGCGCGCGCCGTCTCTCCGGCCACCCGCGCGTCAGGTCGTGAGATGAGATCGAAGACCTTGCCGTAGCTGGTCTCGCGCACCGGACCGTAGCGGCCGGCGACACGCAGCGTCGCCTCGGGCTCGGCCGGAACGCCGGTCAGCATGGCGATGCCGTGGTCGCGCAAGGCGCACAGCGAGCGGAAAAGCGCCTCGTCGTTCTCGACCACCGCGTCGAAGGCGAAACGGCGGAGCCGGCTCGCCAAGTCGCTGTTCCACAGGTCCGGCTGAAAGCGCGGCGCGCCATGGTCGCCGGCCTGCCCGGCATAGACAGCCAGAAAGCCCGCCGCGAAACGGGAGGCATGGCCGTCCTGCCAGACCACGTCCATCGTCCCGTCGGACGAGATTTCGACCGACGTCGCCCGGATATCGGCGGGAACGTCGGCGGGCGTCAGCCAGCGCTTTCCGGAAGCGGTGTCGCCGCATATCTCGCATTCGCAGGCAAGCCGCAGCCAGCGCATCGACAGCCGGCCGGCGCTGCCGTCGTCGAATTCGATCGTGATGCGTGCTCCCTCGTTGCGCGTCGATCGCAAGCAGCGCGGTGTCGCAAGAGCCTGGCCGGCGGGGACGGACTGCGTTTGCATATCGAGCATGGCGATGGCTTCCCTGGATTGAGTTGTCTTCAACAACGGTAGGGTGGCGGCCGCTTTTCCTGCAAACGAGTTTGTTTTCACAAGTTTTGAGGTAAGCTCAATCCATGACGTTTCTTCACGACCTCCCTTTGTCGGCTTTGCGGGCGCTGGCCGCCGCCGCGCGCACCGGCAGTCTCACGCGCGCCGCCGACGAGCTCGGTGTCACGCCGGGCGCCGTCGGCCATCAGTTGCGGCAGCTGGAGGATCGGCTTGGCGTCAAGCTGGTCAGGCGCGAGGGCAACGGCATCGCGCTCACGCGCATCGCCGAAGCGGCGCTGCCCGACATCGACCGTGGGTTCGACGCGCTGGCGTCCGGGCTGCGGCGGCTGCGTTTCGAGCGCCGCGCCGATACGTTCACCGTCGCGGCCGATCCGTCCTTCGCCTCGCTTTGGCTGGCGCCGCGCCTTGGCAATGTTCGCGCGGCTCTCGGCAGGCTGGATGTGCGCGTCGTCGTGTCGATCGCGTTGGATTCGATGCTGGACGAAGGCATCGACCTCGCCATCAGCTACCGCAACAGCTCGGCGAAATATCTCGCTTCGGCCGAGCTCTTCACCGAAAGGGTAGTCCCGGCATGCGCCCCGGCGTTGATCGGGAACCGCTCCGACCGGGACGGCGCCGGGATGCTCGACCGCCTGCCTCTGCTGCATATCGATCAGACCATGGGCGACGACGTCTATCCCACATGGGAGAACTGGTTCACCGCCGCCGGCCGACAGCGCAAGAACATCGACCACGGACCCCGGTTCCCCTTGACCGTGCTGGCCGCGCATGCCGCGATCTCCGGCATGGGCGCGCTGCTTGCCAGCGAACTGGTGCTGAGGGAGCATTTCCGCTCCGGTCAGATCGTCGAGATTGCCGGCGAGGTTCCGGCATTGACCATCAGGCGCCGTCTGGTCTGGCCGGTGGACGGACCGAAGGCCCGCCGCGCCGCCGCCGTCGCCGCGGCGCTTGCCTCGACCGCGACAGCGGACGCCAGCGATCTCCGGCTCACTACGCCATGATGCCTCTCCTGACAGCCTTCTGTCAGCAGCGTCCGCGCGCGGCCGGCGCCGTTTCACTCGGCTCTTTCCATTTCGGCCGAGTCCACCCATATTCCGGTCATGGCCAGACATCCTGACAAGAAGACGCCTTCGCCGGCGCAAGATGACGCGCCGAAGCGGCGCAGTCCGCTGACGGAATTCCTCGATGCCGCCGAGCCGCTGAAGCCCGGTGGTTTTGACGAGGCGCCGCAGGCCGACTTTTCCGGCGCGCCGCTGACCGGCTCGATCTCCGATTGGGCCGGGCAGATTGAGCGCGAGGCGGAAAAGCAGCCGAAGGCGAAAGTCCCGAAGAAGATCCCCGAGCGCTCGTCGGCGCCCGGCCGCACGGCGCGCGGCACCTCGATGGGGGGTGCTGCGTCGGCGCGCGAGCGCACCGCGGCCGGCCTCAATCCGATCGCCGGCCTCGACGTCTCGCTGGAAGAAGCCGAGACGATGACGTCCAGCGGCGTAACCGCCACGGTGGCAGCACTGTCGGCACTGATCGAATCCGGCAATCCCCTGCACAAGGACGGCGTGCTTTGGACGCCGCACCGCCCCGAGCGCCCGGAAAAATCCGAAGGCGGCATCGCCATCAAGATGGTGTCGGATTTCGAGCCGGCCGGCGACCAGCCGACCGCGATCAAGGATCTCGTCGAAGGCGTCGGCAGCAACGACCGCACCCAGGTGCTGCTCGGGGTCACCGGCTCGGGCAAGACCTTCACCATGGCCAAGGTGATCGAGGAAACGCAGCGTCCTGCCCTGATCCTGGCGCCCAACAAGACGCTGGCCGCGCAGCTCTATGCCGAGTTCAAGAAATTCTTCCCCGAAAACGCGGTCGAGTATTTCGTCTCCTACTACGACTATTACCAGCCGGAGGCCTATGTGCCCCGGACCGACACCTTCATCGAAAAGGAATCCTCGATCAACGAGCAGATCGACCGCATGCGCCATTCGGCGACGCGTTCGCTGCTCGAGCGCGACGACGTCATCATCGTCGCCTCGGTGTCCTGCATTTACGGTATCGGCTCGGTCGAGACCTATACGGCGATGACCTTCCAGATGCAGATCGGCGACCGGCTCGACCAGCGCGCCCTGCTCGCCGATCTCGTCGCCCAGCAGTACAAGCGCCAGGACATCAATTTCGTCCGCGGCTCCTTCCGCGTGCGCGGCGACACCATCGAGATCTTCCCGGCCCACCTAGAAGACCGCGCCTGGCGCATCTCGATGTTCGGCGACGAGATCGAGTCCATCACCGAGTTCGACCCGCTGACCGGCCAGAAGACCGGCGAGCTGAAAAGCGTCAAGATCTACGCCAATTCGCACTATGTGACGCCGCGCCCGACCTTGAATCAAGCCATCAAGTCTATCAAGGAAGAGCTCAAGCTTCGCTTGCAAGAGCTTGAAAAGGCTGGCCGCCTGCTGGAGGCGCAGCGGCTGGAGCAGCGCACCCGCTTCGACCTGGAGATGCTTGAGGCGACCGGTTCCTGCGCCGGCATCGAAAACTATTCGCGCTATCTAACCGGACGCCAGCCGGGCGATCCGCCGCCAACCTTGTTCGAATACATTCCCGACAACGCGCTGGTCTTCATCGACGAAAGCCACGTTACCGTGCCGCAGATCGGCGGCATGTATCGCGGCGACTTCCGCCGCAAGGCGACGCTGGCCGAGTACGGTTTCCGCCTGCCTTCCTGCATGGACAACCGGCCGCTTCGCTTCGAGGAATGGGACGCCATGCGCCCGCTGTCGGTGGCGGTTTCGGCGACGCCGGGCAGTTGGGAACTCGACCAGTCCGGCGGCGTCTTCGCCGAGCAGGTCATCCGCCCGACCGGCCTGATCGACCCGCCGGTCGAGGTGCGTCCGGCCAAGAGCCAGGTCGACGACGTCGTCGGCGAGATCCGCGACACGACAAGGGCCGGCTACCGCACGCTGGTCACAGTGCTGACCAAGCGCATGGCCGAGGACCTCACCGAATACCTGCACGAGAACGGCATCCGCGTCCGCTACATGCATTCCGATATCGACACGCTGGAGCGCATCGAGATCCTGCGCGATCTGCGTCTGGGCGCCTTTGACGTGCTGGTCGGCATCAACCTCTTGCGTGAAGGCCTCGACATTCCCGAATGCGGCTTCGTAGCGATTCTCGATGCCGACAAGGAAGGTTTCCTGCGTTCTGAAACCTCGCTGATCCAGACCATCGGCCGCGCCGCCCGTAACGTCGATGGCAAGGTCATCCTCTACGCCGACCAGATCACCGGCTCGATGGAGCGGGCGATGGCCGAGACCAACCGCCGCCGCGAGAAGCAGATGGAGTGGAATCTCGCCAACGGCATCACGCCGGAATCGGTCAAGTCGCGCATCGCCGACATCCTCGACTCGGTCTACGAGAAGGACCATGTCCGCGCCGACATCTCGCAGTTCACCGACGATGCCGGGGCGATGATCGGCAACAACCTCAAGACCCATCTCGAGGCGTTGGACAAGCAGATGCGCGATGCCGCCGCCAATCTCGACTTCGAGAAGGCGGCGCGCGTCCGCGACGAGATCAAGCGGCTGCGCGAGATGGAGCTCGCCATCTCCGACGATCCGCTGGCGCGCGAGGTGGAAGGGCAAAGTCCTGCATCGGGCCGCGAAAAGGGCAAGCACAACAAGGGCGTCGCCAAGCATCGTACGGTCGAGGAGCAGGAGCGTTTCCGCAAGCTCGATGAAGCGCGTGCCGCCGAGGAAGCGGCCAAAGCTGCCCGGCCCAACCTGTTCCGCAAGCCGCATCTCGACGAGATGGGCGCCGACGGTGCCGTGCCGGTGAAGAAGCCGCTTTTCGCCAAGCCGTCGATCGACGACATGGGCCCCGGCACCGACATGGCGACCCCGGCCGGCGCCGTCTCGCGTTCGCTGTTCAAGAAGCAGAGCGCGCAGGAAGCGCATGGTTCCGATTTCGGCATTCCCGGCGACCGCAGCAAACCGCTGTTCCGCAAGAACTCGCTTGACGAGATGACGGTGCGCCGCACCGAGAAGCCCGTCGAAGGCAAGAAGCCGGCTAAGCCGCAGCCGATCTCCACCCCTGTGGGGGAGATGTCCGGCAGGACAGAGGGGGGCGCGAAGGAACGCGGCGACAAACCCATCGTCCGCCAGCGCGCCGGCATCGGCTCCTACGAGGATCCTGCGGACGAGCGCCGTCAGAAGCGCCTGCCAAGCAAGACAGGACGGCCGGGGAGGTAGCCTTAGATTGGTTCGTATTCTCGAACAAATGGCTTGCCATTGAACGTGTGCGTACAGCAGGAGCAGCTGGGCCTCATGTCTTCCAGCCTGAGGCCCGGATCGACGAGCGCCAATCGATTGTCCTCATCGACATACAGGCCGCTGTAATATGAATTTTCTCCAATGCGGACGAACGGTTTCCTTTCGGCCTCGATGACAGCGACCATCCAATAGATTGGGTCTTGCCGATCCAGCCTCGCCACCGCTTGGTTGTGGACTTCGGCCCAGTCTTGGCCAACTTTTGAAAGTAGGAATCTAAATAGCGGCGTGTAGTCGAGGCCGTGCTGCTTTTCGCCGTGCATCGAGCCACGGCTTGTCTTGTCCTGTTTCTTTATATGCCGGGAAAACTTGTAGTCGCTGCCTCCGTGGCGAACGCCATGGGTTCTAGTGTTCACCCGGCGATAGAGTGGTTCTTTGCCGTGCATCAGAGAAATCCGTTCGTTTCACCAAATATCCGTTTGAGCGATTTCTGGTGGATGTCGACAGCAGGCGCAAGATAATTTGGCGACAGCTTGCTGGCCCGCCGCTTGTCGAAGCGGGCGGAGATCTTGCCATCTCCCCTCCCCTGGTGTAGCCAAGCCCTCAACTCAAACGTTCTGAAAGGAGGGCTGCGTGTTTTTCGATCACCATCGTCAGCGTGGCCCGATTTCTGCCCTGCGAGCTTGCTTGCAGGGCTGACCAGGGACGGTCCGGGTTTTCCCGCCTCGATTTTTTGGTCTGCCCTTCATGGTGCGCAACGCCGAGCCTGATGGCCGGCGCGCGCACCGTCAAAGTGCACTGAGCCGTATTCCGGCAAGACCAGAGAAATCGAAATGGCCCTGATCAGCCTCAAATCCCTCGGCGTCACCATGAGTGCGCCGCTCTTCTCCAATCTCGACCTCACCATCGGCGCCGGCGACCGGCTCGGCATCGTCGCCGCCAACGGCCGCGGCAAGTCCACCTTGCTCAAATGCCTGGCCGGCGAATTCGAAGCCACCACCGGCGACATCACCCGCTCGCGCGGCTTGCGCGTCGGCCATGTCGAGCAATCCGTCCCCGACGCGCTGCTCGACCGCAGCTTTCATGACGTCGTCGCCGATGCTTTGCCGCCCGAACAGCGCGACAGCGAGCTCTGGCGGATCGACGTGGTGCTGGATTCGCTCGACGTGCCGGAGGACATGCGCGAGCGGAGAATGCGCGCCCTGAGCGGCGGCTGGCAGCGGCTGGCGCTGATCGCGCGCGTCTGGGTCACCGATCCGGACGTGCTCCTGCTCGACGAGCCAACCAATCATCTCGACCTTGCCAGGATCAGCCGACTCGAGACATGGCTCAACGCGTTGCCCCGCGAGGTGCCGGTTATCATCGCCAGCCACGACCGCGCCTTCCTCGACGCCACCACCAACCGCACACTGTTCCTGCGTCCGGAGGACTCACCGGTGTTCGCCTTGCCGTATTCGCGCGCCAGGCAGGCCCTCGACGGGGTCGATGCGGCGACGGCGCGGAAGTTCGAGCGCGACATGAAAATCGCCCAGCAGCTGCGCAAGCAGGCCGCCAAGCTGAACAATATCGGCATCAATTCCGGCAGCGACCTTTTGACGGTGAAGACCAGGCAGCTCAAGGAGCGGGCGGTGAAGCTGGAAGATGCAGTCGTGGCCGCGCATCGCGAACGCTCGGCCGGCGCGATCCGGCTCGCCAACCGCGGCACCCACGCCAAGGTGCTGATCACGCTGGAGGACGCGGCGGTCGAAATGCCCGACGGCACGCTGCTGTTCAGGATCGGCAAGCGCCATATCTGCCAAGACGATCGCATCGTGCTGCTCGGCCGCAACGGCGTCGGCAAGACACGCTTCATCGCGATGATCCGCGACGCTATCGCCGAGCCGGGTTCGGTCGCGACCGTCAAGGTGACGCCCTCGATCGCGCTCGGCTACAGCGATCAGGCGTTGTCGGGCATCGATGGCGACGACACGCCGCTGGCGATGCTCTCGCGCCGCTTCGATATCGGCGAGCAGCGTGCCCGTTCGCTGCTCGCCGGGGCCGGCGTCGCCATCGAGATGCAGGAGCGGAAGATCGGCCTTCTGTCCGGCGGACAGAAGTCGAGACTGATGATGCTGGTACTGCGGCTCATCCACCCCAATTTCTATCTGCTCGACGAGCCGACCAACCACCTCGACATCGACGGTCAGGAAGCGTTGGAGGACGAATTGCTGAAGCATCAGGCGAGCTGCCTGCTTGCCTCGCATGACCGCTCCTTCATCCGCGCCGTGGGCAATCGCTTCTGGCTGATCGACAGGCGGCGGCTGACCGAAGTCGACGACCCGGAAGCGTTCTTCCGCTCCGTCGCCGAAACGCCGAACTGAGACGATACATCTGCCGGACCGGCATTCGAAGCAATGCCGTCCGGCAGGCTTTGCTCGCGGCCCGACAATACTTTCCCATCTGCTAAAAAAGGAGCATCTTGAATTGCTCAGCCATGGAGGGGACGGGCCATGCGTGCAGTGGAAATCGTCAGCAATCTCTACAAAGCCTATGCGGACCGCGACATCGAGGGCGCCTTGTCGCAGTGCGCCGAGAATGTCGTGTTCCGCTGGATTGCCGATCCCCGGCAATCGCGTCATGCCGGCACCGCGCATGGCAAGCAGGAATTCCTCGCCAGGCTCCTGGCGCTCGACGATGACTTCGAATACCGGCACTTCGTCCCGGTCGAGATCATCGACGGCGGCGACAAGGTCGCCGCGCAGGTCGAGATCTACATGACACGCCGCGCCACCGGCGAGGAGTTCATCATGCGCACCGCCAATTTCTGGACGGTGCGCGACGGCGAGATCATCGAGATGGTGGAATATTACGACACCGCGCTGGCGGCGTCGGTGTTCTGAAAAAGATTGAGGCGATCTGTCGGATCGCCTGTTGCCACCTCGTCCTTGGGATGCCGACACGGTGATGCCGGCATCAACCAGGGAGAACCAACATGTCGGTACTGTCATCCATCGGCCGCCTCGCCAACCGGTATGCCGCGGCGCGTGCCCGTCATCGCAGCGAGCGCATCCTGCTTTCGCTGCCCGCCGAGTTGCGCAAGGACATCGGCTTTCCGGAGATTTTCGGGACGCGGGAAAGCCGCCGTGCCGCCACTTTCTCGGCGAAGGTCATATAAAGTGGCATATCCAATGCGATTGTTCTCCGGTCGCCCGGGCCGCCGGGAACCGGTCCTTTAAGAAATTTTCGGGAGGCATGTAGGATCGCCGCCGGTTCGTCCGTCCTTGGGTGGCCAGATCAACCCCGTGAAGAGGAACACGAGAATGAACGACCAGACACCGCCCCGCGCCAAGGTCCTTGGCGGATTGACCCCCTACCTGCAGGTCGACGGCGCCATCAAGGCCGCCGAATTCTACAAGAAGGCTTTCGGCGCGGAGGAAGTGTTCGCCTATCCGCCGGACGACAAGGGCCGCACCATGCACATCCATCTCTACGTCAACGGCTCGACGCTGATGCTGGGCGATGCCTATCCCGAGCACGGCCATCCGCATCAGGCGGCGCAGGGCTACACGCTGCAGCTCCATCTCGGCGGCGACGATATCGATGCCTGGTGGAAGCGCGCGGTCGATGCCGGCTGCGAAGTCGTCACCCCGCTGCAGGTGATGTTCTGGGGCGACCGCTGGGGCCAGGTGAAAGACCCCTTCGGCGTCGCCTGGGCGATGAACGCGCCGGTGAAGTGAGACCGTCTGCCTCTTCCCCTGTGGGAGAGGTCGGATTGCCCCGAATTGCCCTTCGCAATTCAGCTGGCAATCCGGGTGAGGGGTAAGCTTGGCGCCAAGCTGGAGCACCCCTCATCCGTCTCGGCGCTGCGCGCCGATCCACCTTCTCCCACAGGGGGAGAAGGGAAAGCCACGCCCAACCAAGGAGTCCACCATGTCCTATGTCGATGGCTTCGTGCTCGCCGTGCCGAAGGCAAATCTCGATGCGTACAAGAAAATGGCCAAGAACGCCGGCGCCGTCTGGAAGGAGCACGGCGCGCTCGCCTATGTCGAATGCGTCGGCGACGACGTGCCCTATGGCGAACTGACGTCGTTTCCGCGCGCCGTGCAGGCGAAGGACGACGAGATCGTCATCTTCGCCTGGGTCGTCTACGAGTCCAGACAGAGCCGCGACGCGGTCATGGCCAAGGTGATGGCCGATGAGCGCCTCAAGATGGACTGGTCTGCCATGCCGTTCGACGGCAAGCGCATGATCTTCGGCGGCTTCCAGCCGTTCGTGGAGCTTTGAGGAACTCGGCCCTTCGTTTCGTCATCCTATGACAAAGCTGAGAGGCTTCGCCCTGCTACGCTAGCTTATCCAGCAGCGGCTTCAGCCGATCCCCGTACCGCTTCCACAGATCGACGGAGCCGTGATACATCGGCTGGCGCACCTGCGCCGCCGATGCGGTACGCACCGGTCGGTCCGTCTCGTGGAACGACAGCACCTTGTCGTCCCAGGGCAGGCCGAGATGCGCCATCAGCGCCCGTGTCTGCCCTTCCTGGTCGGCGACGAAATCCTCATAGCGCACATCGTGCACGACGCCCGGCAGCACCTTGCGCCAATGCGCCATGATGTCGGTGTAGAGGTTATGGAAATCGGCGAGCTCGCCGAGATCATAGCCGTAGCGATGGCCGTCGCCGCGGAAATGCACCTTGAAGATCGACAGGCAAGTGGCCGCCGCGTCGCGCGCGCAATGGACGATCTTGGCCTTCGGCAGCATCATGTGCAGGAAGCCGACCAGAAGGAAGTTGCCGGGCATCTTGTCGGTGACATGGCGGTACCCCGGATAGCGGCTTTGCAGCATATCGAGATAGGCCTGGCCGGCTTCGGCGAACGCCTTGTCGGGCATGTCGGCGATACCGGCCGGGAAGCCGCCCGGCATGTTCATCGGAAACTGCTTGCCGACGGCCGTCTTCAGGATGTTCAACTCGCCGGCGCCAAGGACCTGGCTGTGGCTGGCAATGATCTGCTCGACCAGCGTGGTGCCGGAACGCGGCATGCCGACGACGAAGATCGGCGTGTCGTCGGAAATGCCACTTGGCTTGTGCTTTTCGAAGAAGGCTGTGTCGAAGGCCGCCTTCATCGCCTCGAATTCGCCGCGTGTGCGCGCGGGATCATAGTCGATCGCCTTGCGGCGGATGGCATTGCCCTCGGCGAAATAGTCGAAAGCGCGACCATAGTCCTTGAGGTCGTCATTGACCTTGCCCAGGCCGAAGGAAAGCTGCATGCGCGCGAGGCTGCCCTGCGGCGCCTTGGCGTGCTCGGCCTCCATGCCGGAAAGCTCCTTGTCGCGCTCGGTTTGGCGTTTGACCTGCGTGAGCAGCAGCCAGGCCTTCGCCATGTTCGGGGCGATCGCCAGCGCCTGGCGGGCGAGATCGGTTGCCTCGTCAAGCTTGCCCTTCTCCATCATCGCGACGCCCAGCCCGTAGAGCAGCTCGGCGTCCTTCGGCCGGATCGACAGCGCCTCGCGGAACAGCTTGATCGCCTCGTCCAGCCGCCCGGCTTCCTGCAGCGTTTCGGCGAGACCGACACGCGCGCGGACATGGAACGGGTTGCGGCCGATCGTGCCGCGATAGATCTCCTCGGCGGCGTCGAACTGCCCGAGCTGCGTCAGCGACGAACCGAGATTGTCGCGCGCGGCCAGTTGGTCGGGCCGGATATCGACCGCGCCGCGGAAGAAATCGATCGCGGCGGCAACGCGCCCGAGGTCGCGCATGACCGTGCCCATATTGTTGAGGAAGTCGGCATTCTCGGGTTGCAGCGTCACCGACCGCTCGATGAGATCGAGCCCTTCCTCGCTCCTGCCGGTCTGGTGCAGCAGCAATCCGAGGAAATGCAGCGCGGCGGCATGGTTCGGCTGCTGCCCCAGGACCTGCCGGTAGAGCGCCTCGGCCTCCTGGCGGCGCCCCGCCTGATGCAGTTGCAGCGCCTTTTGCACATACGGGTCGAGCGGGCTGGCCGAGCCACCTGGCCTGCCGCCGGCGTTTGCCGCTCTTCTGTGATCTTTGCTAATGGGAAACCTGCCGTATTTGTTGGTCCGCCGGACCTAAGCCATGCGGGCAAGAGATTCAAGACAAAGCGTCAGCGCGCGTCGCGGTGTCCATTTGCGCGGATGGACACCGCGGCTTTCTCAGCACGGCCCGTCGCCGACGATGCGATAGTCCGCCGCGCGGGCCTCGCATGCGTTCGGGAAGGTGCGCACCTGCCCATGTCCCCTGGCGCAGACCGGGGCGTATTCGCGCGTGCAGAACGTCTGCTCCCCGCCGCCACCGCCATCGCGGCAAGGACCGTCGCGCACGATGCGGTAGCCTTCCCTTTCGGCCATGCAGGCATTGGCGAAGGTCTGGCGGTCGCCGCCGCGCCGCGCGCAGACCGGTTCGTATTGCATGGTGCAGAGCTGCGGATGCGGCCGAGGCGGCCGCAGGCGCGGCCCATCGTCGACGACGACGGTACAGGCGGCCAGCAGCGCGGACAGCATGAAAATGACGACGCCCTGTCGCGAGACTGCAAGAAACCGCATATGTCCCTCCTCCATCCCGACGCGTGATGCGGGCTCACGATATCCTCGCATCCTGCGCGCTAAACGCAACCATCGTTTGTGGAGCGCACGACCCATGGTCGCCGCCCTCATGCTGGCCCATGCTTGGCTCGTCTCTGGCCGATGACCGGTGACGAGGCCGGGTCTATCGAGGCCCCAGCGTTGGACGCGCCGCGGGCCGCCCGCGAGCGTCGTCTTGCAAGCATCACGTTTCCGTGTAATAAAAATCATGTTCGGGCATTTGCGACCCGGAGAGCGGAACGTTTTGGACGACCTTTCCCCGACAAGTGTGAATCTCTGACAACCCCGTTTTTCGGCGGGGGGTTTGACCATGCGCGAATGCATGACCGCCGAAGCAACCACCGGGATTTGCCCGAGGCGCGAGGCAGCGGGCGAACCACAAGACTGACACGACACGGGTGAAGGAGTTTCCCCAATGGCCCAGACCGGTACCGTAAAGTTCTTCAATGCCACCAAAGGCTTCGGCTTCATCACGCCGGATGGTGGCGCCAAGGACGTGTTCGTCCACATTTCCGCGATCGAGGCCTCAGGCCTGCGCACGCTGGTCGACGGCCAGAAGGTCACCTTCGACGTCGAGCCGGACCGCATGGGCAAAGGCCCGAAGGCGGTCAACCTGCGCGCCGCCTGATCGCCGGAACAGCCTTATCCTTGCGGATGCAATGGTGCGGCAGGATCATGAAGCGGGTTCTGGACAGGCCTGAAATTGCGAAGGCGCGACCGAGACGGTCGCGCCTTTTTTGCGCGCAAATGCTTGGATCGGCAGGCGAAAACTTTCTCTTGCCGATAGCGCTAAAATAAAGGACAAATTTCCTCTCGGGCAGTTTGCCGGCCCGAAACTTGACTTGATGGGATCAAAGGAGTTTCCCATGCCGCAGACCGGCACCGTCAAATTCTTCAACCATGCCAAGGGTTTCGGCTTCATCACGCCCGATGATGGCGCGAAGGATGTCTTCGTCCATATTTCGGCTGTGCAGGCGTCGGGCCTTCCCGGTCTTGAGGATGGGCAGAAAGTGACATTCGACACCGAGCCGGACAAGCGCGGCAAGGGTCCGAAGGCCGTCAATCTGTCGATCGGCTAAGCCGGTTTACGACGGATCCGACGGAGGCCTTTCAGGCGGGACCGCTCCCGCCCGGAGTGGATTGTGCCCAGGTCCGGAAAAGTCGTTCCGGCTTCAAAAAAGTCGCCCAGGCTCCAAAAGTCGTCCGGGCTTGAAAATCGGCAAGCCACGAAAAATCGTTTGCGCCGACTTCCGTTCAGCCTCCGTTCAGCCACGGTCTTCTATTAACCTTTGCTAAAGCCGGTCCGTATCCCCCGAAAAAATGCGCGGGCCGGCGCGAAGGAGACCGAAAATGAACCGCTTTCTCAAGACCGCCATCCTGGGTGTTGGCATTGCCGCGACCACCTTGGCCACCTTCTCGGCGGCCAATGCCGACGACTGGCGCTGGCACCATCATCATCGTAGCCACGGTGGCGACGCCCTCGCCGCCGGCGTTGTCGGCCTCGCGGCCGGCGCTCTGATCGGTAGCGCGCTGAGCAACCCCGGGCCGCGCTATTACGAACCCACGTATGGTGACGACTATTATGTCGACCGGCCGGTGCGGCGCTACTACGTGCAGCAGCCGCGTGTCGTCTATGCCGACCGCTACGCCGAACCGTGGACCCGCGGCTGGTACGAGTATTGCTCGGATCGCTACCGCAGCTTCAATTCGCGCACCGGCACCTTCACCGGCAATGATGGCGCCCAGCATTTCTGCGTTGCCAATTAAGAAAACCCAGGGTTCCCTGCCCCGGGAAAAAGCGCCGCCTCCAGCGGCGCTTTTTCTTTGCCTGCGAGGTCAGGTCAGAAACGGATTGGTCCGCCGCTCGTCGCCAAAGCGGCTGCCCGGGCCATGGCCGCAGATGAAGCCGATGTCGTCGCCAAGCGGCAGAAGCTTGTCCTTGATCGAGGCGATCAGCGCGGCATGGTCGCCGCCGGGCAGATCAGTGCGCCCGATCGAACCCCGGAACAGCACGTCGCCGACATGCGCGAACTTGGCCGCCCGGTTGTAGTAGACGACATGGCCCGGCGCATGCCCCGGGCAATGCAGCACCTCGAACTGATGGCCGCCGAAGGACACGACCTCGCCTTCGGTCAGAAAACGGTCCGGCACGCAATTGCGCACCGGCTCGGTGAGGCCGAAGCGCTTGGCCTGCTTCTCGAGATTGGCAAGCAGTGGTTTGTCGGCCTCGTGCGGGCCGATGATGTCGATGCCGAGCGCATCCTTCAGTTCCATCGCGCCGCCGGCGTGGTCGATATGGCCGTGCGTGATCCAGATCGCGCTGGCGGTGATGGCATTGTCCTTCAGCGCCGACAGTATTTTGTCGACATCGCCGCCGGGATCGACGACGACGCCGTCTCTGTCGTCCATGTCGAACAGGATGGTGCAGTTCTGCTGGAAGGGCGTGACCGGCACGATGCCGGCATTGAGCTGACCCATGGCTTTCCTTTCCCCACCGCGTTTCCTTCGAAGTGTCGCCTGATGTAGACAGCCCGGCGAGCCTCGTCCACCATTGTCCGAACTTCGGGAGGAAATGCGCGGCCGAGGCCACCGGCCCTGCTCCAAAAGGAATGCGCGGCCAAGGCCGCCGGCCGTGTTCCAAAAGGAATGGGCGGCCGAGGCCGCCAGCCCCGTTCCAAAAGGAATGGGCTGCCGAGGCCGCCAGCCTCGTTCCAAAAGGAATGGGCGGCCGAGGCCGCCAGCCTCGTTCCAAAAGGAATGGGCGGCCGAGGCCGCCCATGGCAAAGGTCCGAAAGAACCGGACCTATTTCTTCATCGCATTCATGACCGCGCCGATGATGCCGGTCAGGATCGCGCCACCACCAACACCGCCGAGGAGGTTCTTCAAGTCGAGCGCGCTGCCGATGCCGCCCGCCGCCGCTGCCGCGTCAACACCGCCGCCGCCGAGCAAACTGCCGAGAATGGCCGCGCCGCCGACGCCGCCGATCGCACCGCCGAGGATTTTGGTGACTTGGCCCATCGCCGCCTGCTTCAACGCCGCGCCAACCGCCTGGCCACCGATAACGCCGGCAATTACCTGTACAACGATCTGAATAATCGTGTTGCTGTCCATGTAACTAGTCCCTCCATAGCCGCCAGCCTCCTCGGGCCGACGCCATCATGAGACGCCGAATTGTTTGAAAGTCAAATGCGCGGGCGCTTAAATAAAAGGGGCGGCACGAAAACCGCCCCTGTTGCACAAAAAAGCTGTGACTATCGCTATTCTGCGGCGATCGCGTGCTTCGGCTGCACGGCGGCGGAATAGTCGTTCATCAACGTCTTGGCGATCTCGCCGACCTCGAATCGGTATGGACCGATCTCGGAAACCGGCGTGACCTCGGCGGCGGTGCCGGTGAGGAAGCACTGCTCGAAACCTTCGAGTTCCTCCGGCATGATGGCGCGCTCGATCAATTCGAAACCGCGATCCTTCGCCAGGCCGATCACCGTGCGGCGGGTTATGCCGTCGAGGAAACAGTCGGGCGTGGGCGTATGGATCTTGCCGTCCTTGACGAAGAAGATGTTGGCGCCGGTGGCCTCCGCCACCTGGCCGCGCCAATCGAGCATCATGGCGTCGGCGTAGCCCTTGGCCTCGGCGGCGTGCTTGGACAGCGTGCAGATCATGTAGAGGCCTGCGGCCTTCGACTTGGAGGGCGCGGTGCGCGGATCGGGCCGGCGCCATTCGGCGACATCGAGGCGGATGCCCTTGAGCTTCTGCGCGGGGTCGAAATAGCTCGGCCACTGCCAGATGGCGATGGCGCAGTTGATACGGTTGTTCTGTGACGAAACGCCCATCTGCTCGCTGCCGCGCCAGGCGATCGGGCGCACATAGGCGTCCTGGAAACCCTGTTTCTTCAACAGCGTGCGGCAGGCCTCGTCGACCTCGGCGACCGGATAGGGAATCTTGAAACCGAGCAGGCGCGCCGATTCATGCAGGCGCTCATTATGTTCGGTCAGCTTGAAGATCTGGCCGCCATAGGCGCGCTCGCCCTCGAAGACGGCGCTGGCATAGTGCAGGCCATGGGTCAGCACATGGATCTTGGCGTCGGCCCATTTGACGAACTCGCCGTTCATCCAGATGAAGCCGTCCAATTGATCGAAGGGAATAGATGCCATGGAAACCTCCCGCGGGCGAGAGCCCGCAAATCGTTTGTTTTAAAGCCTTTTGTACCGGCACCGCCACAGGATCCGAAACACTGGCCAATGCCTGAAAGCGTAGGCGGATATTCAATCCGTGGCAAACTCAGGAAGTTCCGGAAAAACGGCTTCCCCTTGCCTTTTCGTTCGCAATCCGCCGAAAAGCTTGTCAAAAATTATCATTGCCCGGAAATTACGTCAATAGTACTGACATAATTCCCGCCTCGCACGGAGAAATGATGACGAGCCCCGCAGCCGGTAAACCGATCAGGACGGCGATCGCCGATGAGGACGGCATCGACTTCGCCATCATCGAACTGTTTTTCTTCGCCTATCGCGATTTCACCTCCGATCCGGACCAGATCCTGGCCGATTACGGCTTCGGCCGTGCCCATCATCGCGTGCTGCACTTCGTCAACCGCAGGCCGGGCCTCACCGTCGCCGAACTGCTCGATGTGCTGAAGATCACCAAGCAGAGCCTCGCGCGGGTTTTGAAGCAGTTGATCGACACCGACCATATCGTCCAGGTGCAGGGTCCGCGCGACCGCCGGCAGCGCGAACTCTACCCGACCGCCAAGGGTCGCGCGCTGGCCTTGGCGTTGGCGCGGCCACAGTCGCGCCGCATCCGTGCGGCATTGGAGGATTCCGGAGCCACCGAACGCGCCACGATCGAGCGCTTCCTGGAAGCGATGGTCAATCCGGAACTAAGAGCGCAGATCGACATTGTGCCTGCGCAAACATCGGGGAAGAACCATGGAGACCATTGAGAAGGTTGATCATCCGGCAGCGCCCGACGATGACGCGCCGCATCTTCTGGTTGTCGATGACGACACGCGTATCCGCAACCTGCTCAAGCAGTATCTGTCCGAGAACGGCTTTCGCGTCACCGTGGCCGGCAATTCCGGCGAGGCCAGGCGCAAGCTCGCCGGCCTCGACTTCGACCTTTTGGTGCTCGATGTCATGATGCCGGGTGAGACCGGCGTCGACCTCACCAAGGCGCTGCGCGCCGACAAGAACGTGCCGATCCTGATGCTGACGGCGCTGTCCGAGACCGACAGCCGCATCACCGGGCTGGAAGCCGGCGCCGATGACTACCTGCCGAAACCGTTCGATCCGCGCGAGCTGATCCTGCGCATCAACAACATCCTGCGCCGTGGCGGCCCGGCGGCGACGCCGAAGGTGGAGCAGCTGGTGTTCGGGCCCTACACGTTCCAGATCGCCAAGCGCGAATTGAAGCGCGGCGGCGAGGCGCTTAAGCTGACCGATCGCGAGCAGGAGATCCTCGCGATCTTCGCCGCGCGGGCGGGCGAGACCATACCGCGCCATGAGCTGGTGGGCGATGAATCGGATGTCGGCGAGCGCACCATCGACGTGCAGATCAACCGGCTGCGCCGCAAGATCGAGCGCGATCCGTCCAATCCGGTGTGGCTGCAGACGGTGCGCGGTATTGGGTATCGGCTCAGCGTCGAATAAGTTACCGTCGAAGGCCCTTTGCTGAACAGGCCATCGACAAGCGGAAGGGCGAATGGCGACCACGCAACTGGACAAGCCGAAAGGAGACGGCCTCGGCGATCTCGCGCTGCGAACGCTGAAGGCGATGCCGCGCGCCTGGAACCGGTTCTGGCGCCTTGTCGCGCTCTACATGCCGAAGCGGCTCTATGCCCGCTCGCTGATCATCGTGATCGCGCCGATGATCCTGCTGCAGTCGGTGGTCGCCTTCGTTTTCATGGAACGCCATTGGCAGACGGTCACCCAGCGCCTGTCGCAGGCGACTATTTCGGACATAGCGGCCGTCATCGACATGATGGAGACCTATCCGCACGACGCTGACTACGCCAACATCATCCGCATCGCCCAGGACCGCATGCAGTTGAAGGTGGATCTGCTACCGCCAGATCCGCTGCCGCCGCCAGGCCCCAAACCGTTCTTCTCGATCCTCGACGAGGCGCTGTCGTCGGAGATCACCAGGCAGATCAACCGTCCCTTCTGGATCGACACTGTCGGCAACTCGAATGTCGTCGAGGTTCGCGTCCAGCTCGAAGGCAAGGTGCTGCGCGTCTTCGTGCGGCGCAGCCAGGCTTATGCCTCGAACACCCACATCTTCCTGATCTGGATGGTCGGCACCTCGTTGGTTCTGCTGATGATCGCCATTCCCTTCCTGCGCAATCAGATCAGGCCGATCCTGACGCTCGCCGAGGCCGCCGAGAGTTTCGGCAAGGGCCGGCCAATGCCGCGCGATTTCCGTCCGCGCGGCGCCGAGGAGGTTCGCCGAGCGGGTTTCGCCTTCATCCAGATGCGTGAGCGTATCGAACGCCAGATAGAGCAGCGCACAGCCATGTTGACGGGCGTCAGCCACGATCTTCGAACCATCCTCACTCGGTTCAAGCTGCAGCTGGCGCTGGCCGGCGGCAAGTCCGAGACCAAGGCCGCGCTGAACCAGGACATCGACGACATGCAGTCGATGCTCGAAGGCTATCTTTCCTTTGCCCGTGGCGAGGCTGCGGAAGACACCGGCCGTTTCGACCTCAAGGCCTATTTCCAGAAGCTTGGCGAGGAAGCGCAATTGCGCAAGTGCAAGCTTACGACGACGCTGACCGGCGATCCGGCCGTGCATGTGCGGCCGAACGCCTTTGCCCGCTTGCTTTCGAACGTCATCGGCAATGCCTTCCGCTATGCCAAGACCGTCGAGGTCCACGCCAATCACGGCCGCGGCTCGCTCATCGTCACCATCGACGACGACGGCCCCGGCATCGCGCCCGACAAGCGCGAAGAGGTTTTCAAGCCTTTCCTGCGGCTCGACGAGGCGCGCAACCTCGACGCCAGCGGCACCGGACTTGGCCTATCGATCGCCCGCGACATCGCCCGCAGCCACGGCGGCGACATCGGTCTCGAGGACAGCCCGCTCGGCGGCCTGCGCGCTGTCATCAAGGTGCCCGCGTAAACCCGGTCAGACAGGCTTCATCCGCCCGTCATGAAATCATGGTCAAGAGCGCGCATGAAGCGCGCGACCTTCGTTGATTCGGCCCTGCCGCCCCGCTTCGATCCCGTGCCCGCCCGGGTGCGCTGGAGCGAAGCGCGAGCTGCTGCCTGGCTGCCGTTCCGGCACCATGCCGGCGCGACCAGGAACTACCGCGGCAAAGGGCCGTCATACGCATCGGGATCGCCATGCGTATCCTGATGGTCACCGACGCATGGCGGCCCCAGGTCAATGGCGTGGTGCACACGCTGGAACGCCTCACCGAGGCGCTGAAGCCCTTCGACGTCGAGCTCGATTTCCTGACGCCGAACCTCTTTCGCACCTTGCCGATGCCGACCTATCCCGACATCCGGCTCGCGTTAACGACGCCGGGCCATGTCGCGCGTATGATCGACGCCGCCAAGGCCGACCACATCCACATCGTCACCGAAGGTCCGCTCGGCATCATGGCGCGCCGCCATTGCCGAAGGATCGGCCGCCCCTTCACCACCAGCTACCACACACGCTTTCCCGAATATCTCAGCGCCCGCCTGCCGGTGCCGGAGAGCTGGGCCTACAACTGGCTGCGCGACTTCCACAATTCCGGACAGGGCACGCTTGTCGCCACGCAATCGCTGGCGGACGATCTCGCGGCGCGTGGCTTCAACAAGCTGAGGCCCTGGACGCGCGGCGTCGACACCGACCATTTCCGGCCCGACAAGCGCAAGGAAACCGGCTTCCCCCGCCCGGTTTTCCTGTGCGTCGGCCGTGTCGCGATCGAAAAGAACCTGACCGCCTTCCTCGATCTCGATTTGCCAGGCAGCAAGGTTATCGTCGGCGAAGGACCGGAGCTGGCAAAACTCAAGGCGCGCTATCCCAAGGCGAATTTCCTCGGCCACCGCCCGAACGACGAACTGGCCGAGAGCTATGCGTCGGCCGACGTCTTCGTCTTCCCGAGCCGCACCGACACCTTCGGCAACGTCATCATCGAGGCGCTGGCCAGCGGAACGCCCGTCGCCGCCTATCCAGTGACCGGACCGATCGACATTGTCGGCGACGGCGTCGGGGGGGCCGTATCGAACGATCTGGGCGAGGCGGCGATGAAGGCGCTTCACGTCGACCGCGCCGAGGCACGCCAGCGCGCGATGCGCTACAGCTGGCAGGCCTGCGCCGAAATGTTTCTCGACGTGGTCGACGAAGCGCTGGGAATGCCAAGCAAGCGCGCCGGTCAGGATCAGCTGGCGCCAGGTCGTCCCAGACTCGTCCTAGAATAAACGCCCACCGTCCGGCACCTTGCGTTCGATGGCGCCGAGCACGACCGCGCCTTCTTCATCGGGAAAGCCGAGCGTCAGCACCTCCGACATGAACGGGCCGATCTGGCGCGGCGGGAAATTGACCACCGCGAAGACCTGGCGGCCGATCAGCGTTTCCGGCGCGTAGTATTTCGTGATTTGCGCTGACGACTTCTTCACCCCGATCGCCGGACCGAAATCGATCTTCAGCTTGATCGCCGGCTTGCGCGCCTCCGGAAACGGCTCGGCCTCGACGATCGTGCCGGCACGGATGTCGATACGGTCGAAATCGGCAAAGCTGATCTCGGGCTTGCGCTCGCTACTGGAACTCATCGGCGATATCGGCCTGGCTCAGGCGTTTCCATGGGTCTCGAAGAGCACGCTGGATAGCGCGTCCTTGGCCGATGTACCCGACCAGACGACGAACTGGAAGGCCTGGAAATAGCATTCGCATGCCTCTAGCGCCGACGACAGAAGCACCTCGACCTGCTGGCTCGAAGGCTCGACCCCGCCGGCAAGCAGCAGCGACTGTCGGAACATGATCGCGCCTTCCTGTTCCCACAGATCGAAATGACCGAACAGCATCTGTTCGTTGATCAGCGACAACAGCCGCATCACTTCCAGCGCGCGCGTTTCCGGCACCTTGATGTCGAAGGCGCAGGCCAGATGCAGCGCCTCGAAATCCTCCATCCAGGAAAAGGAGACGTGGTAGTCGGTCCAGCTGCCGGCCACCGAAATCGAAATCTCGTCGTCGCCGGCACGCTCGAAGGACCAGTCGTTGTTGTGGGCCACCTGCTCGATGACATCCACCGGGTGGATTTCGCGGGAGAATTCGAGTTCGAGGAGTTCCATGAATGCTTCCTGTGTTCAGGGGAGCGCCGCACGCTCCGCGGGGCACACACGACGAACAATCTTGTCTAGAACTCGGACGGCCAGGACTTTCCAACGCAAAGACCCAACCGGACCCCACCGCCCGGCGCATGACCCTGCTTCGAATCATGCAACAAATTCAGTCTATTGATCGGGAGTCGCGTGAACAGCCCAATTTTTCGCACTGCGTCATCCGCATGTGGAAAGGTGGCTGTCACGGAGATTCATGCAATGCCGGTAAGCGATTCACGGCAAAGCGATTTTTCGGATCGCGCTATGTGGAAAAGTTTAACGATTATTTTTTTGCGCGGGGCTTTGCGGCACCCGTAGGTGCGGCTTGTCCGGTCAGTTCGGCAAGCTTGGCCTCGAGCGCCTCGACGCGCGTCGCCAACTGGATGTTGTCTTCCCTCGCCTTGACCGCCATCTCGCGAACGGCCTCGAACTCTTCGCGCTGCACGATATCCATGGAGTTCAGCATGCGCTCGGCCTGAGCCCGGAACGCAGTCTCCACTTCGCGACGCACGCCCTGCGCGGCACCCGCGGCATCGGTCATGATCTTTGCGAATTCATCGAGAATGCGGTTCGGTCCGGTCGACATGGCAGATCCTCGCTTTGTCGCTTTGACGTAGTGGCGAGCGCCGCGGAATGCAAGAACGTTAAGGGTTGATGCGTCCTGTGCGTTGCTATGGCGCATGGCGGTGGATTGCCTTATGCAAAGCTCCGCAAGCGCCCCAGACTATACTTGAGGGCGCCCGATCGCCTAGTGTGTTGCGTATTGCTTCAGCGCTCTTCAGTCCAGGGTAACCAATGGCAACGCCCCCACGCCGACCGACAAATCCGATGGCCGCCGCGGAAGCCGCCTTCAAGCCAGTCAAAAAACCGGCGACCCCTATTCGCGAGCCCGCCACCGCGCCAAACGTCAGAGAGCTTGTTTCGATCAGGATCGATCGAGCTGTGCTGGATCACTTCCAGGAAGATGGTCCCGGCTGGCAGGACAGGATCAACGACGCTCTAAGGCAAATTGTCGTCGGCAAGCCACCGGTTTAAGACCGCCTCTGTGACAATCAAGGCAATACCACCTTGCCTTGACCCTGCCAAAACCCTGCCGCATGGTCCGCGCCCGACAGACGACCGCAACCGGGAGACCCCAGTTTGAGCGAATATTTCCTGCTGCCGCTGGCCTCCCTGCCCTTCCCCAACATCGATCCGGTCATCGTCAAAATCGGGCCGCTCGCGGTGCACTGGTACGGCGTCGGCTATATCGTCGGCATCCTGTTCGCCTGGTGGTACGCCAAGCGCCTCGTCACCAATTCTCGCCTCTGGCCGGACGGCCGCCTGCCTATGAAGCCCGAGGACCTCGACGACTTCATCGTCTGGGCGGCGATCGGCGTCGTGCTCGGCGGACGCACCGGGTACGTGCTCTTCTACGATCTGCCGCGCTACATCGCGCATCCGCTCGACATCTTTGCGGTCTGGCAGGGCGGCATGTCGTTTCATGGCGGCCTGCTTGGCGTTATCCTCGCCATGACGCTGTTCTCGCTCAGGCGCCGCATTCCCACCTGGACATTGTTCGATGTGGTGTCGGCCGGCGTGCCGGTTGGGCTGGGCCTGGTCCGTGTCGCGAACTTCATCAATTCGGAGCTTTGGGGCCGGCCGTCAGACGTGCCCTGGGCGATTGAATTCCCCAATGGCGGCCCGTTCACCCGCCACCCCAGCCAGCTCTACGAGGCGCTGCTCGAAGGGCTCGTGCTTTTCCTGGTGCTGCGCTTCCTCACCCATTCGCGCCTCAAGCTGAAAACGCCGCGCTTCGTCGGCGGCGCCTTCATCTGCGGCTACGGCCTGTCGCGCATCTTCGTCGAGTTCTTCCGCGAGCCCGACCAACAGCTCGGCTACCTGCTCGGCACCAACTGGCTGACCATGGGCATGATCCTGTCCACGCCGATGGTGCTCGCCGGCATCTGGGCCATGGTCACCGCAAAGCCGACGACACAACCGCGGACGGCATGACCCGGCTGAATGAGCGCATCAAAGGCCTGATCGGCGCGACGGGGCCGATCCCGGTCAGCGAATATATGGCGCTCTGCCTGTTCGATCCCGACGCCGGTTACTACACGACGCGCGAACCCTTCGGCGCCGCCGGCGACTTCATCACCGCGCCCGAGATCAGCCAGATGTTCGGCGAGCTCGTCGCGGTCTGGCTCTACCGGGCCTGGCAAGAGGCCGGCCGGCCGTTGCCCGCGACCTTCGCCGAGATCGGTCCCGGCCGCGGCACCTTGATGAAGGACATGCTGCGCACCTGGTCGCGGCTCGACCGGGCACTTATAGGCAAGGCCTCGTTTGCCCTCATCGAGACCAGCCCGCGCCTTGTCGAAATCCAAAGAGAGACGCTTGCCGGCCAAGACGCAAAGCTGGACTGGCATCAGACCATCGACACGCTGCCGCGGCAGCCGCTGTTCATCGTCGGCAACGAACTCTTCGACGCCGTGCCGATCCGGCAGTTCGTGCATGTCGGCGAAAGCTGGCGCGAGCGCGTGGTCGGCCTCGACGACAATGACGAGCTGCGCTTCTTTGCCGGCGCGGGCTCGCTCGACCCCACGCTGTTGCCCGAAGATGCCTCCAACGCGCCTGAAGGCGCGATCGCCGAAGTGGCGCCGGCCCGTGTAGCACTGATGTCGGCGATCGCGGCGCGCATCGCTGCCCAGGGCGGCGCGGGCCTCTTTATCGACTACGGCCATTTGCAGCCTGGCATCGGCGACACCTTGCAGGCCTTGCGCCGGCATTGGCGTGAAGACGTGCTGGCCGGCCCCGGCGAGGCCGATCTCACATCGCATGTTGATTTCGCCGCCCTTGCGACAGCGGTCCATCCTCATGGGCTTCGTGTCGAGATGACGACACAGGGAGAATTCCTGCTTGGCATGGGTTTGATCGAGCGCGCCGGCGCGCTCGGTGCGAACGCTGATGAGCAAGCCCGTCAAGCCATCTCCGACGCGGTCGAACGCTTGGCCGGCCCCGAGGCGATGGGCGAGCTTTTCAAGGTTATGAAGATCCTGCCGGCGACGAGAGCGGCTTGAGCCGGCGGGCGCGTCCTGCCGCCTGGTCCTGCTTGTCGTCCGAACTTCGCCTTGACGAAACCGCCTTGCACGGACGACAAACCCAACCATGCTGAATCAGACCAGACCAGATCCAGTACGCTCGCCGCTGCTTGAAAAGGCGCAAGGCATGCGCCACGGCTATTTCACCCGCATCGGCGGCGTCTCCGACGGCATCTATCGGGGGCTTAACATCGGCACGGGCTCCAGCGACGATCAGACACTGGTCGCCGAGAACCGGCGACGCGTTGCCGACTGGATGGGCGTGCCGGCCGATCACCTGTTGACAGCGCACCAGGTCCACTCGCCGGATGTCATTGTGGCCAGGGAACCCTTCGCGGGCCCTCGCCCGAAGGCCGATGCCATCGTCACCGACCGTCCGGGCATCGCCATCGGCGCCTCGACCGCCGATTGCGGGCCGGTTCTCTTCGCCGATACCGACGCACGCATCATCGGTGCCGCCCATGCGGGTTGGAAGGGCGCCTTCACCGGCGTGCTCGAGAACACCATCCTTGCCATGGAATATCTCGGCGCCCGCCGCGAGCGCATCGTCGCCGTGCTCGGTCCTTCCATCGGCCCCGACAATTACGAAGTCGGTCCGGAATTCGTCGCCCGCTTCGTCGAGGCTGATGCCGACAACCACCGCTATTTCGGGCCATCGAAGACCGCCGGCCACTCGATGTTCGACCTCAACCAATATACGGTCGACCGGCTGCGCAAGGCCGGCGTGACCGCCGAGGGCCTTGGCCGCTGCACTTACGCGGAAGAAGACCTTTTCTATTCCTACCGACGCACCACCCACCGCAAGGAAGCGGATTACGGGCGGCAGGTCTCGGCAATCGTTTTGGAGAAAGAGTAATGGCGCTGCATTTCGAACGATCGGAATTCGACGCGCGGCGCGACCGGCTGCTGATCGAGATGGCCGAAAAGAAGCTCGACGCGGTGCTGTTGTTCGCACAGGAGAGCATGTACTGGCTGACCGGCTACGACACGTTCGGCTTCTGCTTCTTCCAGTGCCTGGTGGTGAAGGCCGACGGTTCGATGGTGCTGCTCACCCGTTCGGCCGATCTCAGGCAGGCGCGCCATACCTCGACCATCGAGAACATCGTGCTGTGGACCGATCGTCAGGGCGCCAATCCGGCGATCGACCTGCGCAACCTGCTCAACGACCTCGACCTGCTCGGCGCCCGCATCGGCGTCGAATACGACACCCACGGCCTGACCGCCTACAACGGCCGCCGCCTCGACGAGCAATTGCAAACCTTCGGCCAGATCGCCGATGCTTCCGGCATCGTCGGCCGCCTGCGCCTGTTCAAGAGCCCGGCCGAAATCGCCAAGGCGGAAAAGGCCGCCAATCTTTCCGACGACGCGCTGGACGCCGCCCTGCCCCTGATCAAGCAAGGCGGCGACGAAGGGCTCATCCTTGCCGCCATGCAGGGCGCGGTCTTTGCCGGCGGCGGCGACTATCCCGCCAACGAGTACATCATCGGCTCCGGCGCCGATGCCTTGCTCTGCCGCTACAAGGCCGGTCGCCGCAAGCTTACCAAGAACGACCAGCTGACGCTCGAATGGGCCGGCGTCTTCCACCACTATCATGCCCCCATGATGCGCACCGTGCTGACCGGCAAGGTATCGAAACGTCACCAGGAATTGTTCGACGCTTCCCGTGCCGCCCTGCTCGCGGTCGAAAAAGCGATGACGCCGGGCAACACGTTCGGCGATGTCTTCGACGCCCATGCCCGCACGCTCGAAGCGCACAATCTGACCAAGCATCGGCTGAATGCCTGCGGCTATTCGGTCGGCGCCCGCTTCACGCCGTCCTGGATGGACATGCCGATGTTCTACCAGGGCAACACGGAACCGATCGCGCCCAATATGACGCTGTTCGCGCATATGATCATCATGGACTCCGAGACCGAGAGCGCAATGACGCTTGGCCGCACTTACCTCACCACGGAATCGGCGCCGAAGCCGCTGTCGCGCCATGATCTCGACTTGATCGTGCAGTGAATCCATAATGGTCGGTTCACGCGGGGGCGTTCGCCAGTAGGGAGCTTCAGGCAAATGAGACGATCGCGGGTGACGACCGTGTCATTGCTTGCGGCGCTGGCGCTTGGCGCCTGCACCAACGCCAAGGACGTATTGGAGCCTTCGGCCATCACCCCGCAGGCGAGTTCGGCCCAGTCTTTGCCTGCCCCGCAGGGCTCATCGACAACGGCCACGTCTCCGACCACGACCGCACCCGCCCCTTCGCCCGCGCCTTCCACCGCAGTGTCACCCGCGACACGCGCAACGCCGGCACAAACCGCCGCTCTTGCGAGGACGCGGCTGCAGGTGGCGCCGATCGTCGGCGCATCGGTAGAGGCCGCGGCGCCCTTGACGGCGGAACTGCAGGCCCGTGCCCGGCAGCGCGGCCTGACGCTTGTCGGCAGCACGGACCAGACGGCCACGCATGTGCTGAAAGGCTATTTTTCGACGATGTCCGAGGGCAAGGACACGACCGTCATCTATGTCTGGGACATTTACGACCCCTCGGGCAATCGCCTGCACCGCATCAATGGCCAGCAGAAGGCCCCTGCGGCCGGCAGCGGCGAAGGCTGGCCCACGGTGGCGCCCGCGACCATGCAGGCCATCGCCGACCAGACAATCGACCAGTTCGCCGCCTGGCTCGGCGGCGGCGGCGCCGGTTGACCGAACTGTTGCCGGCCAAACTGTTGCCGGCTTGCGATGTTTTCCGTGTTTGTTGCAGTCGCCGGAAGGATTCCCGACAACGAGGCTTGCAATACCGGCCCGGCCCGCTAAAAGCCCGCATAAAAGGCTCATGAGAGTCTCTCCGGCCTCTCCATCCTTCACCAGGAACGGTGCATGAAGCTTTTCGCGGGCAATTCCAACCGGGTGCTGGCCGAAGCGGTCGCTCGCTATCTCAACATCCCGCTGGGGAAGGCCAGCGTCAGGCGCTTCGCCGATCAGGAAATCTTCGTCGAGATCCAGGAAAACGTGCGCGGCGAGGATGTCTTCATCCTGCAGTCGACCTCTTATCCGACCAACGACCATCTGATGGAACTGCTCATCATGATGGACGCCTTCATGCGCTCCTCGGCACGACGCATCACGGCGGTCATCCCCTATTTCGGCTACGCGCGGCAGGACCGCCGCGCCTCCGGCCGTACGCCGATCTCGGCCAAGCTGGTCGCCAACATGATCACGCGCGCCGGCGCCGACCGCGTGCTGACGCTCGATCTCCATGCCGGCCAGATCCAGGGTTTCTTCGACATCCCGACCGACAATCTGTTCTCGGTGCCGGTGATGGCCCGCGACGTGAAAGCCAAGTACAAGCAGCTCGGCAACGTCGTCGTCGTGTCGCCCGACATCGGCGGCGTGGTGCGGGCGCGCGCGCTGGCCAAGCGTTTCGACGCGCAGCTCGCCATCGTCGACAAGCGCCGCGAGCGCCCTGGCGAATCGGAAGTCATGAACATCATCGGCGCCGTCGCCGGCAAGGACTGCCTGCTGATCGACGACATCGTCGATTCCGGCGGCACGCTTTGCAACGCGGCCGACGCGCTGCTCGCCAATGGCGCGACCTCCGTCACCGCCTACATCACCCATGGCGTGCTCTCCGGCGGCGCCGTTGCCCGCATCGCCGGATCGAAGCTGCAGGAACTGGTGATCACCGATTCCATCCAGCCGACGCAGGGCGTGCTCGACGCGCCGAACATCCGTGTCATTTCGATCGCCGACCTGATGGGCGAAGCGATCTCGCGCACGGCCACGGAAGAATCGGTGTCGAGCCTGTTCGATTAATCAGAACTGGTCGCCGCGGGCGCATAGCGCAGCAGCGTCACCCCTTGCGCAAGGCGCTCCGTGCCGAGCGGCTTCAACGCCAGCGACAGGCCGGACCGGAAATACGGCTTGCCGCCGCCCAGCACGACCGGATGCACGTAAAGCCGGTACTCATCGATCAGGCCGGCACGCGCAAAATACCCGGCAAGCTCGGCGCCGGCGACGGAAATCTCGCCATCCGTGTCCGCCTTGAGCGCCCTCACCACCACCTCCGCGTCACCTTTCGCCAGACGGGCATTCGGCCCAACCTCCTGAAGCGTGGTCGAAAACACGACCTTCGGCGTCTCCCGCCAGGCGCGGGCAAAATCCCGCTCGACGTCTTCAGCGGCGATCTCGCGCTCCGGGCTGTCCCAGAAGCGCATGGTTTCATACATCCTGCGCCCGCAAAGCGCGATCGATGTCCGTCGCATCTCGTCGTTGAAATGCCGATGCAATTCTTCCTCGGGAACCGGCAGGTCGATGTCTCCGCTCGGCCCAGCGATGTAGCCATCCAGCGATGTCAGCATGGCATAGACGATCGTCGCCACTAGGCTCCCTCCGATTTTGCCTCCAGCAAAAGAGCACAACTGATTGCAATTCGCAATCAGTATTTGGAAAATAGAACCTGTGCTGAGAACGGGCGAACCGGCTCAATAGCGCGGGCGCTGCTTCACGCGGCGATCGGACCGCCTGTTCGGCGCGGGTTTTCACCGGCGTCGCGCGCGCCACGCATATAGCCGCGCGGCGACGTGCCGAGCATGCGCTTGAACATGGTGATGAAGGCCGGCACGCTGTCATAGCCGAGATCGAGCGCCACCCTTGTGATCGGCTCGCCGTCGGCAAGCCTCGGCAGCGCCGCGAAAAGGCAGGCCTGCTGGCGCCAGGTCGACAGCGACAGCCCGGTCTGGCGATGGAAGGCGCGGGTGAACGACCGGCGGCTCATGCCCGCCGCATCCGCCCATTCGTCGATCGTCGCATGCGGCGAAGGGGCTGCCACGAAGCGCCGGCAAAGCGCCTCGAGCTTCGGATCGGACGGGAAAGGCAGGCCGAGCGGCCGCTCCGGCAGGCTCGGGATCTCGTGCAGCAGAAGTCCCATGACGAGCGCGGCGCGCCCTTCGAGCTCGCCGCCTTGCGGCAGCTTCTCCGATTCGACGATCAGGCTGTGCATCAGCTCGGTGATACCGACGACGCGCAAGCCTTCCGGCAGGCCGGCAATAGCGCCCGGCATCACATAGACCGAGCGCATCGAGACGTCGCCCAGCATCTCGACGGAATGCTCGGTGCCGGCCGGTATCCACATCGCATGGTCGGGCGGCACCATCCAGCGTCCATGCCTGGTCGTCACCAGGACCACGCCGACCAGCGCGTGCAACAGCTGGCTGCGGCTGTGGCGGTGCTGCGGCACGCGATAGCCGTCCGGATATTCCGTCGGCAGCGCGACCGCCGGCCCGACGGCCTGTTCCAGCCATTGCCAGCGGCTTTCATGCAGCCGGCCGAGCTCGGCGGCGTCGCCTCTGAATATCTCCCGGCTATTCGGCATCGGATGCGGCCCACTTGCGAAACTATTGGACCAAACCACGAAAGAAGTCGCTTGGCAACAGGCCTATAAGGCCGCCGGCGGCACGCCGCCAAAAAGACTACGGAGCATTGCCTTGACTGATACGACCGCCACCTCCGTCGCCGCACCGGCGCCGGCAAGCAACATCTCGGCGCAAGCGACTGCCTTCACCGTCATTCTTGCGGTGAGCTTCTGCCACTGCATCAACGACATCATGCAGTCGCTGCTTTCGGCGATCTATCCGCTGCTCAAAGACAATTACGGTCTCGATTTCTGGCAGATCGGCCTGCTGACCTTCACCTTCCAGGTGACGGCCTCGCTGCTGCAGCCGGTGATCGGCATGATCACCGACAAGAAGCCGATGCCCTACTCCTTGCCCTGGGGCATGGCCTCGTCGCTGGTCGGCCTTGTCGTGCTCGCCCATGCCGGCCATTACTGGCTGCTCCTGATCGGCGCCTCGCTGATCGGCATCGGCTCGGCGATCTTCCATCCGGAATCCTCGCGCATCGCCCGCTTTGCATCTGGCGGCCGCTTCGGCCTTGCGCAATCGCTGTTCCAGGTGGGCGGCAATTTTGGCCAGGCCATGGGCCCGTTGCTCGCCGCCTTCATCGTCGTGCCGTTCGGGCAAACCAGCATTTCCTGGTTCGCCGTCGGCTCGCTGATCGGCATCGTCGTCTTGTGGCAGGTCGGCGGCTGGTACAGCCGCCTGCGCGCCTCGATGGCCACCCGCAAGCAGACCGCCCATGTCTCGCCCTTCGCGCGCAAGAAGGTCATGTGGGCGCTGGCCGTTCTGACGCTGCTGGTGCTGACCAAGAACGCCTATATCGCCTCGCTCTCCAGCTACTACACCTTCTACGCCATGCATAAGTTCGGCGTTTCGGTGCAGATGAGCCAGGTGATGCTGTTCCTGTTCCTCGGCGCCTCGGCGCTGGGCATCCTGCTCGGCGGTCCGTTCGGCGACCGCTATGGACAGAAGGCGATGATCTGGTTCTCGATCGTCGGCGTGCTGCCCTTCACGCTGGCGCTGCCCTACGCAAATCTGGAATGGACGATGGTGCTCACCGTGCTGATCGGCCTGATCCTGTCGTCGGCCTTCTCCAACATCGTCGTTTTCGCGCAGGAACTGGTCCCGGGTCGCGTCGGCATGATCGCCGGCATCTTCTTCGGCTTCGCCTTCGGCATGGGCGGCATTGCCGCCGCGGTGCTCGGCGTCGTCGCCGACATGAAGGGCATCGACTTCGTCTACCAGATCTGCTCGTACCTGCCCTTCCTCGGCCTGCTGACCGTGTTCCTGCCCGACATGAAGGAAGCGCGGAAGGCCTGAGCCGGCGAGATTGACGGCCAAGCCGCCGTTCAGCCGATAATCGCCGTCGGGTTTGAGACCTTGAGGGTCCCGGATCCGGTGGGCATCTCATGGCGCAGCGCTTGCATTGCCCAAAACGCAGGTTCTTTTCTCGGCGCCCTTGCGCACAAGATCAGCTCTTTCCGATCAAACCCAGGCGTTGCAGAAGGTCGCGAAGAAAGCGGCCTCGGCCATCGGCCGGGTTCGCCGTCGCCTGGCGCTGCCGCCTCGGCAGCGCTGCGAACTGCTCGGGAAGCCGCCGAAGCGTCGAAGTCCAAAGCAGCGTATCGAGCTGCGCGATATCCGCCGAGTTCAACTCTTCCGGTTCGCTTCTGAGGGCCTGCGCCAGCAGATCCCGGAAGTCATCCGGCCTGTCGGCCAGCCGGACATTCCGCCAATGCTTGAATTGCTCGTAGCCGCGCAACGCGAAAGTCGTCGCCACGACGGGCTTGCGATTGTACAGCGCTTCCGCGGTCTTGATGTTCGTGCCGCCGCCCTCAAGGATCGGAAGCATCACGACATCGGCAAGCTCGATCAGCGCGCTGAGGGCCGCGCCGTCCTGCACGCCGAGCAGCTCGATCCGTGCTTTGTCGGCGCCACCGTGCCGCGGGAATCCAGGATCGTTGCGTATCTGGTCGGCAACGTCGCCGACCACCACGATCCGCTCCGAGGCCGAGAGGAAACCGAGGTCCGGACCCGTCATCTGGAGAAAACCGCGGGCGTTGGGCGGATGGCCCGAGCCGACGAACAGCGCCGTGCGCAGGCCGGCGAACCGCGACGCCCAACGATCGAGGCCGATAGGCATTTCCCGCGGCCAAATGCCGTTGGCGGCGACCACCACGCTTGGATTGAGCTTGCGGAAATAGGTTGCATCCTGCTCGCTGACGGCGACGATCAGATCTGCCTTGGCGGCAAGATCGGGCTCGATGTCCGCCGCGCGTTGAGCACTCCAGAGGTCCATCTCCGCGCCGGCGATCATGGCCTCTTGCGCCAGCATTTCCTGTTCGACGTTGTGCGAACTATACACGATTGAAAAGCGTGCCTCGGGCGAGCACGTTTCACCATACTCGCGCAAAGCCGGCCAAAGCCAGCACTGCTCCAGGGCGATGACATCCGGCCTGAAGCCATCGAGAAATCTTGCGATTTCGCGGCGATGGGACTTGTTGCCTGCGATGAATTCAGCGGCGGCGACATCGGAACGCCATTTGCGCCGGGCCATCTTCTTGCGAAAGCTGCGCGGCATCTCGATGAAAAGATCGCCGGCCTCCATTTCCCGCCTGGCGCCGCGGTTGGGAGTGACCACGACATGGCGTGTTTCCCATCCGCAATCCCGCAAGACCCTGTGGATGGCATTCACCCTCAACTGACCGCCATGGACCGGCCGCCGGATCGGAAACGTTCCAAGCGAAACATACCTCATCGGATCGACGTGATGGCCAAGCCGCCGGCATGAAGTGGCCGTCTCAACGTCGCAATCATTCTCTGGCCCCCAATTTAAGCGGGACACTACCATTGGACGCCCAGTCTGGACATTATGTTGGTGGATGGATGCCAGGTGCGCCCAAGATAGATCTTGGCGATTGCAAGGGTGAGAGCATCAGCTCGGTCTGAAGGGGAAGGAAGCTTTTGACGTCGAGCAACGATCGAGATCCTTCCAAGTTGCGAATCCTGACGCTTATGGCGCGCCATGGCACCGCCAGATATCCCACTGCGCTGCAGGATTTGAAGGCGATGTTTGCCGCGCAAATGCCCGACGTGGCGCACCACACGCTTGTGATCGACAATTGCCTGCCGGAAGGTCGGAACGTCCAACTTGATCGCGAAGTCGAATTGATCGGAGGCTCCAATTCCAGCTGGGAATTCTCCGCCTGGGACAGCGGCATTGCCCACATCGGCGAACGTCTGAATGACTATGACCTGGTCCATCTCGCTACGTCTGCATTCGCCGAATACACGCCGGACCATCTCAAGCTGATCGACCAGGACATCGTGCGGCATCTGTCGGGCTTGAATGCCGTGCTCGGCCATATCGATTTCTTCAATGAGCCGGTGTCGATGTTTGGAATCCCCTCGCAGGCTTGGCTCCGCAGCTCGTTCATCCTGATGAGGCCCAGGCATTTGCAGGCGCTTGGATCGATGGTCGGCGTGACCGATGGGGCGCCGATTTTCAGTGGGAATCCGCTTTCGCCCTTCCGGGAAGATGCACCGGTCTCGCGCCCATATAGACAGCTGTTGATTGGATGGCTTACCGGAGCCGGGACCGGGCAAGGACCTGGATGGCATTCCCGGTTCGATCTCACGGACGAAACGCTGTCCCTTTTCGAGAGCAAGGCAAGGGCGATCCTCAACGAGCAGATGCTGACGAACCGATTGCTCGCGATCGGCAGCGCAATCGTCGATGTCACCTGGCTCGCACGAAAGGCCAAGGCCGCAGACAGCATATCCTTGGGTGACATCCCCGATTGGCGAGTCCAACTCCGACCGAGAGTGGGGCGCAAATTCGCGCGCCTCCTCGGTAAACCCGGTCGGGGACGACAGCCCTAGCAGAGAACAACAGGCCTTGCAGCACCCGCCGGAGGGGCGGGTGCCTTCGCGTTTCCGGCAAGCAGGCTCAGGCCTTGAAGAACGCCAGCAGGTCGGCGTTGATGACATCCGCATGGGTCGTTGCCATGCCGTGCGGGAAACCCTTGTAGACCTTGAGCTCGCCCTTCTTGAGCAGCTTGACCGAAAGCAGCGCGGAGTCCGCGATCGGGACGATCTGGTCGTCGTCTCCATGCATGACCAGCACCGGCACGTCGATCTTCTTCAGGTCCTCGGTGAAGTCGGTCTCCGAGAACGCCTCGATGCAGTCGTAATGCGCCTTGGCGCCACCCATCATGCCCTGGCGCCACCAATTGTCGACGACGCCTTCGGAAACCTGGGCGCCGGGACGGTTGAAGCCGTAGAACGGGCCGGCCGGCACGTCGTGAAAGAACTGGGCGCGGTTGGCCGCCAGCGCAGCGCGGAAACCGTCGAACACCTCGATCGGCAGGCCGCCGGGATTGGCCGGCGTCTTCAGCATGATCGGCGGCACCGCACCGATCAGCACGGCCTTGGCGACGCGGCCGCCCGAACCATACTGTGCGACGTAGCGCGCCACCTCGCCACCGCCGGTCGAATGGCCGACATGGATGGCGTTGTTCAGGTTCAAATGGGCTGTGAGCGCGGCGACGTCGGCGGCATAGGTGTCCATCTCGTTGCCGATGTCGGTCTGCGTCGAGCGGCCGTGGCCGCGCCGGTCATGGGCGATGACACGGTAGCCTTGCGCCAGGAAGAACAGCATCTGGGCATCCCAGTCGTCGCTGCTCAGCGGCCAGCCGTGATGGAAGACGACAGGCTGGCCAGTCCCCCAATCCTTGTAGAAGATCTGCGTTCCGTCCTTGGTGGTGATCGTGCCGCTGCCCGAACCCGACTTGGTCTGCGAGGTCATCTCAATCTCCTTTTATAGATGTCGCGATAAACAATATCGCGATAACTATCTCGTAATGGAGGTCGAGAGCCTTGTCCATGAAATTATTTATCGCGATATCATTTTTCGTGGTATGAAATTGATGCTCAGTCGGCAAAAGGAATGCGCCGTGCCTCTCCCGTTGGACAATCAGCTCTGCTTCACGCTCTACGCCACCAGCTTGGCGATCAACCGCACCTACAAGCCGATGATGGACGAGATGGGGATCACCTATCCGCAATATCTCGTGCTCAATGCGCTGGGAGAGACGGACGGCATGTCGGTGAGCAGCATCGCGCATCGGCTGGCCCTCGAATCGAGCACCATCACGCCGCTGGTGAAGCGAATGGAGCAGGCTGGGCTTGTCACCCGCCAGCGCAGCCAGACGGACGAGCGCCAGGTGCAGGTCGACCTGACCCCCGGCGGACGAGCCTTGCTCGTCCAATGCAATTGCCTGAACGAGACGCTGATCGAGCGGTCAGGCATGAAACTGGCTGAACTCGATGCCTTGAACCGGCAAATCCAGGCGTTGCGCGACGCGCTGAACGGCGACCTGGCGGTCGACGCCGTCTGAGATGTGCTGAAAAAAGAGCGGGCGCGACCGGACAAGCTTGCGTCCCGGGCGCCTTGGACGGGCTCGGCGGATGCCGGTCACGCCTCTGTCTTGACCGGCGGCAGTTGCGGCGCCTCCAGCCCCTGGAATGGATCGCGCCAGGCGTCGATCGACTCCAGCCGGCCATACCAGCGCCGGATCGCCGGGTAGTCGGCGAGCGGCAATCCGGCGACGTCGTTGAAAGGCAGGAACGTCGCCATGCGGAAGTCGGCATAGGAGATTGAATTGCCGACGAGCCACTCGCGTCCCGAAAGCTCGGGCTCGAGGATCGCCGCGGCTTTATGGAACTGCCTCAGCCCCTCCTCGACCAGCGCCTGGTCGATAGGACCGAGCCCATAGCGCTGCTTGGTCCCACGCTCGAAATGCACCATGTCGCAGGCGAAAGCGAACCGTTCCTTGCCCCAGCTGATCCAGCGGATCATGTCCGGCTCGTCGTCGCCACTGCGCCAAAAATCCGAACGAACCTCCCGCGAAAGCCGGCAGGCGATGGCGTCGGCCTCCCACAGGCTCCATCCCGGCCCGACCAGGATCGGCAGGGTCAGATTGGGGTTGAGCGCGCGATGGCGTTCGGCCTGCCCCGGCGCCATGGGCGATGCGAACTCGAACGCGATCTTAGCCTTGAGATGGCGCGCCGTCGCGACCGCGAGGCGAGGATTGGGATTGCGGCTGAACAGCAGTTTCATAGTCGGTCCCCTTGGGATGGTTACATGCCGCAGGACGACTGATATCCATCCGATCCTACATTCGCGCAAATCGGATTGCCGGTTTATGCTTTCGATGCTGGAAACCGCCCCGCAAGCCTTCCAGCCCAACCGCTTGCGCCTCTCGCCGCCTTCCGCTATAGAGCCGCCACCCGCGTAGACACCCTTGGAGGCAACGCGGAGGAAGGCCGGCCAGGCCTCGCATGATCCCCAGACGCATTTGGATCGCCAAACGCATCGGACAGATCGTGCAAGGCCGCGACGGCTTTCGACGTTTACGGTTGGCATCTTGCTTGCCGCAAGCGCTCCATAACACGCGAAAGGAAGTGCCATGAGCCACGATGCTTATGAGCTGAAAGCCGAAGCGCGCGAACAGGTCGGTAAGGGGTCCGCCCGTGCAGTTCGTCGCAACGGTAAAGTGCCTGCAGTGATTTACGGCGACAAGCAGCCTCCCCTGGCGATTGCGCTCAACTACAAGGACCTCTTCTACAAGATCCACGGCGGCGGGTTCCTGACCACGATCGCCACGATCGATGTCGACGGCAAGAAGATCCAGGTCCTGCCGAAGGATTTCCAGCTCGACCCGGTCAAGGATTTTCCTGTCCATGTCGACTTCCTGCGCATCGGCAAGGACACCGAGGTCAATGTCGACGTGCCTGTCCACTTCATCAATGAGGACAAGTCGCCCGGCATCAAGCGCGGCGGCGTGCTCAACATCGTTCGTCACGAAGTCGAGTTCCACTGCCCGGCCAATGCGATCCCGGAATTCATCACCATCGATCTCACCGGCACCGACATCGGCGATTCGATCCACATCTCGGCGGTCAAGCTGCCGGCCGGCGTCAAGCCGGTCATCTCCGATCGCGACTTCACCATCGCGACCGTTGCCGGCTCGTCGGCGATGAAGCCGGAGACGGAAGCGACCACCGAGGTGGCTGCAGAAGAGACGGCGGCTCCGGCGGCCGAAGAGAAGTAATTCTCCAGGCCGGATGATTTCATCCGGCTCTAGATCAAAGAAATAGAGCATGATGTTTTCCGAAAACCGCTTCACACTTTTCGGCATCATGCTCTAAGTCCGGAGGCGGCGATGCTTGTCTTTGCAGGCCTCGGCAATCCGGGCGCGAAATACGAAAACAACCGGCACAATGTCGGCTTCATGGCGGCGGACGCGATTGCCCGCCGCCATTCCTTTTCTCCCTGGTCGCGAAAATTCCAGGGCCTGATCTGCGAAGGCACGCTCGGCGGCGAGAAGGTGCTGCTGATCAAGCCGCAGACCTTCATGAACCTCTCCGGACAGTCGGTCGGCGAAGCGATGCGCTTCTACAAGCTCGAACCGGCCGCCCTCACCGTCTTCTACGACGAGATCGACCTTGCCGCCGGCAAGCTCCGGGTCAAGATCGGCGGCGGCTCCGGCGGCCACAACGGCATTCGTTCGCTCGACCAGCATGTCGGCAACGCCTATCGCCGGGTGCGCATCGGCGTCGGCCATCCCGGCGTCAAGGAGATGGTGCACGGCCATGTGCTCGGCGATTTCGCCAAGGCCGATCGCGAATGGCTCGACGTCCTGCTCGACGCCATCGCCGACGACGCCGGTCTGCTGGCCAAGGGCGACGACAGCTCGTTCATGAACCGCGTCACGCTGGCGCTCCGCGACAAGCTTGTACCGACCGGCGATGACGACCGCCCGCCGCCCAAGCCGCCGAAGCAGCAAAGCCATGTCCGCCAGGCGCGCCCGCAGCAGCCGGCGGCAAAATTTCCAGAAAGCGGCCCGATGGCCGCCATGCTGAAGAAGCTGTTCGGCAAGGAGTGAGCCTCGAACAAGGCTCGCATAGGGCTTGACGTTCGTCACCCCTATCGCCCATAGCCCTCACCAAAATCGAATTCCGACAGGACTGGACGAACATGGGTTTCAAATGTGGCATCGTTGGCTTGCCCAACGTCGGCAAGTCGACGCTGTTCAATGCGCTGACCAGGACGGCCGCCGCGCAGGCCGCCAACTATCCTTTCTGCACCATTGAGCCGAACACCGGCGAGGTGGCGGTGCCTGACCCGCGCTTGCAGAAGATCGCGGCGATCGGCAAGTCGAAGGAGATCATCCCGACCCGCATCTCCTTCGTCGACATCGCCGGCCTGGTGCGCGGCGCCTCGAAGGGCGAAGGGCTGGGCAACCAGTTCCTCGCCAACATCCGCGAGGTAGACGCGATCGTGCATGTGCTGCGCTGCTTCGAGGATGACGACATCACCCATGTCGAAGGCCGCATCGATCCTGTTGCCGACGCAGAGACGGTCGAGACCGAGCTGATGCTCGCGGACCTCGAAAGCCTCGAGCGGCGCATCGCCCAGATCCGCAAGCGCGCCGCCGGCAAGGACAAGGAAGCCATGGCCGTCCTGCCGATGATGGAGGCGGCGCTCGAATTGCTGCAGGCCGGCAAGCCGACACGCTTCCTGCTCAACGGCATCGCGCAGGAGGACCTGCGCATCCTGCAAGGGCTGAACCTGCTCACCTCGCATCCCGTTCTCTATGTCTGCAACGTCTCCGAGGCGGACGCCGCCACCGGCAACGAGCACACCAGGGCGGTGGAGAAGATGGCCGCCGCACAAGGCGCCGGCACGGTGGTGATCTCGGCGGCGATCGAGGCGGAAGTCGCCCAGCTTTCCGACGAGGAGGAAATGGAATTCCTTGCCTCGATCGGCCTCGACGAGCCCGGCCTCAACAAGGTGATCCGCGCCGGCTACGAGCTCCTGCATCTGATCACCTATTTCACCGTCGGACCGAAGGAGACGCGCGCCTGGACGATCCACAAGGGCGATAAGGCGCCGCAGGCGGCCGGCGTCATCCACACCGACTTCGAGCGCGGCTTCATCCGCGCCCAGACGATCGCCTACAACGACTTCGTCACGCTGGGCGGCGAAGCGGCGGCCAAGGAAGCCGGCAAGGCGCGCGACGAAGGCAAGGAATATGTCGTCCAGGACGGCGACATTATGCTGTTCAAGTTCAACACCTGATCTCAGCGATAGCCAGATAGGGACGGCTGCAGACCAAGTCTTGCTATGAAAAAATTCCTAAAGTAAACTTGTTAGGGTGTTTGCGATCTTAATACGGTCTTGAAGCCGTCGAAGAGAAACGCGAAAATGGCCGAAACATCAATTGAATGGACTGACGCAACGTGGAATCCGGTCGCGGGATGCACAATCCTTACGGCGGGCTGCACCAACTGCTACGCAATGCGTATGGCCGCCCGGCTCGAAGCGATGGGCGTCGAGAAGTACGCAGGGCTAACTCGAAAAAGCGGCGGCCGGGCAAAGTGGACCGGCAATATAAGGCTTGATGTAGCGGCGCTCGAAATTCCTAGTTTGTGGAAGAAGCCTCGCCGCGTTTTCGTGAATTCGATGTCCGACCTGTTCCATGCCGGTGTCCCAGTGGACTTCATACGCAGGGTTTGGGAGGTCATGAGCGCGACCCCACACCACACCTACCAAATTCTCACCAAGCGGCCCGATCGAATGGCGGAAATTTTGTCAACGGACGGCTTCAGGGTGCTTCCGAATGTTTGGTTGGGAACGAGCGTCGAGGACAGTCGAGTGCTCCACAGATTGGATGAACTCCGTGCCGCCCCAGCAGCTCTAAGATTTGTCTCATATGAGCCGTTGATAGGATCGGTGGCCGGAGCGAACCTAACCGGGATTCATTGGGCAATAGTCGGCGGAGAAAGCGGACCCAACGCGCGCCCAATGGATAAGAAGTGGATCGACGAGATATTTGATCAGTGCACAGATGCCGATGCTGTGTTCTTTTTTAAGCAGTGGGGAGGGAAGAATAAAAAAGCCACAGGCCGTACCTATCGTGAACGCCTTTGGGACGATCTCCCTGAATTAAGAATATGAGATGCCATATCTGTCGCCAACTTAACTGCGGCTGAGCTAGTATTCGACACAGCGAAGAAAAGAGAAGCGAGTGGCGCCCCATTCTTATGGTGGAGTCGAACTGGCTTTAGGACAGCGCCTTTGAAAGCGGTTTCCAACCGCTCTTTCACATAAGCCTCGATTCTATTTACGTCAGCCCGCCGCACGGCCGTCCCCTGTGTTTCAAAAATGTCTGTTGGAGCGGCTTCGAGACTGTACCAGCGGGTCCGCCAGTCTGTTGCACCCAATACGCGGTCCAAACTCGACTGTTTGCTAGGATCAAGCTTCGCTGGATCGTGTGGAGCGTTCCTATAGAGCCCAGACAGTGGAAAGAAGTACCAACAATCCAATGCCTTAGTCGCAGCGATTGCCTCTACGGTTTTCCATGATACCTCCATGCCATATGGGTCAAGAAAGATGACCCCACGTATCCCCCGGCCAATGGTCCCGGGCGGGCGCCAGTGAATGTTCTTGCATAGTCGTTGTACAAGCTCATTAGCATCACCGTTTCGCAGGATGATCTTGCGATCGGGATATGCACTGGCCAAAGTTTCAAGATCAGAGAATCTCGATGCATCCTGCTCAATCAGAACGATGGAATGCATAGGCGGGTCAATCTCAATCGCGATCCGGGCAGACCCTGCGGTTGTAATCTCTTCTGGCTCAGCAAGATCGGACCCGAACAGAGGCAACCCAGGCCGGACCTCTGTGCGTGTGCCGGAACCGGCGAATGCATCGATATAGATGCATGCGAAATCCTGATTGCGGAGCGCGATAGCAAATGCTCTCAAGTACTCCTGCAGGCATCGAAGTTTTCTCGGCGTATCAGGCCCGCCGAAGACATGTGTTGGCATTCTTTTCCCCCAAAACCACAACGCGTATTAAAACCGACAATTATAATCTCGTCTAGCTTACAATTTTCCATGGGCGAGATGAGTTACACTGAAGAGGTTGAGACGATTGGAATATCCGGAGGGGAGCATCCATTGAAATCACCGCGTATTCTGCAGGTTGTTTCCTTGTCATAGCCTACGCCATCCATCTCGCCGTGCCACAATTTTCGTCGGCTGAAGACACTTCTCGCCCTGCTTGACTGCCTTTGGTGTGGGGGCTAAGGGCGTCTGGAAGAGCCCTCAGCGACGAAGAAATCCAGCAAGGGAGACCCGGCGATGATAAAAACCTTCGTCGTCGACAATGATCGCCTGCGCCTGACCGAGGATCTTGCGGCCGATGGCGACAGGGTCGTCTGGGCCGACCTCTTCAAGCCGACCAAGGAGGAAGAGGCGCGCATCGAGAGCTGGCTGGGCATTGCCATCCCGACCCGCGAGGAAATGGAGGAGATCGAGATTTCGAGCCGCCTCTATATCGAGGATGGCGGCTACTTCATGACCGCCGTGCTGCCGGCGCAGACCGAGGCGGACGATCCCTTGATGTCGCCGGTGACCTTCGCGCTGGCAGGCAAAAGGCTGATCACCATCCGCTATCACGAGCCGAAGGCCTTCAAGACCTTCCCACTGCGCGCCGAGAAGGTGGCGACCGGCTGCACCAGCGGCGACACCATCCTGATTGGCCTGCTGGAAGCGATCGTCGACCGCCTGGCCGACATCCTCGAGCGCGCCGGCCGCGAGGTGGAAGCGATCTCGCGCGACATTTTCGAGGCGCGCTCGACCAAGGCCTCGAAGCGCAACCGCGATTTCCAGGAGCTCCTGAAAGGCATCGGCCGCAAGGAGGACATCGCTTCTTCCGTTCGCGACAGCCTGATCTCGTTGCAGCGCCTTGCCGGCTTTCTCGCCCATGTCGCTGCCCAGACCAAGATGAGCAAGGATGTGCGCGCCCGCATCAAGACGCTGTCGCGCGACGTGCTCTCGCTCGCCGACCACGCCACCTTCCTGTCGCAGAAGATCTCCTTCCTGCTCGATGCGACGCTCGGCATGATCTCGATCGAGCAGAACGCCATCATCAAGATCTTCTCGGTCGCCGCCGTCATCTTCCTGCCGCCGACGCTTGTCGCCTCGATCTACGGTATGAACTTCGACATCATCCCCGAGCTCAAATGGGAGTTCGGCTACCCCTTCGCCATCGCCCTGATGGTGGTCTCGGCCATCCTGCCCTTCTGGTATTTCCGCCGCCGCGGCTGGCTCTGACGGCGTCGGCCGGCGACGGCTGGCTACCAGAAATCACTTGACCAAATCGCCATTGGCC
Source organism: Mesorhizobium sp. B4-1-1 (assembly GCF_006439375.1). NCBI lineage: Bacteria > Pseudomonadati > Pseudomonadota > Alphaproteobacteria > Hyphomicrobiales > Phyllobacteriaceae > Mesorhizobium > Mesorhizobium sp. B4-1-1. Next base: position 116,618 of record NZ_VFTH01000004.1, read on the forward strand.
TTCATCCGAGGTGCCCGACCCGCGGGATCGCGCATTCGTCAACCGGATTGTCAGCATGACCGGAAAGACCTGGGCCTATGAGGATTTCGTCGAGGGCGCCTCGCTCGACCTCGGCAGCAAGGACGTGAGTGCCGCCGAAATCGTCGAATTCGCCAGCGAGTTCGACCCGCAGCCGATGCATCTCGATGAGGAAGCCGGCAAGGCGAGCATCCTCGGCGGGCTTTCGGCTTCGGGCTGGCATACCTGCGCGATGTTCATGCGCATGCTGTGCGACGCTTTCCTGCTCGATTCGACCTCTCAAGGCTCGCCCGGCATCGAGCATGTGAAATGGAAGAAGCCGGTGCTGGCCGGCGACAGGCTTACCGGCACGCTCACCATACTTTCCAAGCGCCAGTCGAAATCGAGGCCGCAGCTCGGCTTGATCACCATGCGCAGCGAACTCGTCAACCAGCGCGGCGAAAGCGTCTTCGAGCTGGAGAACACCGGTATGTTCCTCGCGCGTGATGCCGCACGAGGCCTATCATGACTTTGGACGAATTCTTCCTGATCGGCCAGACCGTCACGCTCGGCTCGCACAAATTCGAGGCCGACGAGATCAAGGCGTTCGCCAGGAAATACGATCCGCAAATCTTCCATGTCGACGAGGAGGCGGCGAAGAAAAGCGTGCTTGGCGGGCTCTGCGCTTCGGGCTGGCACACCGCCGCCACCTGGATGAAATACAACCTGGAAAAACGCATGGAGACCGAGGGCGTGCGCTGGACCGGCCCCGGCCCGCAGCCCGAATTCGGCCCCTCGCCCGGCTTCCGCAATTTGAAATGGCTGAAGCCGGTCTATGCCGGCGAGACGGTGACCTTCACGCGCACCGCCTTGGCGCACCGTCCGCTTGCCGGGCGTCCGGGCTGGAACCTTCTCACGCTGCGTTCGGAAGGTTTCGATTCGACCGGCGACAAGGTGATTGAGTTCGATAGCGCCGTTCTGGTGAAGGTGGAATAGCGAGTAGTGAGTAGTGAGTAGTGACTACTCACTACTCGCTATTCACTACTTCCTAATGCCCCTCGAACCCGATCAACGTTCTCACCGGCACGCCGAGCGCTTCCAGCTTCTTGCGCCCGCCGAGGTCCGGCAGGTCGATGACGAAGCAGGCCGCGACGATGTCGGCGCCGATTTGCCGCAGCAGCTTCACCGCGGCTTCCGCCGTGCCGCCGGTGGCGATCAGGTCGTCGACGACGATCACCTTCTCGCCCGGCGAGACGCCGTCCTTGTGCATCTCCATCTCGTCCAGCCCGTATTCGAGGCTGTAGGCCACGCGCACCGTCTCATAAGGCAGCTTGCCTTTCTTGCGGATCGGCACGAAGCCCGCCGAAAGCTGGTGCGCCACCGCGCCGCCCAGGATGAAGCCGCGCGCCTCGATGCCGGCGATCTTGTCGATCTTCAGCCCGGCATAGGGATGGACCAGCTCGTCGATGGCGCGGCGAAAGGCGCGCGCGTCACCCAGTAGCGTGGTGATGTCGCGAAACAAGATGCCGGGCCTGGGATAATCCGGAATGGTGCGGATGGCCGCAAGCAGCGTATCTTCGAGCGAGGATTTCATGGGCGGTTGATCCGTTGCCGCACAGTTTTGCCGACAAGCGGCCGAAAAGAAAAGGGCGCCATTCGGCGCCCTTGCATTTTTCTGGAAGCAAGGCGCCTCAGTGCGCCACGTCGGCCCACACCCTGCGCTTGGTCATGTAGACCAATGCGCCGAAGAGCAGCAGGAAGATCATGACGCGGAAACCGGTCTTCTTGCGGTCCTCCAGATGCGGCTCCGCGGCAAACATCAGGAAGGCCGAGACGTCGCGGGCATACTGGTCAACCGTCTGCGGCGAGCCGTCGTCATAGGTCACCTGACCATCCGACAGCGGCTTCGGCATCTTCAGCGACACGCCGGACAGGAAGTACGGATTGTAGTGCGTGCCTTCCGGGATCACCATGCCGGCCGGCGGCGTCTGATCGTAGCCGGTGAGCAGCGAGTGGATGTAGTCCGGGCCGCCCTGCGCGTACTGGGTGAAGATATCGAAGATGAAGCGCGGGAAGCCGCGCTCGACGCCGCGCGCCTTGGCGAGCAGCGACATGTCCGGCGGGGCGGCGCCGCCATTGGCTGAGGCCGCGGCCTGCTCGTTCGGGAACGGCGCCGGGAAGTGGTCCGAGGGCTTTCCGGGACGGTCGAACATGTCGCCGGCGTCGTTCGGGCCGTCATGGATGGTGTATTCGGCGGCCAGCGTCTTGATCTGCGCTTCCGAATAGCCGAGCCCCTCCAGCGTGCGGAAGGCCACCAGGTTCATCGAATGGCAGGCCGAGCAGACTTCCTTGTAGACCTTGAGGCCGCGCTGCAGCTGCGCCTTGTCATAGGTGCCGAACGGACCGGCGAAGCTCCAGCTCATTTCCTTCGGTTCGTTGATCGGGAAATGCGTCGGCGCGGCCGGGTTCTGCTCTTCCTCGGCGATGGCCGCGGTACCCGCAACCACCAGGCCGAGCAGCGCCAGCGAGGTGAGAATCTTCTTCATACCCAAAATCCCCTCAGATCCTCAGCCTTTGGTTTCCGGCGCGGCGGTCGCGCCTGCCGGATGTCCGCTGCCGCCCTTGTTCTTTTCCAGCACCGCCTCGGTGATCGAGTTCGGCAGCCTGCGCGGTGTCTCGATCAGGCCGAGCACCGGCATGATGATCAGGAAGAAGGCGAAGTAGAACAGCGTCGCCATCTGCGCCATGAACACGTAGCTGCCTTCCGCCGGCTGCGAGCCCAGCCATCCGAGCAGGATGGCGTCGGCAACGAACAGCCAGAAGAACAGCTTGTACCACGGACGGTAGACCGCCGAGCGCACCTTGGAGGTGTCGAGCCACGGCACCAGGAACAGCATGGCGATCGCACCGAACATGCACAGCACGCCGCCGAGCTTGGAGTTGATCGGGCCGACGTTGAAGGTGATGGCGCGCAGGATCGCGTAGAACGGCAGGAAGTACCATTCCGGAACGATGTGGGCCGGCGTCTTCAGCGGGTTGGCGACCGTGTAGTTGTCCGGGTGGCCGAGAAAGTTCGGCAGGTAGAAGACGAAATAGGCGAAGACGAACAGGAACACGATCATGCCGAACGCGTCCTTGATGGTGGCGTAGGGCGTGAAGGCGACAGTGTCGGTCTTCGACTTGACCTCGATGCCGGTCGGGTTCGACTGGCCCACGACATGCAGCGCCCAGATGTGCAGCACGACGACGCCGGCAATCATGAACGGCAACAGGTAATGCAGCGCAAAGAAGCGGTTCAGCGTCGGATTGTCGACGGCGAAGCCGCCGAGCAACAGTTCCTGGATCCAGTTCCCGACCAGCGGAATGGCGCTGAAGAAGCCGGTGATGACGGTGGCGCCCCAGAAGCTCATCTGCCCCCAGGGCAGCACGTAGCCCATGAAGCCGGTCGCCATCATCAGGAGGTAGATGATGCAGCCGAGGATCCACAGGAGCTCGCGCGGCGCCTTGTAGGAGCCGTAGAACAGGCCGCGGAAGATGTGGATGTAGACGGCCACGAAGAAGAACGAGGCGCCGTTGGAGTGGAGATAGCGCAAGAGCCATCCCGAATTCACGTCGCGCATGATCTTCTCGACCGAATCGAAGGCGAGATTGGTGTCGGAGGTGTAGTGCATCGCCAGCACGATGCCGGTCAGGATCTGCGCGACCAGCATGATCGACAGGATGCCGCCGAAGGTCCACATGTAGTTGAGGTTGCGCGGCACCGGATAGGCGACGAAGCTGTCATAGATCAGCCGCGGCAGCGGCATGCGGGCGTCGAACCAGCGCTCGATACCGGTCTTGGGCGTATAGGTCGAGTGTCCCTCGCTCATCGAAATATCCCCTGCCTCAACCGATAAGGATCTTGGTATCGGAAATGAACTTGAATACCGGGATCGCCATGTTCTCCGGCGCCGGGCCTTTGCGGATGCGGCCGGCGGTGTCGTACTGCGAACCGTGGCACGGGCAGAACCAGCCGCCGAAATCGCCTTCCTGGCCGAGCGGGATGCAGCCGAGATGGGTGCAGACCTGCACCATCACCATCCAGGCTTCCTTGCCGGGTGTGGTGCGGTTGGCGTCGGTCGCCGGCGCGTCGGAGGGCAGGTTGGCGTTGCGCGCGATCGGGTCCTTCAGATCGGCGAGGTTGACGGCCTCGCCGTCCTTCATTTCCTTTTCGGTGCGGTTTCGCACCACCACCGGCTTGCCGCGCCACTTGACGATCAGCGAAGAGCCGGGCTGAAGCGAGGCGACGTCGACCTCCACCGAGGCCAGCGCCAGCGTCGAGGCGTCGGGGCGCATCTGGTCGATGAACGGCCACGCGACGGCTCCCGCGCCGACAACGGCGGCCATGCCGGTGGCTACATAGAGAAAATCGCGACGGTTGGGATCGTGGATGTCGGTTGCGCTCACGGGTGCCTGATCCTTTCGCCTCTTCCTAACCGGAGGCCGAGCCTTGTCCCCGCTCAATCGCACCTGCCCGACAGCGCATGGCGAACAGGCTAGCGAATTCCTCCGGCATTTGGATTTTCGGTTTATGCGTGCGGCCCGTTTTTGTCCAGTCGGGTGAAGGCACAAGGGCAGATTGTCGCGGGGATGCGCGGCGGCCGTGGCCGGTGCATCCCCGCGCGGCGCCCGGACAGGGTGAAACAGCGGGAAATCCGGGGTGAAACCGGGCCGGTGTTCGCCTCGACATCGGCTCCTGGTCCGGTCTATTGTCCGGCCATGGCGCATGTCATTGAACGCGACAGCTGGGCCGACGCCCCCGACCGCTGGAAAGGCGAGCTGCAATGCGGCCAATTCGGCGCCAATTCCTGCCTGATCTTCAACTACCAGCCGGCGGTGGGCGGCGGCCCGCGCCTGCACAAGCACCCCTATGCGGAAATCTTCGTCATCCGCTCCGGCACCGGCCTGTTCACGATCGGCGACCGCGAAATCGAGGCCACGGCCGGCCAGATCCTGATCGTGCCGCCCGACACGCCGCACAAATTCACCAATCTCGGCCCCGGCCCGCTCGAAAGCACCGACATCCACGAGAACGGCCACTTCATCACCGAGTGGCTGGAATGATTCTTTCGATCGCCGGACTGGGCCTGTCCAAAGCCTGATTGCAGCCTAGTTCCATCGATCTGGCATCGATGGAGACCAAGCATGCGACTGCGCACCGTTGAGGTCGAGGGGCTGGCTATCGCGATCCGGGACGCAGGGCCACCCGATGCGCCCGGCCTTCTGCTGCTGCATGGTTGGCCGCAAAGCTCCCATGCTTTTGAGGCAATCGCCGGCCGGCTGGCCGGCGACCAGCGCGTGGTCGCGCCCGACCTGCCGGGCATCGGCGGTTCACGCGGAGCGCCCGAGACTGGAGAAAAGGCATATCTGGCCAGACTGATGAAGGGCCTGATCGCCGTTTGCGGCTTGCGGCAGGTCATCGTCGCCGGTCATGACGTCGGTGGCCAGATCGTATTCGCGCTGTTGCGCGACATGCCCGAGGAATTATCCGGCGCGGTGATCATGAACGTCGTCGTCCCCGGCGTGGCGCCGTGGGAAAATGTCATCCGCAATCCGCATATCTGGCATTTTGCCTTTCATGCGATCCCGGCTTTGCCGGAGATGCTGGTAAGCGGCCAAGAGCGCGCCTATTTCGATTTCTTCTTCGATATCCTTTCCAAGGAAAAGACCGCGATCCCCGCGGAAGCCAGGGACATCTATGCAAAGGCCTATTCGCGGCCGGAAAGCCTCAAGGCCGGCTTCGACTGGTACCGCGCCTTTGCCGAGGACGCCAAGGCCAATTCCCGCCCATCCGCGATGCCGATCACCACGCCGGTTCTTTATCTCAGGGGTTCGGCCGAATCCGGCGACATCGCCGACTATCTCGACGGCTTGAAGGCAGCAGGCCTGTCCAATGTCGAAGGCGATATCATCCCGGCTAGCGGCCACTTCGTCGCCGACGAGAATCCCGGAGCCCTTGCTGCGCGATTGGAGCGCTTTCGCCAGGAAATCGGCGCCTAGCTGGCGCCGAGCCTGACCAGAACCGCCCGCGGGATGTCGTATTCGCGGATCACCGCATCATGCTTGCGCAGGCCGCAAAGCTCGCGCTGGATGAAGTAGGCGTGGACGGCCGCCGCCGCTTCCCTCAGCAGCCGGTTGCGGTGCTCGCCCTCGCCGCTCTCGCGCAACTTGGCAAGGCTTTCCTCGACACGCCGGCCGGCGCGGCCGAGCGCCGCGGCTTTTTCGGCGAGGATTTCGTGGCCGAGCAGGTCGAGCGCACTTTCCTGCGCGCCTGATCGTCCGAAATTGGTGGGCATGCGTACCGACATGATGCCGTTCTACTCCGCCGGCCGCGCCTCTTCCAGCGCGCTTTGCTCGTTGAACAGGAAGCCGCCGGACTGCCGTTTCCAGAGCCGCGCATAGAGCCCGTCGAGCGCCACCAGTTCGTCATGCGTGCCCTGTTCGACGATGCGGCCGTCGTCGAGCACCACCAGCCGGTCGAGCGCCGCGATCGTCGACAGCCGGTGCGCGATGGCGATCACGGTCTTGCTTTCCATCAGCCTGGTCAGATTCTCCTGGATCGCCGCCTCGATGTCCGAATCGAGCGCCGAGGTCGCCTCGTCGAGGATGAGGATCGGCGCATCCTTGAGGAAGACGCGCGCGATGGCGACGCGCTGCCGCTGACCGCCGGACAGCTTCACGCCGCGCTCGCCGACATAGGCCTCGTAGCCGGCGCGCTCGCGGTTGTCGCGCAGTCCCAGGATGAAGTCATGCGCCTCGGCTTTCATGGCCGCGGCGATAACCTGCGCGTCGGTGGCATTCGGCATGCCGAGCTTGATGTTGTCGCGCAGCGAGCGGTGGAAAAGTGCGGTATCCTGGCTGACGACGCCGATATTGCCGCGCAGCGAGTTCTGCGTGACCCCGGCGATGTCCTGGCCGTCGATCAGGATCTGGCCGCCCTCCAGGTCGTAGAGGCGCAGGATCAGGTTGGCCAAGGTCGTCTTGCCGGCGCCCGACGGGCCGACCAGCCCCACCTTCTCGCCCGGACGCACGACGAGATCGATGCCGTCGAGCACGCCTTGCCCCTTGCCGTAATGAAAGGTGACGTTCCTGACCTCGATGCGGCCGCCGGCGACGACCAGTTCCTTGGCGTCCGGCGCGTCGGTCAGGCCCAACGGCTGCGAAATCAGCGCCTTGGAGTTCTCCAGCACGCCGAGATTTCGCAGGATGCCGTTGAGCTGCATCATCAGCCTTCCAAGCAGCATGTTGAGCCTGAGCACCAGCGACAGCGTGAAGGCAACGGCGCCGACCGTGATCGAGCCTTCGACCCAGAGATAGATGGCAAAGGCTGCGATCGCCGTGATCATGATGCCGGAGAGCATGGTCAGCGCCATGCGCACGCCGGTCAGCCGGCGCGTGAACGGCCGCAGCGCGTCGAGATAGATGCCGAAGCCGTTGCGGATATAGCGGTCGTCGCCGTCGGCCGAAAACAGCTTCAGCGTCTGCACATTGGAATAGGAATCGACGATGCGGCCGGTGATCATCGAGCCGGCCTCGGCCGTCGCCTCTGCATGCTTGCGGATCGCCGGCAGATAGAGTTTCGCCAGCCAGCCGAACGCGGCGATCCAGATCACCACCAGCACCGCCAGCCGCAAATCGAGACCGGCGACCAGCGCCAGCGTGGTGACCGTATAGACGATCATGAACCAGACCACCTCGATGAAGCTTTCCATGAGGTCGCCGGTCGCTTGCCCCGCCTGCCAGACTTTTGTCGCAATGCGGCCGGCGAAATCATTCTGGAAGAAGGCGTAGGACTGGCGCGAGACATGCCGGTGCGCCTGCCAGCGCACCAGATTGTAGAATCCGGGCGTGATCGTCTGTTCGTCGACCAGCGCCGAAAGGCCGACGACGGCGGTGCGGATGATGAGCACGACCGCGCCCATGAACAGCAGCTCCGGCCCAGCGGCAGCCCAAAGCGCGTGCCAGCTGCGTTCGCCGGGCAGCTGGTCGAGGATATCGACCAGCCTTCCGACGAAATAGAACAAGCCGGCTTCGACCAGCGGCGCGATGCCGCCGATGATAAGCATGGCGAAGAAGGCGAGTTTCGCCTGCCCGACATAATGCCACAGGAAGCCGCCGACGCTGGCGGGGGGCCGAAGATTCGCCGGCTCGCGGAACGGATAGACCCAGCGCTCGAACCAGTGATAGACGGCCTTCATCATTCCGCGGCTTCACCTTTCGTCACCAGATCGTCGGCGGCCTGCTTTTCCTCGAGCAGGAACCCGCCCGAGGCGGTGCGAAACTGCCTTATGAAATACCAGTAGAACCGCCAAAGCCCCATTGGCGGCTGCCTGTCTTCGGCCAGCGCCACCGGCGAATAACGGCTTTCGAACCAGGTGAAGATGCGGTCGAGCATTTTTCTCTCATAGACGCCGGAAACTGCAATCCCGATCGCGTTACTCCGCTGCCATCTCGGATTCCGGCGCCTTGGCATCAACCTCGGTTGGCGCGTCATCGAGCAGGAAGCCGCCGGACTGGCGCTGCCAGAGCTGTGCATAGAGCCCGCCCTTGGCGACGAGTTCCTCATGCGAGCCTTCCTCGATGATGCGACCCTTGTCCATGACGACGAGCCGGTCCATCGCCGCGATGGTCGACAGACGGTGCGCGATGGCAATGACGGTCTTGCCCTGCATCAGCTTGTAGAGGTTCTCCTGGATCGCGGCCTCGGCTTCCGAATCGAGCGCCGAGGTCGCCTCGTCGAGGATCAGGATCGGCGCGTCCTTCAGCATGACGCGGGCGATCGCGACGCGCTGGCGCTGGCCGCCGGACAGTTTGACGCCGCGGTCGCCGACATGGGCGTCGAATCCCTTGCGGCCGTTGTGGTCCGAAAGCCCGCCGATGAAATCGAGCGCCTCCGCCCGGCGCGCCGCCTCGGTGAGCATCTCGTCGGTCGCGTCGGGCCGGCCGTAGAGGATGTTCTCCTTCACCGAGCGGTGCAGCAGCGAGGTGTCCTGCGTTACCATGCCGATCTGCGCGCGCAACGAATCCTGCGTCACCGCCGCGATCTCCTGACCGTCGACGAGGATCCTGCCGCTTTCCAGGTCGTAGAAACGCAGCAGCAGATTGACCAGCGTCGACTTGCCGGCGCCCGAGCGGCCGACGATGCCGACCTTCTCGCCGGGCTTCACGGTAAGCGACAGGTTCTCGATGACCCCCTTCTGCTTGCCGTAGTGGAAGCGGATGTCGTCAAAGCGGATCTCGCCCTGGCTGACACTGATGTCCTTGGCGCCCGGCCTGTCCTCGACCAGGCGCGGCAGCGAGATCGACTGGATGCCGTCCTGCACCGTGCCGATATTCTCGAACAGCCCGGACATCTCCCACATGATCCATTGCGACATGCCCCACATTCGCAGGACAAGGCCTATGACCACGGCGACGGCGCCAATCGTCACCGCCTGCCCCAGCCAAAGCCACAGCGAGATTGCCGTGACGGAGAACAGAAGCAGCGAATTCAAAATGTAGAGCAGGCCGTAGAGCACCGTCACCAGCCGCATCGAGCGGTAGACGGTGTCGAGGAAGCTCGCCATGCCTTCCCTGGCGAAGGTTGCCTCGCGCCGCGCATGCGAAAACAGCTTCACCGTCTGGATGTTGGTGTAGCTGTCGACGACGCGGCCGGTCATGGTCGAGCGCGCATTGGCCTGCTCCTCGCCGACCTTGCCGAGCCGTGGAATGAAAAAACGCAAGAGCCCGATATAGCCGACCAGCCAGAGGGCGAGCGGTGCGGCGAGCCGCCAGTCGGCCGAGCCGACGATGAACAACATGCCGAGGAAGTAGACGATGACGTAGTTCAGCACGTCGATCAGCTTGATCACGCATTCGCGCACGGCGAGCGCCGTCTGCATCAGCTTGGTGGCGATGCGGCCGGCGAACTCGTCCTGGTAGAAGGCCATCGACTGCTTGAGCAGATAGCGATGCACCTGCCAGCGGATGCGCATGGGATAATTGCCCATCAGCGTCTGCTGGTTGAGCAGCGAATGCAGCCATACCGTGCCCGGCAGCGCGAACAACACGACGAAAGCCATGCCGGCGAGCTTCCAGATCTCCGTCTGCAGGAAGGTTTCGCGGTTCTGCGCCGACAGCCAGTCGACGATGCGGCCGAGGAAGCCGAACATCCAGACTTCGGTGAAGGCGATCGCCGTCACCAGCATCGCATCGACGATGATGTAGGGCCAGGCGCCGCGCGTGTAATGCACGCAAAACGCGACCAGCGTCTTCGGCGGCTCGACCGGCTCCGCGGCGGGAAACGGATCGAGCCTGTTTTCAAACCAGCGGAACATTCCAGGCACTCGACTTATCTGTGCGCTCACGCGGCGCGGGATTGATGGGCAAGGCTTTGCGGCCGCGCGGCATTGCGGGCCGGCGACACGGAATCATCCGTATCGCCGGTCCTATCCCGTGCAATATAGGGTGTCGCCGGCATTTCACCGACAGGTTCGTTTGACGATCCTGACGGCCCCGAGGTTCCCGACGAAAGGCCGGAGCCTGCCCGGTTCCTGTCGCCCGGCCGGATCAAACGGATGATCCGGCGCACCAGCGTGGGCCGGCTGTGGTCGGGCACCGCGCGCGAGAAATCGACGTCCGGCAGCATGCCGCGATGCGGCCTGCGCCGTTCCTCGGCATGCACCGCCGACGAATAGGTCTCGCCGATCAGCAGCGCCCAAGTAGCCACCTTGCGCTCATGCAGGCTTCTTGACCCCGGTATCTTGTAGGGATCGAACATCGGTCCGTCCTCCATATGCAAATGCGTTAAAAAGGGTGATGCGGCCTCGACCACCGGCATTCGGCCGAAGGCGCGGATCGAATCGGCCGGAACCGGACGACGAGCGTCAGCCTCGACACGACGGCAACCGTCGGTCTTGACACGATGGCAAGCATCGGTCTTGACACGTTCAGCGGGGGCGCGGCGCCCCTTTGGCAATTTGAAAAACATCGCAAGATTCCTTCGAAGGCCGAAAAGTGGGTTCGGCGGGAATCGGTGCGATGAGGACTTAAAGTGTCAGAAGAATCGTCGTACCGAAACCGCCTGCGGGCATATGTGAGCCCCGGAGAGGAGCTGGATGTGCATGGTCATCATGTGTTCCCCTCCATTCGGTTCGGGTTGACGATGGTGGGCATATACTCGACTTCGCAGAAAATGGCCACCCGCCAGTCCAGAAATCGCCAAAAGCCGGAGGTTCCTGTGGCCGATCTGCCACTTATTAGCAGGATGCGGAAATGAACGATCGTCTCCGCATCGCGCTCTACCAGCCGGATATCGCCGGCAATACCGGGACAATCCTGCGCTTCGCCGCCTGCCTGGACATCGGTGTCGATATCATCGAGCCGGCCGGCTTCCCGCTCTCCGACCGGGCGCTGAAACGGGCCGGCATGGATTATCTCGAAATGGCGGCGCTTTCCCGCCATGCCGACTGGCACGCCTTCGAGGAATGGCGGAAGGCGCATGCGCGTCGCCTGGTGCTGCTCACCACCAAGGCCACCAGCGCCTATACGGACTTCGCCTTTGCCGCCGGCGACATTCTGCTGTTCGGCCGCGAATCCGCGGGCGTGACGGAAGAAGTCCACCGGGCGGCCGACGCGCGACTGACCATTCCGATGCGGTCCGGCGCGCGCAGCATCAATGTCGCGCTCTCGGTCGCCATGGTCGCGGGCGAAGCGCTGCGCCAGCTCGGCTAGGACGCGCCGGGTTTCCTCGCTGTCCCGAACCGCCACCCCTTCCGCCGTCATTTTCGTCCAGGCGCACATCGCCTTCTCCTGCATTTGCCCTATCGATTTTTCTTGGCTACAAGCTCAACTTAACTTGAGGTCAAGCGGGAATTTGAAAATGGCTCCGATGCGGGAATTGACGGTCGGCCAGGTGGCCGTGCGCAGCGGCGTGGCGGTATCGGCGCTGCATTTCTACGAGGCGCGCGGGCTGATCCGCAGCCATCGCACTTCGGGCAACCAACGGCGCTACGGCCGCGACGTGCTGCGCCGCGTGGCGATCATCCGCGTCGCCCAGGAAGTCGGCATCTCGCTCGCCGGGATCGCCCAGGCGTTCCAGTCCCTGCCCGAAGAACGCACGCCGACGCTCGAGGACTGGAACGTGCTTTCAACGGCCTGGCGCGACGAACTCGACCAGAAGATCGCCCAGCTCAAGAAATTGCGCGACGGCCTGACCGACTGCATCGGCTGCGGCTGCATGTCGATCGACAAATGTCCGCTAAGGAACAAGGAAGACCGGCTCGCCCGGGAGGGAACAGGTGCGAGGCGGCTGGCGGTGCGCTGACGGTCTGGCGCCACGGTGCATTGAGATTCAGGTCAGGCCGAGCCGGAGTCGAAGACGGGCGCGAAGCGACCAAACTAGGTGACTTCCGAGAACCGGAGCGGAGCGTACTTAAAGTACGTGAGCACCGGAAGCGCAGGAAGCCGCCGTTTGCAGGCCGGCCTCATCTGAATATCAATGCACCTTAATCGGCCGCCGGCAGCCGCCGCATGGTGAACTCGATCACGTCGCCTGGACGTTCGAACCAGCTTTCGATCTCGGTCCAGTAGGCCTGTTTCGGAAAACGCTCGAACCACTCCTTGGCCTTGAGGCGCGCATCCGGGCGCGGCAGCACGAAGGTTTCGCGCAAGAAACCGTCGCGCGGCTGGTTTTCGCGCTCAGCCCGTGAGCGCTCCAGCCTCTTCTTCAAGCCATCCAGCGGCGGTCTTGCCGGGGTGCGCACGAAGGAACTCCTTGCACCTGGATCAGACAGGACTTGACCCTTGTCCTTAAGAGATTAGGGATCGCGCGCAGAAAAAACGAGTCATTTGTCAGGCAAGTGAGCCTGTGACTGGAGACCGAATTGGAAAGACCTGATCTTCCGGTGGGCCTGCCGGCCGATATCGAGCAGAAGAAGATGAAGGCCCGCCTCTGGTTCGAGGCCTTGCGCGAGCGCATCTGCGTCACCTTCGAGCAGATTGAGCAGGAGCTCACCGGCCCGCAAGCATCATGGTCGCCCGGCCATTTCGAGAAGACCCCCTGGGAGCGCGACGAAGGCCGTGGCGGCGGCGGCACCATGTCGATGATGCGCGGTCGCGTCTTCGAGAAGGTCGGCGTTCACACCTCGACCGTCTATGGCGAATTCTCGCCCGAGTTCAGGAGACAGATTCCCGGCGCCGAAGAAGACCCGCGTTTCTGGGCGAGCGGCATCTCGTTGATCGCCCACCCCTGGAACCCCAACGTGCCGGCCGTGCACATGAACACGCGCATGGTCGTCACCACGCGCCAGTGGTTCGGTGGCGGCGCGGATCTGACGCCGGTGCTCGACCGTCGCCGAACCCAGGACGATCCCGACACGATTGCCTTCCATCGCGCCATGCAGTTCGCCTGCGAGAAGAACGCCGCCGTCGCCGACTATCCCAAATTCAAAGCCTGGTGCGACGAGTATTTCTTCCTGCCGCATCGCAACGAGGCGCGCGGCATCGGCGGCATCTTCTTCGACTGGCTGCATTCGGACGAGGACAGGGGCGGCTGGAATGCCGATCTCAATTTCGTCCAGGATGTCGGACGCTCCTTTCTCGTCGTCTATGCCCATCTGGTGCGGGGCAACTTCGACCAGGACTGGACCGACGGCGAGCGTGACGAACAGCTGATCCGGCGCGGCCGCTACGTCGAATTCAACTTGCTTCACGATCGCGGCACCATCTTCGGGCTGAAGACCGGCGGCAATGTCGCCTCGATCCTGTCCAGCCTGCCGCCCGAGGTAAAATGGCCGTAACGATCCGGTGAGCCCCGGCCATGGCCGCATTGCTGTCCCATTCGCCGAATCTTGGCAGGCAATGTGGCAGGGACGATATCTTTTTCGTCTAATATCCTTTTGAAAAAATTGAGCTAATTAAGGCCGACGGGTCGGGAAGCGCCGGCGGTCGAAGGGGAGATCACCTGTCTCCGCCGGCCGTGACCCGACGCGACTTGACGGCCCTGACCAGGAGGGGTGCCCTCCCAAACGGGCGCCCTTGTTTCCAGGAGAGCATGCCATGCGCAAGCTTATCGTGACGGCGGCAACCGCCGCCTTTCTCGCCTCCGGTGGCGCCGCGTTCGCGGCGGTGAAGCACACCACCGGCACCGTCAAGAGCTTTGATGGAACGGCCATGAGCCTTGTTCTGGACGATGGGTCGACATTCAAGCTGTCCAAGGCCTTCAAGGATCCCGGCGTTCAGGCCGGCGAGAAAGTCCGCGTGTCCTGGGACATGAGCGGCAAGAACAAAATCGCCGAGGCCGTCAAGATCATGAAGTAACGACCTTGCTCTGAAGGCCCAGTTCTCAGGCAGCAGGGAAAGGCGGGGCATGGCGCTCCGCCTTTCCTTCCATTCCGGGATTGGGGACTTTCGATGCAACCGAACCGTCCGACACGTGTTATGGTAGTCCGGCAGAGCATCGGAAGAGGCGCGCCGCCGTTTCCCTCCCGGACTGCCAAGAAAAAAATCAAGGGCGGCCGGCCGGCCAAGGTCGAACCACCCGCGCTAGGAAAGGAAGAGTCATGAAGGAATTCCAATGCGGATCGCTGGTTCCCGGCTGTGACTGGCATACGCGCGCCGACGAGGAAGCGGAGGTCATGCGCCGCGCCGTCGAGCATATGCGCGAGACGCATGGCGAGACCGTTATTCGCGAGACCATGATCGAGGCGATCCGCTCGCGCATCCAGAAAGTTCGCGACGCCGCCTGATCGGGCCAGATCGCGGCCTTCCAAACGTCACCGGCCGACAGGCACGATGATGGATCGTTGCTTCCGGCGCATCCCGCCCTTTCGCCGGCGATCCTCCGATCGCCGGCGAAAGCACTGTTTATGCGTAATTCCGGCGAATTCTTATATTCGTAACAGCTTAGATAACCTGGCGGTAACGGTCTGCGTGCGATTCTCCCGCGCATGATCCGGCCAGAGGCGGCTGCCCGAGAAGCCCTTCGCCATCAAGGCGCTGTCCGGAATGGTGGGGCGAGGTTCTTCGCGCATGCGCGAGCGGTCCAACATCCGAGGCGGTCTCTGCACGGCGGTGCTCCTGTCGTGCGCCTTCCTCTTGGCGTCCGCTGCGACCGCGCAGGAATGGACCACCTCGCTCGTCGATATCCATCAGGGTTCTCCGCTCAGCGACCGCGCCAGGGGCCTCGGCAATGGCGGCTATGAGCTGCAGAGCGGAAGCTGGGTCTCCTTCGGCCGTTGGTATCACGCGAGCTGGGTCGACATGCATGTCGACTTCCTCACTCAGATCACGCCCGATACCGGCTTTCTCTGGGGATTTGGCACTGGGGAGCAAGGCGAGAAATACAGCATCGAGCCCAGCCTCAAGCTTGGTTTTCTCACTCAGATCCATCCCAACCCGAACAGCACCCTGTCGCTTTCGGTCACCTCGGTCATCGGCGGCAACCTGACCGAAAAGCCTTGCGAGGCCGACTACGGCGAGTTCGGAACCTACAGCGTCAACTGCCGGCTGGCGGCGGGCGAGACGGCCCCCGAGGAAACGCTGAAGTATCTGGTCAGCGCGAAGCCGGAGAGCATGCATCTCTGGCTGAACTATCGTCTCACTTTCTGATCGGAGGCCGCGAATGAATTCATCTTGTCCCGAAACTCACGATCGTCCGTCCTGGTTCTGTCTGACTGGAGAATGAACATGTCGGTTAAGTCCTTGAAGTTCGGCCTCGCCGCTGCCCTCGCCGTCCTTTCGGCGCCGATGGCATCGGCTCAGGAAGCTCTGAGCCCAGACGAAATGGCTGCGCTCTGCCATGGCGGCGGGTCGATCTGCGTGAGCGCAACGATCCCGGTCGCGCGGACGACGCAAGCCGTGCAGAGCTGGATGAGCCCCGACGTCGGCGCCGCGTGGGCAGCCGGCTACAAGGGTAAGGGCGTCACCATCACGATGGTCGACGACTTCAGCAGTTCGTCGCGCTTTTCCGGCAATTTCGGCATCGGCGTGCAGACCCAGCGGCACGGTGAATGGACGCGCGAGGAGGCTGGCATGATCGCTCCCGCGGCGACCATCCGCTCCAAGGATTTCTCGACGGGCACGGCCGTCCCGCTGGCCGCCGGCCGCAACGTGCTCAACCTCAGCTACGGCATGTACACCACTGCGGGTTACGGCGTGAACCAGATCGGCTGGGCCCCGGAGGAGGCGTCGATCATCTCCTATGCAACCAGAGGCTCTGCGATCGTCTCGAAGGCAGCCGGCAACGACGCGGTCGCTGTCGGTGGGGTCACGGGCGGGCAGCAGGACTACCTCGACCTTGCCCTGATCGGCAAATCGACGGCGATCTTCGTCGGCGCGCTTTCGACCAACGGCAAGACGGCCAACAAGGCTCAGCTAGCCTGGTACTCCGACTATGCCGGCTCCAACCCGCTCGTGCAGAGCCACTTCCTGGTGGTCGGCGTCGAGGGCAACAAAACCGGTCTTTACGGAACTTCGTTCGCCGCGCCGATCATCTCGGGCTACGCCGCGATCATCGGCAGCAAATTCGCCAAGGCGACGCCGGTTCAGATCACCAACGACCTGCTCAACACGGCCCGCACCGACACGCTGGTCAATTACGATCCGTCCATCTACGGCAAAGGCGAGGCAAGCCTCTCGCGCGCCCTGGCTCCCGTGGCGATACGTTGACGGGCGCCGGCGTTCCGGCCGTCTAAAGCTCCAGCGCCTGCGCGGCGCGTTCCATCAGCGCGCCGCGTTCCAGGGTGAAGCCAGACTCCATCCATTCCTTCTCGAGGTTCTTCAGCGTGGCGCCCAGCTTGGGTCCCGGCGACGCGCCAAGCTCGGTCAGGTCGGCGCCTTTGATCGGGAACACCGGCTTTTCCCATTTCAGCGTGAAATTGAGCAGGCGTGAAAAGCCGCCGGTTTCCATCATCGCCTGATTGTCCTCGACGGCACGCGTCCGCGCGGCGGCAAGCGCCAGACGAATACGGTCGAGATAGCCGTCGCGATCGCCGTAATAGAGTTTCTTGGCCAGTTCGGTCTCGGTCGCCTTGGCATCCGGCGCAACGGTCAGCGCCCAATGCCGCAGGCGATCGGCATCCTCATTCGAAAGTCGCAGCCGCTCGCCAAGCGTCTTCATACGCACGACATCGGGCGGGACGATCGCCTCCAGCCTCAGAACCGGATCGGCGATCCAGCCGAGATCCTCTCCAGCCTTGACCAGGCCATGGATGGCGTCGATGCCCCATTTCTCGCTTTCCGGCAGCACGGCGGTGAGCACGCCAGCCTGTCGCATCCACAAGAGCGCGCGCGAGGGATCCGGAGCCGACAAGAGCTTCTTCAGTTCGGACCAGACGCGTTCGGCCGAAAGTCGCGCAAGCCCATCCTTCAGCCTGGCGCAGGCCTTCAGCCCTTCCGCGTCCGGCCGTCCTTCGCCATACCAGGCAAAGAAGCGGAAAAAGCGCAGAATGCGCAGATAATCCTCGCGGATGCGCGCCTCCGCGTCGCCGATGAAACGCAGCCGCCGCGCTTCGATGTCGGCGATGCCGCCGACCAGGTCGACGACCGTGCCGTCCGCTTCGGCATAGAGGGCGTTGATGGTGAAGTCGCGCCGCTCGGCGTCGGCTTTCCAGTCACGTCCGAAAATCACTTTTGCCCGCCGCCCGTCGGTATCGATATCGGCGCGCAGCGTCGTCACCTCATAGGGCTTGCCGCCCGCGACCACCGTGACCGTGCCGTGATCGATGCCTGTCGGCACCGTCTTGAAGCCGACGGCCTTGGCGCGTCTGATCGTTTCCTCGGGCACCGTGGTCGCGGCAATGTCGACGTCGGCGACCGGTTGGCCGATCAGCGTGTTGCGCACCGCGCCGCCGGCGATACGCGCTTCGTCGCCGCCCTCCTTCAGCACGGCAAGAAGCTTCTGGAGATGCTTTTCGGCCAGCCAATCGGCCCTGCCCGAGAGAGACACCTCAGCGCTCACGCATAGAGCCTTTCATAGAGTGTGCGGACGATGCCGGCGGTGACGCCCCAGATACGCTGGCCGCCATAGGGCATATCGTAGAAGAACCATTCGAGGTCGTTCCAGAAACGGCTGTCGCGCGCGTGGTTGGCGGGGTCCATCAAGAAACTCAGGGGCACCTCGAAGGCCGCATCGACCTCGTCGGCATTGAGCGTCAGCGAAAAACCCGCCCGCACGATGGCAAGCACCGGCACGATGCGGTAGCCGCTGCCGGAGACGTAGTCGGGCATGCGGCCGATGATCTCGATGAAATCCCGCTCGAGGCCGATCTCCTCGAAGGTCTCGCGCAGCGCCGTGGCCTCGGGGCCGGGATCGGTCGGATCGATCGTGCCGCCTGGGAAAGCCACCTGGCCGGAATGGCTGCGCAGCTTCTCGGCGCGCTTGGTGAGCAGCACCATGGCGCCCTCGGCACGGTCGATCACCGGAATCAGCACCGCCGCGGCGCGCAGCGGCTTGACATGTTTGAGCCTGGGATGGCCGGGATTGAAGCGATGGTCGCCGAAATCGTCGCCGGGGACGATCGCCGCCTGCGCCGCGACGCGGGCACGAAAGTCAGCGATCGAAAACTCCGGCGGCGTCACCTGGTCCATCACGCGCTCAGCCGCTTCAGTTTCTCGGCCGGCATGATCGGATAGACCTCGCCGCCCGAGCGGACGGCGAACATCGTCTTTCCGTCGATGTCGATCTCCTCGCCATGCTCGACCAGTTCATACATCACCGGCCGCGCCACCAGCGCCTCCAGCCGTCCGCGCACCAACACATAGGGCTTCAGTCCGCCGGTTTCGTCTTCGTCGACGAAGCGCAGCGGATGGCCGGGGCCGGCGGCGACGACGTCGCCGACATTGGTGCGGAAGGTGATGACCTGGTCGTTCCCACTTCCGGACACGTTCATTTCGACGGCGATGAAGGGCGCGTCGACGACGCGGATCCCGACCCGCTCGACCGGCGTCACAAGATAGGTCTTTCCGTCGGCATCCTTGCGCAGCACGCTGGAAAAGAGCTGCACCAGCGGCATGCGGCCGATCGGCGTGCCGAGATAGAACCAGGTCCCGTCAGCCTTGATCTCCATGTCGAGATCGCCGCAGAAGTCCGGATTCCAGCGCTCGACCGGCGCCGGCCCCTTGCCGGCCCGGGCCGCGCGCGAGATCAGCGCCTCCAGGCCGCGTGCCTCGGTGGCGCCGGTCAGGCTCGGCTCGCCCGGGCTCCGTTCGCCCGGTGTTTGTTCACGATGTTCGCTGCGTTCGGCCATGGTCACGAAATAGTCACTGTTGTCCCGATTGTCAGCCTTGTCCGTCCAAGTCTGTGATTTAAGTTCGAATACAGGCGCCAGGCGAGGCCGAATCGCGGCATTCTGCGGCATTGAGAGTGCAGGCCGGTATTTCCAACCACAAGGATCGAACGGCATGAGCGTGATGATCAAGGAAAGCCCGATCAGCGAAAAAGCGATGATCGAGGAAGCCGAAAAGGCGCTGGCCGACATCTCCAGGGTCCGCGACGCGGTCGGCCGGGTAATCTTCGGCCAGGAGGCGGTCGTCGAGCGCACGCTGGTGGCGCTGCTGGCGGGCGGCCATGCGCTGCTGGTCGGCGTGCCGGGTCTTGCCAAGACCAAGCTGGTCGAAACGCTGGGCATCGTGCTCGGCCTCGATTCGCGCCGCGTCCAGTTCACGCCCGACCTGATGCCGTCGGACATCCTCGGTTCCGAGGTGATGGAGCAGGACGAGTTCGGCAAGCGCTCCTTCCGCTTCATTTCCGGGCCGATCTTCACGCAATTGCTGATGGCCGACGAGATCAACCGCGCCTCACCGCGCACGCAATCGGCGCTGCTGCAGGCGATGCAGGAATATCACGTCACCATCGCCGGCGCCCGCCACGACCTGCCCGCGCCCTTCCACGTGCTTGCGACGCAGAACCCGCTGGAACAGGAAGGCACCTACCCGCTGCCGGAAGCCCAGCTCGACCGCTTCCTGATGCAGGTCGACATCCTCTATCCGGAGATCGAGGCGGAGCGCCGCATCCTGCTCGAAACCACCGGCGTCGACGAAGCCAAGGCCGACAATGTGCTGCAGCCGGCCAGACTGAGGGAAATCCAGACGCTGATCCGCCGCATGCCGGTGCCGGAAAGCGTCGTCGAGGCGATCCTCAAGCTGGTGCGCTCGGCCCGGCCGGGCCAGGGCAATGCCGAAACGGACAAGCACGTCGCCTGGGGGCCGGGTCCTCGCGCCAGCCAGGCGCTCACCCTGTGCGCCCGCGCGCGCGCGCTATATGATGGCAGGTTGGCACCTTCGGTCGACGACGTCCGCGCCTTGGCCGAACCGGTGCTGCAGCATCGCATGGCGCTGACTTTCGCCGCCCGCGCCGAAGGCACTTCCGTGCGTGACGTGGTGGCGAAGCTGGCAAAAGGCATCTGATGGGTCGAATAGGCGAGGTCCAGGCACCGGTTGCGACGCGCGATGCGCTCGCCCGTGGCCGGTTGCGGGCTTCATTGGTGCCGGACCTGTTGGTCGAGGCGCGCCGTATCGTCAACACGGTGATCGCCGGCTGGCACGGCCGCCGCAAGCGCGGCATCGGCGAGAATTTCTGGCAGTTCCGGCCCTATGTCGAAGGCGATTCCTCGCGCATTGACTGGCGGCGCTCCGCCAGGGACGACCACACCTATGTCCGCGATCGCGAATGGGAAGCCGCGCATACCGTCTGGCTCTGGGCCGACCCATCGCCTTCCATGCTCTACAAATCGGCCGGCGCCGGCGTTTCCAAGGAATCGCGCGCGCTGGTGCTGGGGCTCGCCTTGGCCGAGCTTTTGTCGCGCAGCGGCGAGCGCATCGCCTGGCCGGGCCTGACCGACCCGTTCACCGCCCGCAACGGCGCCGAGCGCATCGCCGCCCAGTTGAGCCATGCCGCCGCGCTTCCCGCCAAGCCCGATCTGTCGGCCATCCGCCGTTTCTGCGACATCGTGCTTGTTAGCGATTTCCTCGATCCGGTCGAGGAAACCATGGCCTGGCTCGACGTGCTGGCGCGCCACGGCGTGCGCGCGCATCTGATCGAGGTCGCCGATCCTGCCGAGGAAACCTTCCCCTATGCCGGCCGCACCGAGTTCACCGATCCCGAGACCGGCGACAAGCTGACCGCCGGCCGCGCCGAGATGCTGGCCGAGGAATACCGCCTGCTTTACCGGGCCCGCCGCGAGGAATTGGCCGCCTGGTGCAAGCGTCTTGGCTGGAGCTACACCGTCAACCACACCGACCGTCTCGCCTCCGAGGCGCTGGTGCGCATCCACATGGCGCTGACCGCCGACGGTAGCAATAATGTCGGAAAGGCGGTCGCATGAGTTGGCTGCCGCTTTCCTTCGGGGCGCCCATGGTGCTGTGGGGACTTCTGGCGCTGCCAGTGATCTGGTGGTTGCTGCGACTCACCCCGCCCAAGCCGCAAACGGAAGTGTTCCCGCCGTTGAAAATCCTTGCCCGGGTCCTGAGGCGCGAGGAAACCCCGCAGCAAAGCCCGTGGTGGTTGACGCTGCTTCGGCTGCTGATGGCGGCGCTCGTCGTTATGGCGTTGGCCGAGCCGGTCTTCAATCCGCGCGAAAAACTGCCGGCGGAAGGCGCGGCCCTGGCGCTTGTCATCGACAATGGCTGGGCAAGCGCCGCCGACTGGAACAAGCGCGTGGCCACCGCCGAACGGCTGATCGCCGATGCCGGCTCGAACGGCGTGCCGGTCGTCATCGCCTTCACCGCCGAGAAGCCCAATGCCGAGATCGGCCCCTTCGATGCCTCGGCCGCGCTCGACCATCTGCGCGCTGCAAAGCCCCGGCCGATCCCCACCGACAGGCCCGCCGTCTACGCCCGCGTCGCCGCCGTGTTGGAGCGCCTGCCCGGCGCCAGCGTTGCCGTGCTCGCGGATGGCCTTGCCGCCAAAGGCGACGAGGCCGCTTTCAAGACGCTGCTCGAAAAGAACGCGACACGGCTGGTTTGGGCCATTTCCGACCGGCCTTCGCTGACCGGCCTGATTGGCGCCGACAACCAGGTCGACGGCTTCGCGCTGACCGCCATCCGCGCGCCGGGCGATCCGGCCCCGGCGCAGGTCACCGCGGGCGCCTTCGACGACAAGGGCCGCCGCATCGCCGATGCGACGCTGACCTTCGCGCCGGGCGAGGCCGCGACCACGGCCACGATGGCGGTTCCGTTCGAACTGCGCAACGATTTCGCCTCGATCGCGCTCGACGGCGAGCGCCAGGCCGGCGCCGTGCGGGTGCTGGACGAGAGTTCGAAACGGCGGCGCGTCGGCCTGCTGTCACAGAACGAGGCCGACCAGGCGCAGCCGCTTCTGTCGCCGCTCTACTACATCCGCCGCGCCCTGCAGCCCTTTGCCGACCTGGTCGAGCCGTCGAGCGCCGATCTTGCCGACGCCATTCCGCAGCTTCTCGACCAGAAGCCGGCGATGATCATCATGGCCGATGTCGGCACCATCCCGCAGCAAGTCAAGCAGCGGCTGGTCGACTGGGTCGACAAGGGCGGCACGCTGGTGCGCTTTGCCGGCCCGCGCCTTGCCGCGGCCGGCAATGACGACGACCTTTTGCCGGTCAGGCTGCGCAGCGGCGAGCGCGCGTTGGGCGGCGCGCTGTCGTGGACGACGCCGCAGGCCGTCACCGAATTCCCGAAGAACGGCCCCTTTGCCGACCTTTCACCGCCCTCCGAGGTGACGGTGAGCCGGCAGGTTCTGGCCGAGCCGACGCCCGACATCGTCGAGCGCACCTGGGCCACGCTTGCCGACGGCACGCCGCTGGTGACGGGCATGAAGAAGGACAAGGGCACGCTGGTGCTCTTCCATGTCACGCCCGAGGCGACCTGGTCGAACCTGCCGATCTCCGGCAGCTTCGTCGAGATGCTGCGGCGCGTCGTGCAATTGTCGCGCAACCAGGGCGCTGCGATCGCCAATGCCGAGGCCGCCGCGGCGTCGCTCGCGCCCTACCGCATGATCGGTGCCGACGGCATGCTGACGCCGCCCTCGCCGGATGCGCGGCCGCTGGTGCCCGGCGCCGGTCCGCTGCCGGTAACGCTGGAAAACCCGCCAGGCCTTTACGGTTCGGAGACCGGTGTGTTCGCGCATAATCTTCTCAACGCTTCGAGCACATTAGCGCCGCTGGCGCGTCCGCAGGTTTCGCTGCCGGTGACAACCGTCCCCTATGCCTTCGACGAATCGGAGAACCTCAAAGGGCCTTTGGTCGCCATCGCGCTCCTTTTGATGGTGCTCGACACTTTGGCCGTGTTCTGGATGGGCGGCCTGCTGACGCGCCGGCCGCGCCGCGCGGCCGTGACGGCCGCAGCCGCCGCTCTCGTGCTGGGTGGGCTCTTCGGCCACGCCGACCTTGCCCGCGCCGACGATTCGAAGCCGGGCGACACCCAGGCGATCGAGGACATCTCGAAAACCCGCATGGCCTATGTGATCACCGGCGAGCCCGGCGTCGATTCGATCAGCCGCGCCGGCCTCGAAGGCCTCACGCGCTTCCTCATCGAGAAGACCGCGCTTGAGCCCGGTCCGCCGGCCGGCGTCGACATCGCCAAGGACGAGCTGTCCTTCTTTCCGCTGATCTATTGGCCGATCGACGCGTCGGCGCCCATGCCCAGCCAGGCGGCGATCGCTCGCATCGACGCCTATATGCAGCAGGGCGGTACGGTTCTGTTCGATACGCGCGACCAGTTTTCAAACGGCATCGGCGCCGGCTCGGCGAGCCCGGCGACCGAGCGGCTGCGCGACATCCTCGGCAATCTCAACGTGCCGCCGCTGGAGCCGGTGCCTTCGGATCACGTGCTGACCAAATCCTTCTTCATCCTTCCGGAGTTCCCCGGCCGCTTCAACGGCAGCCCACTCTGGGTCGAGGCCTCGCTCGACGCCAGCAACACCGAGAACCGCCCGGTGCGCACCGGCGACGGCGTCTCGCCGATCATGATCACCGCCAATGATTTCGCCGGCGCCTGGGCCATCGACGAGAACGGCGATCCGATGCTGCCGACCGTGCCGCCGGATCCGATGCAGCGCGTCTATGCGCTGCGCGCCGGCGTCAACATCATGATGTACATGCTGACCGGCAATTACAAATCCGACCAGGTGCATGTGCCCGTGCTGCTCGAACGGCTGGGGCAGTAGGTCATGAACTGGTCGATCTCCTTCGAACCGCTGGTTTCCTGGCCGCTTTTTGGCCTGCTCTTCGTGCCGTTGCTGCTGCTGGCGCTGGTCGGCCTGTGGTTCCGCCAACGCGGCTCAGCGCTGCGCTTCATCGCGCTGCTCGCGCTTGCCGCGGCATTGCTCAACCCGGTGTTCCTCGCCGAGGAACGCGAGGCGCTGAAGAGCGTCGTCGCTCTCATCGTCGATCGCAGCCAGAGCCAGGACATCGGCGACCGCGCCAAGCAGACCGACGAGGCGCTAGCCGGGTTGCAGCAGCGTCTTGCCCGCTTTAAGCAGTTCGATGTCCGTGTTGTCGAGGCCGGCAAGTCCGAAGCCGCCGACGAGCGCACCGAAACCAGGCTGTTCAGCGCGCTGGAGGGCACTTTCCGCGACGTGCCGCCGTCGCGCATCGGCGGCGCGGTCATGATCACCGATGGTGAGGTGCATGATGCGCCGGCCGGCGCACCGGAGTTCAACGCGCCGCTGCATGCGCTGATCACCGGCAACGAGCACGAGAAGGACCGCCGCATCCGCTTCGAGAACGCGCCGCGCTTCGGCCTCGTCGGCAAGCCGCTCGACATGACCTACCGCGTCATTTCGACGGAAGGCGATGGCGCTCCGGTGGACGTGCGTGTCTCGGTGAATGGCGAGCAGGTCTCGGTCGAGCACGCGACCGTCGGCCAGCCGATGAAGCTCTCGGTCACCATACCCAATGCCGGCCGCAACATCGTCCAGCTCGGCATCGACCGGGAGCCCGGCGAACTGACCGACGCCAACAACCGGGCGATCGCTTTGGTCGACGGCATCCGCGAGAACCTGCGCGTGCTCTTGGTTTCCGGCGAGCCGCATGCCGGCGAGCGCACCTGGCGCAACCTTTTGAAGTCGGACGCATCGGTCGATCTCGTCCACTTCACCATTCTGCGCCCGCCGGAAAAGCAGGACGGCACGCCGATCAACGAGCTGTCGCTGATCGCTTTCCCGACGCGCGAGTTGTTCGTCGAGAAGATCAAGGATTTCGACCTGATCATCTTCGACCGCTACCAGCACCGCGACGTGCTGCCGATCCTCTATTACGACTACATCTCCGAATATGTCGAAAAGGGCGGCGCGCTGCTGATTGCCGCCGGTCCCGAATATGCCGGCGAAAACTCCATTGCCCGCACGCCGCTGAACGCCGCGCTGCCGGCCATGCCGACCGGCGAGGTGGTGGACAAGGCCTTCTATCCGCGCCTGACCGATCTCGGCCAGCGCCATCCGGTCACGCGCGGTCTCGACGGCTCGGCGAGCGAGCCGCCGCATTGGAGCCGCTGGTTCCGCACCATCGGCGTCAAGAACCCGCAAGGCGAAGTGGTGATGAAAGGCGCCGACAACCGGCCCCTGCTCCTGCTCGACCGCAAGGGCGAAGGCCGTGTCGGCATGCTCCTCTCCGACCAGGGCTGGCTGTGGGCGCGCGGCTTCGAGGGCGGTGGACCGCATGTCCAGCTTTACCGCCGCATCGCCCACTGGCTGATGAAGGAGCCGGAACTGGAAGAGGAGCGGCTGACCGCCGACGGCCGCGGCATGATGCTTGAAATCCGCCGCCAGACGATGAGCGACGATCCCGGTCCCGCCCAGGTCATCACGCCATCCGGCAAGGCGGTGACGGTCAAGCTCGAGAAAGCCGAGCCCGGCATCTTCACCGGTAGCCTGCAAACCGGCGAGATAGGCCTTTACCAGATCGGCAATGGCGACCTTACCGCGCTTGCCCATGTCGGCCCGATCAACGCGCCGGAATTTTCCGACGTGATCTCGACCGAGGATAGGCTGAAGGCGCCTGCCGAGGCGACCGGCGGCAGCGTGCGGCGGCTGGCCCCGTCGTCGACGCTCGGCAATCTCGCCGGCGGCGTGACGCTGCCGTCGATCATCCCTGTCCGCTCTTCCGCGGCCGCTTCGGGCGACGATTGGATCGGCCTGCGCACCACCGACGACAGCACGCTCAAGGCCGTGTCGCGCGTGCCTCTGTTCGGCGGCTTCCTCGGCCTCGGCCTGCTGCTGCTCGCCATCGGCTCGATGTGGTATCGCGAAGGGCGGTAGGCTCTTCACCTCTCCCCTTGCGGGAGAGGTCGGATTGCCTCGATTTGTCCTTCACAAATCGGTTGGCAATCCGGGTAAGGGGATAGTTGGCGCCAAGCTGGAACACCCCTCATTCGTCTCTGCGCTGCGCGCCGATCCACCTTCTCCCGCAAGGGGAGAAGGAAAAGAGCGCCCTGCCCCTACTCTTCCGGTTCTGTCGTGAACAGCAGCGGATAGCCCTTGGCCTTGCCGGCGTCGGTCGCCCGCGTCGCCTTGGTCTCGGCGACATCGCGCGTAAACACCGCAACGACGCACACGCCGCGCATATGCGCGGTGATCATGACGCGGTGCGCCTGATCCTCGCTGAGCTTGAATTCGCCCTTGAGCACGGTCACGACGAACTCGCGCGGCGTGAAATCGTCATTGACGAGGATGACCTTGTAGAGCTTCGGCCGCTCGGTCTTCGGCTGCGGCTTGGTACGGGGTTTGTTGACGGTTTCGGGCATCGGATCCGGCAGCGAGAATTGGGCTCTCTCGCTCTCACTTTGTCACGTAGGAAATCATACGTCCAACTGCGCGCGCGGATATCGCCGGCCTGGACGATCAACCCTATGTGGGTAAGCGCTGCCGATGGGTCAACGGCCCTGGCGCCCGAATGGGCGGCGCATCGCGGTGCCGGATCTGCCGGAGCCGGCGTCGCCATCCATGCCGGAGCCGCGTTCCATGAAGGCAAATAATATCCAGCCGGCCAATCCGATCAGCGTCATGCCGGTCAGCACGATGAGGATCCAGGACTGCGCCGGGGTGATGTAGTCGAAGCTCGAGGAGATGGCGGGCGCGAAGAGCTCGGGTTCGGTCCTGCCGCTGGCGGGATCCAGCACGGGGCTTGCGGTAAAGATGATCAACGATCGTGCGGCCGCGGTGGCGATCAGGCCGCCAAGCATCAGCGAACGCATCCGGGACGAAAACCGCTTCTTCATGCGGATTGTCCTAAAGCACCGGCATTGCGATCGGGTTAAGCATTGGACTGGGTGCGGCTAGAGCCTGCCGGTTTCCGGCTTTTGCCGCCAGTAAGCCGCTCCTGCCGAAGCCGGAGCGGCTTTGTAGAATAGGATGCCGAGGCCTGGATCAGGTCTTCGGGGCGTCCTTCTTGACGACCTTCTTCGCAGCCTTCTTGTGCTTCTTGACGGTCTTCTTGGCAACTTTCTTCATCGGCTTCGCGGTGCTGTCGGCCGGAGCAGCCGTGGTGGTCGCGGTCGAGGCAGCCGGGGCGGCGGTGGTCGTGGCGGCGGCGTTGCCGAGCGCCGGCATCGCGAAAGCGAGAGCAACACCGAGGCCGAGGGCGGAGAGGATGGACTTCTTCATGGCTTCATTTCCTTTTTCTTGCAGGCCTGGATGAGCGTCACTGAACGGGATCGATCGGTGTCACTCCAAGCAGCTTCAAAGCGTTTGCGAGCATCCGGATTCCCTGTGCCTGTTTCTTGTTGGCGCAGAACCGGTTTCCCTTTCTTTGCAGTGCTTTCGCCGCGGTGACCTGCGTTGCCGCGGCATGGGTTTCGAGGGCTTCGTCAACCTGACGGCTCAGATTGGTGCAACGCTCGGTCCGGGTGAGCGGCGCGACCTTAGCGGAGGAGGCGCCGGTCGCTGCTGTGATGAGCGATATGCTGAGCAAAGCACCCGTCACGCTGATCCAGAACCTGTGCATTGGTCTTGTCCGTTACTCCGGAAACTTGCGTCGCAGCCGATGACCTGACCGCCACGGCACCGGTTATGCCCTTGAAATTTTTCACCAGTTTTTCCCGACTGTAGAATTTTGTTTCTGGATTGTTTCTGGGGAATCCGGCCGGCGCGACGATCGTGGCCACTGGCCAAGATGTGGCCCGAATTCTATCGTGTGGGTGTTTAGCGAAGGGATATCCGGCAAACAGAATGATAGGTCTCGAGTGAAATCCGATGCACACATACTGATCGTCGACGACGACAAGGGCATACGCGACCTGCTGCAGGAGTTCTTCCAGAAGCGCGGCCTGCACACGACGGTGGCTGCCGACGGCATCGAAATGGAAGCGGTCCTGCGCCGCACGCCGGTGGACCTGATCGTTCTCGACGTGATGCTGCCCGGCAAAAGCGGGCTTGAGCTTTGCCGCGAGATCCGCGCCAACTACACCACGCCGATCATCATGCTGACCGCGGTCACTGAAACGACCGACCGCGTTGTGGGCCTTGAAATGGGCGCCGACGACTACGTGCCCAAGCCGTTCGACCCGCGCGAGCTTTTGGCCCGCATCCGCGCGGTGCTGCGGCGCAACGGCAGCGCCGAGCCGCGTCGCCCCACGGCCAAGCAGATTTACCGCTTTGCCGGCTGGACCATGGATTGCGCGAGGCGCCGCCTGACGGCGCCCGACGACGTCCGGGTGGAACTGACGATGGCGGAGTTCAACCTGCTGCAGACCTTCGTCAAGAGCGCGCAGCGCGTGCTTACCCGCGAGCAACTGATTGAGCTCTCCGGCGGCGACACCGGCTACAGCTTCGACCGCAGCGTCGACATTCTGGTGAGCCGCCTGCGCCGCAAGATGGAAGACGATCCCAAGACGCCGAAACTGATCCTGACCGTGCGCAGCGGCGGCTATCAGTTCCTGCCCGAGACGACGTCCGAATGAGACGCTTCCTGCCGCAGACACTGCCGGTCTGGGTGCTGCTCATCGTCATTGCCGGCCTCATGCTCAGCCAGGTGACGACGCTCTACATCGTGGCGCGCGACCGGGCGGCCGCCAACAGCGTCGTCGATCTCTACCGGTTGAACGACCGCGCCTATTCGCTGGTGCAGCTGATGCATGACGCCACGCCCGAAGAGCGCAAGGCGACCGCGTCCGGCCTGTTCAACTCGACCTATGCGCTGACGGTTTCGGACACGCCCGCCGTCACCTCTTCGATCGCCGGCGACGACCAGCTTGCCGAGTTGGAGGACATCCTGGTCGGCCGCCTGTCGAAGTTCGGCATCACCGATGCGCGCGTGCGGCGCGATCCGGCCACCCAGGAGGCCGATGTCCCCGATGGCCGGGCGGTGAACAAGGATGTCGGCCAGGTCGAGCGCGACCTGCTGGTCCTGGCCGCGGATTTCGCGCAGAGCGACAAACTGACCGCCTCCCTGCGCTTTTCCGACGGCCAGTGGCTGAATTTCACCGAGCCGATCACGCCGGCGGGACCTATTCTCAGCCTCGACAGCCTGCCGCTCTATTCGCTGATCGCCGGTTTGATCGTGGTCATGTCGATATGGTCGCTGCGCCGGCTGACCGCGCCCTACCGGATGATGGAAACGGCGGTGACCCGCATCGGCAATGACCTGAAAAGCCCGCCGATCGCCGAAAGCGGCAGCCGCGAGATCCGCGCCGCGGCAAAGGCGATCAACGCCATGCAGATGCGGCTGCGCGATTATGTCGAAGACCGCGAGCACCTCGCGGCGGCGCTGGCGCATGATCTGCGCACGCCGCTGACCCGGATGCGCCTGCGCCTCGAACTGCTGCGCAGGTCGCCGGCGCGCGAGGCGCTGGCGCACGACCTTGCCGACATCGAAAGCATCGCGAGCTCGGTCATAGACTTCGCCAAATTCGAGGTGACCGAAGAAAAGGCCGAGCGGATCGATTTCTGGTCGCTGGTGGAATCGGTCGCGGACTCCTTCGACGGCGCATCCTTCGACGAAGACGTTGTCCCGTCGCGCGGGCTGATCTGCATCGCGCGGCCGGTGGCGCTGCGGCGCTGCATCACCAATCTCATCCAGAACGCGGTGACCTACGGCAAGAAGGCGCATCTCGGCGTGCGGCGATCGGGCGACACGATCACGCTCTCGATCCGCGACGAAGGCCCGGGCATCCCGCAGGCGAAGCTGGACGCGGTGTTCGGCTCCTTCGTGCGGCTGGAGGAATCGCGCAACCGCACCACCGGCGGCCTCGGCCTCGGCCTCACCATCGCCCGCAACATCGCCCGCGGCGCGGGCGGCGAGGTCGATCTTTCCAACTACCCTGGAGGCGGCCTGCTGACGGAGCTGCGGCTACCGGTGGCAGCTTGAGTCAGGAGCGGCCTCAGTCCGCCGTCCGCGCCTCTGGATCAGCCGAACCATCCTTGTGATAGTGCGGTCCGCCTGACCACGAGGGAGACACGCCCATGTTCTACGCCGTCCTCGCCTATCACGTCGAAGACACTGTGCAGTCCTGGACGCCCGACGAGGATGCGGCG
Source organism: Mesorhizobium sp. B4-1-1 (assembly GCF_006439375.1). Taxonomy (NCBI): domain Bacteria; kingdom Pseudomonadati; phylum Pseudomonadota; class Alphaproteobacteria; order Hyphomicrobiales; family Phyllobacteriaceae; genus Mesorhizobium; species Mesorhizobium sp. B4-1-1. The sequence continues at coordinate 147,072 of NZ_VFTH01000004.1, forward strand.
CTGATGAAGGACCTGCTCGAGGTCAACGACAGGCTGACTCGCGACGGCAAGCTCGGGCCGGCGGCGCGGCTGGCCGCGACCGCACAGGCTGTGACGTTGCGCGGTCCGGGCGACGGCATGGTGATCGACGGTCCCTTCGCCGAGACCAAGGAGCAGTTGCTCGGCCTCTATGTCCTCGACTGTGCGAACCAGGACGAGGCGATCGCCGCCGTGCGCGATCTCAAGCGCGTCAACCCAAGCGCCGTCTACGAGATCCGACCGATCGCGCTTTATCTGCCCGGCGCGCCGCTGACGGTAAGCTGAGACAGGTTCCCGAGCATGCTTCAGGCCGGTGTCGCGGCCTCGATTTCCCGTCCCAGCCGGAGCATCTCGCCGACCACCAGGTCGAGATCGTCGCGGCGCGTGCGGTGATTGGCAATCGCCACCCTCAGGCAGTGCCGGCCGTGCACGGTCGTGTCGGACAGGGCCGCGATGCCCTCCTCCTGGAGTCTCAGCATGATCTCGGTGTTGAAAGCCTTGAGCCGCTCTTCGGACGCGCCCGCCAGCCGGTGGCGGAAGCTGACGATGTTGATGGTGGTCGGCGCCAACAGCTCCAGCGTCGGCTCAGCCTCGATCAACCCGGTCAGGTAGCGAGCCTGGGCGATGTTCTGGTCGATCAGCCGGCCGAACTTTTCGACGCCGTGCTCCTTTAGCGCCATCCAGATTTTGAGCGCCCGGAAGCCCCGCGATGTCTGCAAGCCGTAATCGTGAAGCCACTCTCCGGACGCGAGGCCGCGCGGCGTCGATTCCAGATATTCCGGCGTGACGGCGAATGTGTTGCGGTGCGCGGATGCGTCCCGCACCAGCGCGCAGCCGGCTTCGAACGGCGCGTGCAGCCATTTGTGCGGATCGAGCGCGATGGAATCCGCCCGCTCGATGCCTGCGACGAGCGATCGGCTCTCGGGCGCGATCGCGATCAGCGCCCCGATACAGCCGTCGACATGGAACCAGAGGTCCTCTTCGTCCGCCACGCTCGCCAGCGCCTGAAGATCGTCGACGGCGCCGGTGTTGACGGTCCCGGCGGTGCCGATCACGCAGGCCGGCTTGAACCCCGCCGCGCGGTCCTCCGCGATTGCCGACTTGAGCGCGGCGATATCGATGCGCAGGCCTGCATCGGTCGGGATCCGCCGCAGCGCCCGATTGCCGAGGCCCAGCGCCTCCATGGCCTTGCGATGACAGGAATGCACCTGGTCCGAGGCGTAATAGCGCAGCGGCCTGGGGATGGCGCCGACGCCACGTTCACGCACATCGACGCCTGCCTTTACGTTGCGCGCCACGGTCAGGCCGATGATGTTGGCCATCGAGCCGCCGCTGACCAGCGTGCCGCTGGCAGAGGCCGGGAAGCCGACCATCTCCTTCATCCAGTTGACGACCTGGCTGTCGATCAGTCCGGCGGCGTGGTTGCCGCCGCCGAGATTGGAACCCTGGATCGCCGCCAGGAAGTCGCCGAGCGCGCCGGTGAAGTTGCTGGACCCCATGTACCAGGACCAGAAACGCGGATGGACGTTACCCATCGGGTAAGGCATCAAATTGCGGGCGACGTCGTCATAGACGTCGGCCACCGGCGCCGGCGAGCGCGGCAACGGTGCGCCGAAGAATGCCCGCACCTCGGTCGGCATCCCGCGCCAGACCGGCCGGTCGCGGACATCCTTGAGATAGGCGATGGCATCGTCGAGGATCCGGTGCGAGAGCGCTCCCACATCGGTCCAATCCGGCGGATCAAGCGTTTCTTCCGCGTTCGTCGCTTCCTGAAATGTATCCATCTCGCCTCTCCCGCCGGCGCGGGTCGACCCGCGCGTAAAAGAATGACGCCGCCATGCGGGGGGGCGGCGTCGCGGTCGGTGTTGTCAGGCTTCGAACTGGCAGCTTGGCGTCGAACGCGACAGCGCCGTTTCCTCGGCGTCCATGTCGGCCTCGATGCCATCGAAGAGCGGCGTCGACATGTAGCGCTCACCTGTGTCGGGCAGCATGCACAGGATCACCGACCCGGCCGGTGCCTTGCCCGCGATTTGCCGCGCCACGGCGAACGTCGCGCCGCCCGAAATGCCTGTGAAGATGCCTTCCTGCTGCGCCAGCGCCTTCGCCCATTTGATGCCTTCGGGACCGGAGATCGGCACCACCTCGTCATAGTAGCGCTGGTCGATCGCCTCCTGCAGCACGTTGGGGATGAAGTCCGGCGTCCAGCCCTGGATTGGATGCGGCTCGAAGGCCGGGTGGCTGGCGGCCGGCGCGCCGCCGGTGCCGCGCTCTTGGCGCTTGCCGCTGCCGATCAGCTGCGCGTTCGCCGGTTCGGTCAGCACGATCTTGACCTCCGGCCGCTCTCGGCGCAGCACACGGCCGACGCCGGCAACCGTGCCGCCGGTGCCGTAGCCGGTGACCAGATAGTCGAGGCGCGACCCGGCAAAATCATTGATGATCTCGCGCGCCGTCGTCGCCTCATGGATGGCGGCATTGGCCTCTGTCTCGAACTGGCGCGCCAGGAACCAGCCATTGGCTTCGGCGAGCTCGACCGCTTTCTTGTACATGCCGAAACCCTTCTGGGCGCGCGGTGTCAACACCACCTTGGCGCCAAGCATGCGCATCAGCTTGCGCCGCTCGATGGAGAAGCTGTCGGCCATCGTCACCACCAGCGGATAGCCTTTCTGCGCACAGACCATGGCAAGGCCGATGCCGGTGTTGCCGCTCGTCGCCTCCACCACCGTCTGGCCGGGCTTGAGCTTACCGCTGCGCTCGCCTTCCTCGATGATGTTGAGCGCCAGCCGGTCCTTGACCGAGGCCGCCGGATTGAAGAACTCGGCCTTCACATAGATCGTCGCGTGACCCGGCCCGAGATTGTTGACGCGGATGACCGGCGTGTCGCCGACGGTATCGAGAATGCTGTCGAACAGCCGGCCGCGCCCGGACGTGGTTCTGATCTTCAATTGATGCAACATGGCTTTCTCCTCGATGTCCTCACGTGCCGGTTACAGACCGGCAGCTTTGGCGGCGCGGTTTCGACACCTGGCCGCGATAGGTCGCTTGATCTGCCGCAAAAGCGGCAACGGCGGCGTCCGGCGCGGAATGGGGCTGCCGGCTGCCTCCTGTCGTCTTTGGTGATAGAATATGGACCAACTGGCCAGCGTTGGAGAAAGCGTGGAAACATACGTGGAATCCACCCGATCGAGCCTGCCCGTCCCCGTAGGCCTGTCCGTGAGGCTGCTCGGGCAACTGACGGTTGCCCGCGATGGGGTGCCCGTTACCTTGCCCTCGTCGCGCAAGCTGCGCGCGCTGCTTGCCTATCTGGCGCTGGCGCCCCACCCTGTCAGCCGCAGCCGCCTTTGCGAACTTTTCTGGGACGTGCCCAACGATCCGCGCGGCGAGTTGCGCTGGTGCCTGAGCAAGCTGCGCGTCGCGCTTGACGACCCGGATCGGCGCCGGGTCGAAACCCATGGCGATACGGTGTCGCTTCGCCTCGACGATGTCCATGTGGACGCGCTGGATGCCGCCGCGGCGGTGGCCGAAGGTGTCGAGACGCTCGATCTCATGCGGTTACAGGCGCTTTCGCAACATTTCGCCGGCGACTTTCTCGACGGTCTTGAGCTCGATCGCAGCCCGCATTTCGGCAGTTGGCTGACGGCGCAGCGCCGCCGTTTCAGCGCGTGCCATGTCGCCGTCCTGGAGCACATCATCGGTCTTGTCCCGCCCGGAGCCGACGAGGCCGGCGCCTATATCGACAAATGGCTGGAGCTCGCGCCCTTCGATGGCCGTGCGCATGTGGCGCTGCTGGAAAATCTGGCCAGGCGCGGACAGATCGGCGCCGGCGAGGAGCATCTTGCCACGGCGGCGGAGCTGTTCCACTCGGAAGAGCTGGATTTCACGCCATTGCGCGAGGCGTGGCAGGAGATAAGAGCCCGGAACGCCGGCGCCACGCCATGTGCCAGATCCGGGCCGGCTTTCCCGGTCTCGGAGCCGCCCGTCGCCGTTATCGAATCCGAGCCTGTTGCGACACGCCGGGCGTCGCTCGCGGTGATGCCGTTTGCGGAGAGCGCCGGCGCTGGCGGCTTCCGCGGCGGCCTCGCCGACGGCCTCACGCATGACATCATCACGCGGCTTGCCAAGCTTCGCGATTTCTTCGTCATCGCCCGCGGCTCGGTCTTCGCGCTCGCCGAGAAGAACATTGCGCCGGAAGATGCCGGACGCAGGCTGAATGTAGACTATGTCACGACGGGCTCGGTGCGCAGCCTGCCGGGCCGTATCGTCGTTTCCATTGAGCTTGTAGAGGTGCGCACGGCGAGAATCGTCTGGGCCGAGACCTTCGAGCACAATCCCGACGACGTCTTCATCGTCATCGAGGATATCGGCAACAGCATCGTCTCCTCGATCGCCGCCGAGATCGCGACGGTGGAGCGCAACCGCGCATTGCTGAAAGCGCCAAACTCGCTCAATGCCTGGGAAGCCTATCATCGTGGTCTCTGGCACATGTATCGCTTCACCCGCCAGGAAAACGAGCTGGCGCAGCATTTCTTCGGCGAGGCGTTGAAGCTCGATCCCACTTTCGCGCGCGCCTATGCCGGCATGTCCTTCACCCATTGGCAGAATGCCTTCCAGCGCTGGGGTGAGCGCGATCGCGAGGCCGCGCTTGCCTTCGAAAGCGCCGGCCGGAGCCTTTTGGTCGACGACCGCAACCCGGCCGCCCATTGGGCCATGGGGCGGGCGCTGTGGCTGCGCGGCGAGCAGGACGGTTCATTGCTCGAGCTGGCGAGCGCCGTCGACCTCAGCCCCAATTTCGCGCTCGGCCACTATGCGCTGTCCTTCGTCCATTCGCAGTCGGGCGACCCGCAATCGGCGATCGGTTCGTCCGATCATTCGCGTCATCTCAGCCCCTTCGATCCGCTGCTGTTCGGCATGATGGGCGCCCGCGCCATGGCGCATGCGCGGCTCGGCGAATACAACGAGGCAGCGGAATGGGCGCTGAAGGCGGCCGCGAGGCCAAACGCTCATGTCATCATCCTGGCGATCGCCGCCCATTGCCTGGCGCTGGCCGGCCGGCGGGACGAGGCCCGGAATTACGCCGCCATGATCCGCAACACCTTTCCGAATTATCGCGCCGACGACTTCATCGCGACGTTCCGTTTCGACCGGGATGGTGAGGCTCTCTTCCGGAATGGCGCGAAGCTGATCGGGCTGAATTGAATCCAATCGGGCCTAATGCATGTCGCGCAAAAGTGTGCAGCGGTTTTGCGATAACGACACGCATGAAAACAAAGGCTTAAAAGCGCGTCGCCTGAATCCGCTTCAGCGCGACGCGCTTTAATGCATCAGCGGCCCGCTGGCCTTGCGCCAGGCGTCCATGCCGCCCTGGATGTGGCGGGCGCTGGCAATACCGACATCCTGCGCTGCCTGCACCGCCATCGCCGAGCGCTCGCCGAAGGCGCAATAGAACAGGATCTGCCTGCTGGTAGACTTCGCCAGTTCATGCAGCATGCCGCCAGCGGCGATGTTCTCCTGCAACCGCGCATAGGGCAGATGGATCGCGCCGGGAATAACGCCGTGCCGCTCGCGTTCGGTCTGCTCGCGCAGGTCGACCAGCGCCACGTCGGGCCGCCCGACCAGCGCCAGCGCCTGCTCCGCGCTCACCGCCCAGCCGCGGCTGGCGATATCGTCCTGGTGCAGCCCGACCCGCATGTTGGCCGGCACGGCCACATCCATCATTTTCGGGTTGGACAGGTTGAGATTGTTCATGATGTTCACATACTCGTCGACCGACTTGACCTGCAGGCGCGGGTTGAAGGCCTTTTCCTCGCCGATCGTCGACACGGTCTCGCCCTTGTAGTCATGCGCCGGGAAGATCATCGTCTCGTCGGGCAGTTTGAGCAGGCGGCCGAAGATCGATTCATATTGCTGGCGCGGATCGCCGTTCTGGAAGTCGGTGCGGCCGGTGCCGCGGATAAGCAGCGTGTCGCCGGTGAAGACCCGGTCCGGCAGAATGAAGCTGTAGGAATCGTCGGTGTGGCCGGGCGTGTAGATGACGTCGAGCGCCAGTCCCTCGATGCCGAGCTTGTCGCCATCGGCAAGCCGCATCGACACCACGTCGGCCTTGGTCTGCTCGCCCATCACGGTCACGCAATGCGTCTTGTCGCGCAGCGCGCCGAGGCCGGTGATGTGGTCGGCATGAAGATGCGTGTCGACCGCCTTGACCAGCCTCAGGTCCAGCTCATTGACCAATTGCAGATAGCGTTCGATCTTCTCCAGCACAGGATCGATGATCAGCGCCTCGCCGCCGCGCCGACTGGCAAGCAGATAGGAATAGGTGCCGGAAACGGAATCGAACAGCTGACGGAAGATCATTCGCGCCTCTCTCGCCTGAGGCCGGTGGCCCGGCTGTCGGCCAGTCTAGAACAAGCGCGAGGTGCCCGCCAGCGGGAGACCGCTTGCCCATCCAAAAGGCTGGAAACCCTACCGCCGCAGCACCGCGCTCAGCACGTCGCGGATGCCGATCGCGCCGACGAAGCGCGAGCCTTCGTCGAACAGCGCCACCGGCGCCGTCTGCGAGCGGTGCATGGCGAGCATCACCGTTTTCAGCGGCGTGCCGGGATTGGCCCAGAACACCTGGGCCCCTTCCTCCGGCTGACGCTCGACATCGGCGCAGGAGACCCACACCGCAGGTTTGCCGTCGCGTTCGGCCGCGGCCACCAAGCCGTGGTCGTCGATCTTGAAGCGCGTCGTCTTACGCCGGTCGAGCCACACCCAGCCATTGTCGCCCTGCTCCAGGTCGCGGCGATCCCGCATCACGTTCCACGCCGTCAGCACCGACAAGGGGTTCACGTTGGCGATGAAGTCGCGGACATAGTCGTTCGCAGGCCGCAGAACGATGTCTTCCGGCGCGCCGGTCTGGACGATGCGGCCGCCTTCCATGATCGTGATATGGCTGCCGATCTTCAGCGCCTCCTCGAGGTCGTGGCTGACGAAGATGATGGTCTTCTTCAGCTCGGCCTGCAGTTGCAGCAACTCATCCTGCAGCTTGGTGCGGATCAGCGGGTCGAGCGCCGAGAACGGCTCGTCCATCAACAGGATCGGCGCCTCGGTGGCGAAGGCGCGTGCAAGACCGACGCGCTGCTGCATGCCGCCCGAAAGCTCATGGGCGTATTTCTTCGACCATTGGTCGAGATGGACCAGTTGCAGTTGCTTCTGCACGCGCGCCTTGCGTTCCGCCTCCGGCACGCCTGCAAGCTCGAGGCCGAAGCCGACATTTTCCTCGACCGTGCGCCATGGCAGCAGGCCGAACTGCTGGAACACCATGGCCACCTGCCTCTGGCGCAACCGCCGCAAGGTCGCCTCGTCGCAGGTGACGACATCGACGGTGCGGTCGCCGTCCTTGACCAGCACCTGGCCTCGCGACACCACATTGAGCCGGTTGACGGCCCGCAGCAGCGTCGACTTGCCGGAGCCGGACAGGCCCATCAGCACCGAGATCTCGCCTTCATGCACGGTGAGGCTGGCGCCTGCACAACCCAGCACGTTACCGGTCTTTTCCAGGATCTCGGCGCGCGTAGCGCCCTTGTCGATCATCGCCAGCGAACCTGCCTGATCGGCGCCGAAGACGATGTCCACATTTTTGAAATCAACCGCGACGGTCATTTCTTGCCTCCAACGCCGATGCGGGTCATGCGGTCGAGCACGATGGCGAGCACGACGATGGCGAGTCCCGCCTCAAGCCCGAGATCGATGCGGCGCGAGCCCAGCGCGCGGTTGATTTCAGTGCCGAGGCCGCCGGCGCCGATCAGGGCGGCGAACACCACCATCGACAGCGACAGCATGATCGATTGCGTCAGGCCCGCCATGATGGTCGGCAGCGCCGACGGCAGCTCCACCTTCCACAGAAGCTGGCGCTTGGTGGCGCCGAACGCCTCGCCCGCTTCGACGATCGCCTTGGGCACTGAAACCACGCCGAGATGCGTGAGGCGCACGGCTGTCGGGATGACGAAGATGATGGTGACGATGAGGCCGGGCGCGTTGCCGAGGCCGAACAGCGTCAGCACCGGGATCAGGTAGACGAAGGTCGGCAGCGTCTGCATCAGGTCGAGCACCGGCAGCATGACCCGGTAGACCTTCGGCTTGTGCGCGGCCCAGATACCGAGCGGCACGCCGATCGCCATGGCCATGGCGGCGGCCGCAACCACCAGCACCAGCGTCTGCACCGTCTGCTTCCACAGATTCTGGTTGATGATGAAGATCAAACCCAGGAAGACGCCGATGGCGAGCGGCCGCGAACGCTGCAGCAGCCAGGCGATGATCGCGATGACCAGCGCCAGAAGCACGGGCGGGACCATCAGCAGCAGATCCACTGCCCCGTCGAGAATGAAGTTCAGTCCGTTTGAAAACGCCCGGAAGATGGTGTCGAAATTGTCGGTCAGGAAGCCGAAGAAGGCCTTGCCCCACGGCCCGATGGGGATTTTGTAGTCGGTCAGGAATTTCGAAATCGGATCCATCTTCCCCTCTCGGCGTCGCCGTACTTGCCGTACGGTCAGCTTCTTGCAGCTTAACGCATGTCACCCAAAAGTGTGCAGCGGTTTTGGGAAAATGACATGCGTAAAAACAGAGACTTAAAGTGCGGAGCGCTTTAAGAAAAAGGGCAGCCTTTTCTATCTGGCTGCCCTCTTCCCGATGATCATTCCGGACTCAAAGCCGGCTCAGCTCCCGAGCGCGGTCTTGACGGCAGCGGCCGCGTCGCCGCCGTCGAAAGTGGTGACCCCGGCAATCCAGGGCGCGACCGCGTCAGGATGCTTCTTCAGCCAGTCCGTCGCCACCGTCTGGGCGTCGCCGCCCTTCAGGATCGCGTCCATCATCTCGCCTTCCATGTCGAGATTGAACTTCAGGTTGGCGATGAACTTGCCGGCGTTCGGGCATTCGGTGGTGTAGCCCTTGCGCACATTGGTATAGACGGTGGCGGCGCCGAAGCCGCTATCGCCCATGCCGTCGAGATAGGTGATCTTCATGGCGCCCATCACCGGATGCGGCGTCCAGCCGAGGAAGGCGATCCACTCGTTGTTCTTCATAGACTGCTCGGCCTGCGTCAGCATGCCGGCTTCGGACGACTCGACCAGTTCGAAGCCTTCGAGGTTGTCCTTCGGGTTCTTGATCATGTCGAGGATGATGCGGTTGCCGTCATTGCCGGCCTCGATGCCGTAGATCTTGCCGTTGAACTTGTCCTTGAACTTGCCGAGATCGGTCAGCGTCTTGACGCCGGCATCCGCGACATAGGTCGGCACGACGATGCCGTAGCCGGCACCGGTCAGGTTGGTGCTGATCGTCTCGACCGACCCGTCGGCGGCGTAGTCCTTGATGTCGTTGGTCATCGACGGCATCCAGTTGCCGAGGAAGACGTCGAGGTCCTTGTTCTTCAGCGAAGCCATGGTCACCGGCACCGAGAGCTGGATCACTTGCGGCTCATAGCCGAGCGCGGTGAGCAGCACCGAGGCCAGCCCCGTGGTGGCCTGGATGTCGGTCCAGCCGACATCGGAGAGCCGAACCGCCTTGCAGCTCGCAGGATCGCCGGCATAGGCGGCGGTCGTGGACAGAAGCGCCGCGAGGCCGAGGCCCGCGACGAAAGATTTCATACGCGACATGAACTTTCTCCCATTAGATTCTCGAGGCAAAGCGAAGTCACGGTTCTTGCGCCCGCCTTGTTTCGTCAGCCAAACACCATTTTGATGTCGTTTCAAGCGGTTCAACATCACGATGAACGGCGCGCGCTGGTCATTAAGCGACATGACACCCTTTTGAGCGACCTGGAGTTTTTGAACGGCAGGGAGTTTTTGGTGGACGGAGCCGGTGCCCTCTCCCCGCACGGCGGCAAGTCGGCTTAAAAGCACCTATGGCCAAGCTTTATTTCCATTACGCGACGATGAACGCCGGCAAGACGACCATGCTTTTGCAGGCATCCTACAACTATCGCGAACGCGGCATGTCGACGATGCTGTTCGTCGCCGGCCTTTACCGCAAGGGCGACACCGGATTGATCTCGTCGCGCATCGGCCTCGAATCCGAGGCCGAGATGTTCCGCGGCGGCGACGACCTGTTTGCCCGGGTCGCCGAGCACCACCGGCATGCCCCGGTGCATTGCATCTTCGTCGATGAGGCGCAGTTTCTCGAGGAGAAGCAGGTCTGGCAGCTCGCCCGCATCGCCGACCGCCTGGGTATTCCGGTCATGTGCTACGGCCTGCGCACCGATTTCCGGGGCAATCTGTTCCCGGGCTCGCGAGCGCTGCTCGCCATCGCCGACGACCTACGCGAGGTGCGCACCATCTGCCGTTGCGGACGCAAGGCGACGATGGTGGTGCGCCTTGGGCCCGACGGCAAGGTGGCGAAGCAGGGCGAACAGGTGGCGATCGGCAAGGATGTCTATGTCTCCCTCTGCCGCCGGCATTGGGAAGAGGAGATGGGCAGGGCTGCGCCCGATGACTTCATCGGCTTTGTGAGCGGCTGAGCTGCTTCAGGCGACGGAGACAGGCCGTACAGGAAACCGCCAGCCAAGCCGAACGCCGAGTGTCGCCAGCGCAATCAGCACAATGCCGGCGGCCTGCGCCGGCCGGAGCGGATGCGCATACAAAGCCCAGTCGATGATGATGGCGACGACCGGATAGATGAAGGTGACGATGCCGATCACCGGCGTCGTCAAGCGTGGGAAGGCCGAATTCATCAGCACATAGGCGATGCCCGTAGGCAGGATGCCGATCCCTGCCAGCCAGCCCCACGATGCCGGCGGCATGGGATGACCGATGTCGGCGAACGGGGCGAGCATCACGACACCCACAAGTGTCTGGCAAAGCACCGTGACCGCGGCGCGTTGTTGTCCGAGACCCTTGGCGAGGATCGTCGCCACCGCGTAAAGCAGGGCAGCGCCGAGCGTGAGCACCAATGAGGGGCTGCCAGGACTGCCGGACCTCGAGATTGGCATCTTGCGCAACCCGTTGTCGACGACGACAGCCGTTGAGCGGCTGAGCGACTTCCTGCGCCGCGATCTGGCCCAACAGGCTTGATTGCGGCTATCTGGACGAGGCGGCCGCATCAGGCGCAATCTCGTCGTCGCGCGAACTATGCTGCCTTGTTAATGCAGGCGCCCTAATTTCCAGCCCAGCCAGAACCAGCCGGAGACCCCGCCATGTTTCGAGCCATCTCGCCCACAGCTCTTTTCCTGCTTGCCGGCGGCCTTGCAGCGCATGCCGATGGCGATCCGGCTCTGGGCAAGAAAGTCTTCAATCGCTGCATCGCCTGTCATGAGGCGGCAAGCGACCGCGACAAGGTCGGCCCGCATCTGATGGGCGTCGTCGGCCGCAAGGCCGGCTCCGCTGAAAGCTTCGCAAGCCATTATTCGCAAGCCATGAAGGATGCCGGCGCCGCGGGTCTCATCTGGGACGAAGCCAATCTTGCCGAATATCTCAAGGCGCCCAAGCAGAAGGTTCCAGGCAACAGAATGGCCTTCACCGGACTGACCAGCGATGAAGACATCGCCAACGTGATTGCCTATCTCAAGGCCGACCCCAAACCCTGATCGATGTTGGAAGGAAGAAGCCGGTATTGCCGCCGGCGCCAGAGATTTGCCTGTGCTGGTTCATCGCCTTGGCCATCCGTGAAAACAATAGCTTAAGGCATATAAGCTGAAGCTGTTCGGCGGCGATGCCCTTTAATGGTCGCCATGCGTATGCTTGCCTTGCCTTTCAAGGATCCAACCAATTCTTTTGTTTCGACGCTTCTCCTGTCTTCCTTCTTTCAATCCCCTGAAGCCCCACATATATTCGCCGCCACGACACGGAACCGGATGCCGAAGCGGGAGGCCCCAATGGCGACATTGCAGAATTTCGATGCCGAAATTGCCAAGACCAAGCAGGTCGTGCAGGACATGCGCACCAAGATCGAGCAGTCCGGCACCGTGCTCGACACGCTCGCCCAGGCCGACAAGAAGATCGGCGACGCCAATTTCGACATCGAGAACGCCCGCATCGAGGACGTGCTCAAGCAGCAGAAGGTCATGGAAGGCAACATCGCCGACCTGATCATCGGGCTGGAGGACGCCACCAACGTCTTCGGCGCCGAATTCGAAAGCATGAAGAACTACACCGGCTGGGAAAACTTCGTCGGCGTCTTTTCGGCGCAGCGCAAGCAGCGCATGCGCACCGAGCGCGTCCGCAACATGTCGCTGGCCGGCAATCTGCAGGAGCTTTTGGCGAAGTCGGACACCATTGTCGGCATCCTGAAAGCGCAAAAGCAGGTCCTCGACCAGCGCTACAAGACCTCGGAGACCAGCCTGTCCCAGGTTATCGAGCGCCGCAAGGTGACGATGACCAACCTCGAGGCGGTGCAGAAGCGCATCGAGGAATTGAACCCTCAGCTGCTCGATATCGAAAACAAGATCGCCGCCTCGACGACCCAGAAGGAGCGCACCGAGCTAGAGGGTGAACGCTCGAAGATGGCGACCGAATACAACGAAAAGCAGGCCAAGGAACAGGAGCTGCTGGCCGAAAGCCAGACCCTGGAGCGCTACACCTCGATGTTCCAGACCTTCGTCGATTCGCTCAACAACCAGATCGCCGCGCAGTCGACGCTGATCAACAAGCTGACGATCGACACCGAGCAGCGCATCGTGCTGTACAAGGCGCTGGAAGATTCGCTGAAGACCGCCGCCCAGCAGGACGTCGCCCACAAGATCAACACTCTGGGCAGACAGGTCGACAACACCGCCGAGGAGACGATGGCCGGCATCGGTGCCGCCTCGCAGAAGCACATCGGCGACCTGCTCGAGATGCACGAGAAGAACATGGTCGCCAGCGCCGACATCCAGCGCCGCAAGAAGCTCGCCGACGATGCCTTCGCCCGCCGCTTCGACGATGTGATGAAGAAGCACAATTCGGCAAACTACGTGCAGTCGTAGGCGGCGGCGCTGACTTCATTTCCACGGCAGCCACATGACACCTGAAAACGACGCGGCAGCACGCTATTTCTCCGCCATCACGGCGGCGCTGAGCGGGCTGGAAGTGTTCATGCGCGACGACCGCTCGCCGCTCTACCGGCACGGCATCGTCGCTAGGATCGTCGCGGAGTATATCGCGCGGCTGGACAAGTCCTTTGCCTGCTGGCGCAACCGGCTGGGCTTTATGGACACGTTTCGCATTTCGCGCGCCGACAGCGGCTATCCCGTTTTCCAGAACCTGCTCGAGCTGGAAAACGACCGCCAGCAGGCCGATGCCCGCTTGGCCAACATCCCACAGGCTGGTGAGCTACGCGAGGAGATGGCCGACTTCATCCTGCGCCACAAGGAGTTTCCCGAGGCGCTGCAGAAATCGATGGCCGAGCGGCTCTATCTGGAGGACGTCAAGAGCGAGGCGACCTTCGGTCCGTTTACCCTGGCGCAGACAGCCAAGGTCTCGGTCAACCCGAAGACCATGCGGCCTTATTATCTCGTTCACTGGGCGACGTTCGACGGCAGCGCCAACCTGCCGCTGGTCTATATGGTGACGGTGGAGGACTCCTCCGAAAACATGGTGCGCCAGCTGGTCGACGTGAACGGCAAGCTGAACGAGAAGGTCGATATTCCGCTTCCCGTCGACGGCCTGCTCAACCCCGAGCTTGCGCACCGCTTCGACGACTTCACCGAGAAGAACTCGGCCTATACGCTCTCGCCGGCGACGATCGCGGTCAATCTCGACAAGGATTTCGAGCCGCTGCATCCCAAGCAGCTGCGGCGCGTGGTGCTAGGACCCTTCTACTCGACCGGCATCACCGACAACAATTCGACAGTGACCGAGGTGCTGGCCAAGGTGCGCAAGCCGCAAAACGCCTGGCTGCTCACCTGGACCATCCAGGAGGTCTTCTCCAAGGCCGAGAAACCCGGCCGCAAGGGCCTGTTCTCCAGCGAGAAAACGACGCAGGAATTCTTCATCAACACCGACGACCTCGAAGCGGCGCGCCAGGGCGTGTCGAGCTACGAGAACCACGCGCTGATCCCGCACGAGGCCTACCAGGCGCTCTATGCCGCGGGTGAGGCGCAAAAGATCTTTTCCGGCTACAAGGTCCACATCCTGTCCAACGGACAGGTCATCAGCGACGTCTGACCGTCAAACCGCGGAGCATCCTTCATGGACACCGGCCTGACAACGATCTCGGAAGCCGCAATCGAAAAGCACCGCGCGACCGCGCAGAGCTTCATCACCCGCATCGTCGTGCTGGAGGACCCCTCGCGCGAATCCGGCACCGCGCTTGCCGGCACCAACCGACGCTTCGTCTCGACAGTGTCGGTCGGTTCGGTGCGCCGCACGCGCGAGGTCGAGCTGTCGAAGACGGTCGCGGCCATCCACCCCGACGACCAGTTGATGAGCATCCCGCAGCACACGCTGCTCTATCGCGTCCGGCGCGGCCTGGCGATCGCGCTCGCCATATCGGATGTCTTCGCCGAAGGCTCCGACCTCGAAAGCCTGCAGGCAAGGAATGTCCGCGCGCCGCTCGAAGGCGACGAAGCCGCGAGGTTCAAGAAGCTTCTGTCGGCTTCGGCTTACGTATCGGCCTTCAGCTTCGCTTCCTACCTGTTCCAGCTGATCGACAGCGACGGCGAGGCGCCGAACGACAGCCCCGAACCAGACTTCCTGTTCGACACCCCGCAGGACGCGGTGAAGTCGATCGTCGCCGGCCTCGACAAGGCGATCGCCGGCTCGAAGGACGATGCGGACCTGATGACGCGGGCGCGGGCCTTTGCCCGAGTCGCCATCGACGGGCTCTTGGCGCGCAAGGGCCGCTTCGACGGCATCGGCCCGTTCGAGAACGCGCATATCCGCATCGATATCGACGATTTCACCCTCGACGGCTTCGACGTCGCGCCCGGCAAACGATCCAAGCCGCTGGTGATGACCTTCAAGAAGCCGGAGGAAGTCGTCGGCAACCACATCGCCAAATACCAGTCGGTCAAACTGGCCAAGATGCTGATGGCCTATGATTTCGAGCGTGAGCTCAATCCCTTCGTCGAGCTCGGCGGTTTCCTCTTCACCTTCATCGGCGACGGCGCGCCGGGCACCGGCAAGACGACGCTGATCCAGATGATCGCCGGCCTCGTCAATGGCTACTGTCAGGTCGCCGGCTATCCGTTCGCCTATGAGAATTTCGGCGTTGACCAGATCTCGTCCTATCAGGGCAAGTCGGGCCAGAACTGCCGCCAGTTCATCAACAACGTGCTCAATCCGCGCGTCATCGGCTTCGGCACCATCGACGACATCGACCAGGTGGCGGCGCGCCGTTCCGACGACCGCGCCTCGGCCGGCCAGCAGGAGATCACCGGCGTCTTGATGGACGCCTTTGCCGGCGCATCCACAGTGGTGCGCGGTAACTGCTCCTTCGGCATGTTTTCCAACTATCCGGAAAATGTCGACGATGCGCTGCGCCAGCGCGCCGGCGCGCGATGGGTGGTCGACGGCCCGCAGACCCGCGACGACTATATCGACATCTTCGTGCTGCTCGCCGGCAGGAACCACAAGATCCCGCTGGGTGAGCACGAACTCTATGCGGCGCAGGAGATCCAGCGCGCGGTAAGCGAGGCCTATGAAGAGCACGAAAAGCCGCAGGAAGACGGGCTGATGGAGGTCTATGAGCGCTACATGAAGGAGAACGGCGCGCCCAAGACCATGGCCGATGTCGGCACCTACCTGCATATGATCAAGGACGCCGAGCCGCGCTTCACCGGCCGCGCGATCAAGAACGTCACCGATGCCATCAAGATGCGCGCCATGGATATCGAGTTGCCGGACGACTGGTTCGAGAAGCCGGAAGCCTTCATGCACAAGAGCTACGACGACAAGAAGGCGATGATCGAGGAACTGCGCGGACCATTCTCGATGGACATGGTCATGCAGGAGATCAACCGCTACGCCGATTCCGAGTTCCGTTATTCCGACAAGTCCGACGATGCCGCGGTGGAGAAGCTCCTGCGCGACGCAAGGCTGCGCGAGCGCGCCGCGCGGGAAATGGAAGAATTGAAGAAGAAGGGGCTTTGGTGATCTTTTCCTTCTCCCCGTTTACGGGGAGAAGGTGCCCAAAGGGCGGATGAGGGGCAGCGCCATGCGTGGCAAAAATGGGCCAAAGGTTGCGAGAGCCCGTCAGCTTCGGAAAGTCGAAAACGATGCGGAGGAACGGCTGTGGCATGAACTGCGAGGACGGCGATTGAACGGCTACAAATTTGTTCGCCAACTGCCGGTTGGCCCCTATTTCGCGGATTTTGCTTGCCGTGAAGCCAATCTGGTCGTCGAGGTCGACGGCAGCCAACATGCCGGTCGATCTAGGGATCGATACAGAGACGAGACGATGAACGAAAACGGTTGGTCGGTGTTGAGAGTATGGCATGCGGATGTTTTGACCGGCCTTTCGAGCGTGCTGGACACAATTGTTGCAGCCCTGGATGGTCGGCTGGATCGCAAAATGATCGGTGTCGATGCGAAATTTCTGCCGGCCGCACCCTCGGAGCAGGGATGATGAACGTCGGCGCCGCCCCTCATCCGCCCTTCGGGCACCTTCTCCCCGTGAACGGGGAGAAGGAAGAATGACCCACGCCAAAAAGCCCGATCTTCTGCGCGACAACGAGCTGATCTACGGCCGCTTGCTCGCCATCGACGAGCCGCACCTCATCCAGCGCTACAACAAGGCGCTTGCCGCCTTCGGCCTCGAGCCTACCAAGCTCGCAAGCTTCCAGATCGACCGCACCGGCTTCTCACCCGAGATCGCCGAGGAATGCGGCGACTATGACTATCTCGACCCCAACGAGGTCAACCGCCGCTTCATCATCCTGACGCCGTCGCAGATCGACCTGCCGGTGGTGCATACCGCCTTCTCCAACACCTCGCAGTTGATGTTCGAGTTCATGTCGAAGAACCAGCGCGCCATCGACGCGCTGACCATCAAGGACGTGATCTACGGCGAGATCGAGGACTCGGTTCCCAAGGTCAACGACATCGAGGACCTGCTGTCGATCAACCAGGTCGAGTTCAAGGTGCTGTCGGCCGAGGACGTGCTCGGCAAGGCGGCCGAGCTCGGCAAGCTGGTCGACCGGCTGAAGCAGGAGCCCGACGCCTGGCGCGACAACGCCATGCTTCAGCGCATGGTCGATCTCGCCAAGGTCTGCGGCGACATCCGCGAGAACGCGCTGGTGCCGGACCAGGTTATCTTCCGTCACAACGCTTACTGGACCAGCCATTTCGGCGGGCTCTACGTCTTCGTCGACCCCGATATGACGACGGTGATCAGCGATCCGGCCGCCCCCGGCTTCCGCCGCTCGCGTCCCTGGCAGGTAAGCTATCTGTCGATCAACGACGCCGACAAGGTGTTCCGCTTCCTGGCTGCCACCGGCCGGCTCGACCTGCCGCGCGCTTCCTGGATCGAGGCTTCCGGCTATCTCGAGCATCGCGCAGAGATGGTCGTGCGCGCGCTGATCCGCGACGCCGAGCCCAACCGCAATCTGACCGATGTCGACAAGGTGTGGCTGCAGACCTGGATCCACGGCCATGCCGACCTGATCGCCCAGGACGGGAACTTTCCCTTCCTCAATGCCGCCAAGCGCGAAATCGCCCAGTTCGGCCATCTCAAGATCGAGGATGTGCCGCCGCGCCAGCGATTCCTGGTCGTGCGCGCCAAGCCCGACCACCCCGATGCCTGGCTGACCAACCAGTTGATCTCGGATTTCGTGCCGCAGGACTTCGTTTCGCGTTACGTCTTCAACAAGCCGGGTTTCTACAAGGACTATGACGGCTTCAGCGACGCCTGGAGAAGCGATGTTGTGGACGTTCTGAAAACCACATATTTGAAGGACAAGGCGGCGTTCCGCGCGCGCCTTTACGGCCTGACTGACTAGAACGAAATGAACCGTCATTTCGTTCTAACTTATTGTTTTGGCGCATGATGTTATCCAAAAAGTCTGCAACTTTTTGACATCGTGCTAAGGGGTGCCACAGCCATGCTCGACCCGATCGTGAACTTCTTTACCCAGATATTCCAGTGGATCGGCCGCGGCATCGGCTTCGTCATCGGCGTCATCCTGTGGCCGTTCATGTGGGTCGGCCGCTGGTACGGGCAACGCGGCTGGATTCTGAAGGCCGTGGTCGGTCTTGCCCTCTTGGTGCTGATCGGCCTCTACGCCAATTTCTTCTACGCTACCCAGTGGTGGAACAATTTCAACCCGAACTATCCCGACACCTACACGTTCGAGAAGCGGAACGTGTCGGCGGGCGAGCAGGTTTCGGCCGGCAGCGGCACCGATACGGCCAAGACCTGCGGCAACTCCGCCATCGCCCAGGTTGCCGCCGATCTGACGGACTTCAACGTCAACCAGAATGCCTGGATCTCGTCGATGATCCTCTACAAGCTCGGCCTGTTCGGCATCGATTGGGACGACACGCCCTGGATGGACAACAAGGCGTCCTTCCAGCGCGGCATCAACCAGGCGGTGCGGCGCACCGCGACGGAGCTTGCCGACAATCTCGGCCGCGTGCGCACGACCTCGCAGATCGACGCCGATTTGCAGGACGCGCGCGGCAATCTGCAGTTTGACGAATACACCTGGTATTTCGGTCTCAATCCGTTCGGGCCCAAGACGCCGACGCCGAGCTACTATCGCGATGCGGTGCGCAAGCTGCGCTCCTTCAACGCCCGTCTCGCCACCTGCCAGGCGACCTTCGACGCCCGCGCCGACAATCTGAAGCAATATATCGACCGCATCGCTTCGGACATCGGCTCGACCTCGGCCATCCTCAAGGAACGCGCCGAAAACCACAACAATGGCTGGTTCGATACCCGCGCCGACGACCGCTTCTGGTTCGCTTATGGCCAGCTCTACGCCTATTACGGCCTGATGAAGGGCGCCCAGGCCGACTTCGAGGATGTGATCAAGGAAAAGCACCTCCAGAGTCTGTGGGACACGATGGACCAGCAATTCGTCTCGGCGCTGCGCATCCAGCCCTTCATCATCGCCAATGGCCGCGAGGATGGCTGGCTCCTGCCGACGCATCTGACGACGATGGGCTTCTACATCCTGCGGGTGCGCTCCAACATGGTCGAGATCAGCAACGTGCTGACGCAGTAGCAGCCTCTTCGGCCAAGACAGGGATGGTGGATTTGCGCCGCCGCTTCTGTCGCTTTTCGCGTATTCAGCGGCTGTTTTGAGACGGCGGAACGGCCTTCGCTCTGGCTTCTATACGCCGCAAACGACCGGGGTCGAAGGACCCGGACAGGGTCGCACCGGGAACAGCAATATTCTTTCTTTGCAGGAAACTTAGTTGCATGAAAGTTGACGCCGCGGCAGCGACAGGGTTAGAAAACACCCCTGCGCCCGTGCGGCGTCTCGAACATGCAAAGATGATCAAAACCGTCCCTTCCACCGCCCAATCCAGAGGAAAGCCGTCATGGCCGAAGTGAAGTCCGACATCGAGATCGCGCGCGCCGCCAAGAAGAAACCGATCCAGGAGATCGGCGCTAAGATCGGCATTCCGAACGAGCATCTGCTGCCCTATGGCCACGACAAGGCCAAGGTCTCGGCCGAGTTCATCAAGTCGGTGAGGGGCAACAAGGACGGCAAGCTGATCCTGGTCACCGCCATCAACCCGACGCCGGCCGGCGAAGGCAAGACCACCACCACCGTCGGTCTCGGCGATGGCCTGAACCGCATCGGCAAGAAGGCGATCATCTGCATCCGCGAAGCCTCGCTCGGCCCGAATTTCGGCGTCAAGGGCGGCGCTGCCGGCGGCGGCATGGCGCAGGTCGTGCCGATGGAGGACATGAACCTCCATTTCACCGGCGACTTCCACGCCATCACCACCGCGCACAATCTGCTCTCGGCGCTGATCGACAACCACATCTACTGGGGCAACGAGCTCGGCATCGACACCCGTCGCGTCGTCTGGCGCCGCGTCATGGACATGAACGACCGGGCGCTGCGCGAGATCATCTGCTCGCTCGGCGGCGTCGCCAACGGTTTTCCACGCGAGGCCGGCTTCGACATCACCGTCGCCTCTGAGGTGATGGCGATCCTGTGCCTGGCCACCGACCTCAAGGACCTGGAAAAGCGCCTCGGCGACATCATCGTCGCCTACCGTCGCGACAAGACGCCGGTCTATGCCCGCGACCTCAAGGCCGACGGCGCCATGGCGGTGCTGTTGAAGGACGCCATGCAGCCCAACCTCGTGCAGACGCTGGAGAACAACCCCGCCTTCGTGCATGGCGGCCCGTTCGCCAACATCGCGCATGGCTGCAACTCCGTCGTCGCCACCACGACGGCGCTGAAGCTCGCCGACTACGTCGTGACCGAAGCCGGCTTCGGCGCGGACCTCGGCGCGGAAAAGTTCTTCGACATCAAGTGCCGCAAGGCGGGGCTGAAGCCGTCCGCGGCGGTCATCGTCGCGACGGTGCGCGCCATGAAGATGAATGGTGGCGTCAAGAAGGAAGACCTCGGCAAGGAAAACATCGAGGCGGTCAAGAAGGGTTGCGCCAATCTCGGCCGCCACATCGAGAACATCCGCCAGTTCGGCGTGCCCGCGGTTGTCGCCATCAACCACTTCTATTCCGACACCGACGCCGAGATCCAGGCGATGAAGGACTATGTCGCCTCGATGGGCGAAGAGGCGATCCTGTGCAAGCATTGGGCCAACGGTTCGGCCGGCATCGAGGACCTTGCCAACAAGGTGGTGGCGCTCGCCGAATCCGGCGCCTCCCAGTTCGCGCCGCTCTATCCCGACGCCATGCCGCTGTTCGAGAAGATCAACACCATCGTCCAGCGCATCTATCGCGGCTCGGAGGCGATCGCCGACAAGTCGGTGCGCGATCAGCTCAAGGCGTGGGAAGAAGCCGGCTACGGCAATCTGCCGGTCTGCATGGCCAAGACCCAGTATTCGTTCTCGACCGACCCGAACCTGCGCGGCGCGCCGACCGGCCACACCGTGCCGGTGCGCGAGGTCAGGCTCTCGGCCGGCGCCGGCTTCGTCGTCATCATCTGCGGCGAGGTCATGACCATGCCCGGCCTGCCCAAGGCGCCGTCCTCGGAAAAGATCTTCTTGAACGAGGCCGGCCAGATCGAGGGTCTTTTCTAAACATCGTTCGAGTTGAACGACCAAGGGCGCCGCCTCACCGCGGCGCCCTTTTTTGCTTCGCATCTTTCACGCCACCGTGGGCGAGCCGAACTTCTTGATGCTGGCGACCGACATCGAGACGAACTGGTCGAGCATGGCGAAGAAGATATCGAGGCTGAAGCCGAACAGGAAAGCGAAGGTGAACAGGCTGAAGCCTATGCCGGTCACCTCGCCGCCGAGCTTGGTTCCGGGCGCCAAGAAAAAGGCGCCGCATCCTGGCGGCGCCTTGCCGTTCGAGAGCGGTTCAAGCTACGCGGCATTACGCTGCAAGGCACGCTGGTTCGATGCATAGATCGTGTCGCGCTCAGGCAGGGCGCCGGTCTTCAGGCAGTCGATCCACTCGGCGGTCTTCAGCACCGCGGCGAAGCGCGACTGCAAGACGACGCTCACCACCCGGTGGATGTCCTCGGCCGATGCATAGCCGGCGCTGTTGGCATAGGGCACCGAGCCGCTGGCATCGGAAAGGAACTCGACGGCAAAGCCCATGTGAACAGCGTGGATGATGGTCGACAGATCGCAATTGTGGGTCATGTAACCGACGACCGCGATCGTATCGATGGCGTCGGCGCGCAGCCAGGCTTCGAGATCCGTGCCGGTGAAGGCCGAAGGCAGCATCTTTTCGACATAGTGATCGCGACCGCGCCTGGCGATCTCGGGATGCAGCTCGCCGCCATGGCTGCCCTTGGCGAAGATCGGCGAGGTCTCGGGCGCCATCTGCCTGACGACGACGATCTTGATGCCGGCCGCCGCGGCGGCATCCATGGCGCGCGCAACATTGGCGACCGTCTCGGTGAATGGGGGATGCTGGATGGCGAGATTGCCGCCATTGTAGTCGTTCTGGACATCGACGACGACAAGCGCGCGGCGTGGCTGGGTGGCTTGTGCTGACATGGCGGTTCCTTTCGATCGTGTTGATGGGCCAAAACTAGTCGGCTGGTTCGGCTTCAGAAAGTGACCCGATTGACATCATTCGAAAGAATTGGGACATTCGACTTTCAACGGAACGAGATTTGTCATGAGGAACCCGATCATCGCCGCCGTCGCCTTCGACGGCATCAGCCCGTTTCATCTCTCCGTGCCGTGCCTGGTGTTCGGCGCGGACCGCACCGAGCTTGGGCTGCCGCGCTTCGACTTCCGCGTCTGCGCGATGGAGGAGGGGCCCATTCATACCGATGCCGGGCTGAGCATCCTGGTGCCGCATGGACTTTCCGCGCTCGACGAGGCTGACATCGTCATCATACCGAGTTGGAGGGATCTCGAGGCTCCGCTGGCCGCGCCGTTCAAGGATGCGCTGCGACGCGCGCATCGGCGCGGCGCGCTGATCGTGGGCTTGTGCCTCGGCACCTTCGCCATTGCCGGCGCCGGATTGCTTGCCGGGCGCAAGGCAACCACCCACTGGGCCTATACGGACCAGTTGCAGGCGCTTCATCCTGAGATCGCGATCGACGCCGACGTGCTCTATGTCGACGACGGCGACATCATAACCTCGGCTGGCGTCGCCGCCGGGCTCGACTGCTGTCTGCACATCGTGCGCGCCCGCTATGGCGCGGAGGCCGCCCTTCGGCTTGCCCGCCATGTCGTGCTCTCACCGCACCGGCAAGGCGGGCAGGCACAGTTCATCGAGCGCCCGCTTGCGCCGACGCCGAACGCGGACCGGTTCACGCGTGCTCTCGACCAGGTGCGGGCAACGCTCAGCGAAACGCACAGTCTCGACAGCGTCGCCGATAGGGCCGGCCTCACGCGCCGTACCTTCACGCGCCGCTTCCAGAAGTCGGTCGGTACCAGTTTCGGCGACTGGCTCGCCGACCAGCGCGTGGCACTGGCGCAAAGGGTGCTGGAGCAGACGGACAAGTCCATGGACATGGTGGCCTTCGAAGCCGGCTTCGGCAGCGCCACGTCGCTGCGCCAGCATTTCGCCGCGCGGCTCGGAACCTCGCCGATGCGGTACAGGCGCGAGTTTTCGGGGCGGGTCGATCAGGACGAGCACATGAAGCACGCGTCTTGAGGACGCAAAGGGCGCCACATCCACGCGGCGCCCTTTGCATTCTCCAGCCTCATTCGTCAGGCAACGTCTTCCGGCGACGGCGCGCGCTTCCGGCCGGTGACCATCGCCCGAACCAGGTTCTCGCCATGGCGCAGGCTTGCCAGAACCACGCCGCCGACATGAAGGCCGATCAGCACCAGGATACCATTGCCCAAAGCCTTGTGCATGTCCTCAACCCAGGCCACGCCCCACCAGGCGTCGGTGGTCTGCATCCATCCGGTCAGCGCAATTCCCGCGATGCAAATCACAAGCGCCAGCACCATGGCGCCGCCAGCAGGATTGTGGCCGAGATACCGCCTCTCACGGCCATGCGCCACGTCGGCGAGATACGATCGCACCATGCGCGGCCCGCGCACGAATTGATCGAAGCGCGTATATCCCGACCCGGCCAATCCTGCGACCAGCCGCGAGGCGATCAGAACCCCGGCGCAATAGCCGGCCAGTTCGTGCACCTTCATGATTTCCCCGGAAGAAAGCCACGCCACGGCAACGCACAGAACCAGCGACCCGTGGAAGAGGCGAACATAGGAGCTCCAGACCCTGACCGAGGTTTCCTGTGTCGAAAGAGTGGCGTTCATGGCGATCAACCGTCGTCGGAATCGGCGCCGACCGACTCCAGCGTCTTGGGATTGAACACGCCTTCCAGCCTCTTGCCGCTGGCGTCGACCGCCTTGGCTTCGTAGCAGCCGTTTTCGGTCTTGATGCTGCGGACCTTCCAGCCTTCTCCTTCCAGCTTCTTCTGCAATGCCTCGCGCGGCTGCCACTGGTCGGTCGGCACGTTGCATCGGTCTGCTGCGAAGGCTGGCCCAGCCAGGCCCAGCGCCAGCGCGGTCAGGACGATTGTCCTCATATCGGTTTTCTCCATCGGTTGATTCCGATGCCGAAAACCTGCGACCGAAAGCTGACAGCAGCCTGAATGCCGGCCTGTTCGTGCAAATGCCGCACTTGGAGAGCAGACGCGCCGATTGATGGGACTGGCGTTCAGGTTACTGTCAGTATCGTTCTGCATAGGACGGATGGTTAGGCTGCGGAGGCGGCGTGCGTGTTCTGTTGATCGAGGATGATCGCGTGCTGGGTGAAGCCGTGCGCGACCACGTGGCCGCCGATGGCCATGCCGTCGATTGGAGCGGCACACTTGAGGAAGCCCGTGAGCATTTGCGTGTCGTGACGTATCAGCTGATGCTGCTCGATCTGCATTTGCCGGACGGCAAGGGCCTGGAATTCCTCAAGGTTCTCCGCCGCGACGGCCACCGCACTCCGGTCATAATCCTCACCGCTCGCGATCAGCTCTCGGACAGGATAGACGGGTTGAATTCCGGTGCGGACGATTATCTGGTCAAGCCATTCGATCTGGGCGAACTGTCCGCCCGCCTGGCGGCGGTGGCGCGCCGCTATGTCGGGAACCCCAACCCGCTCATCCGGATCGGGCCGGTCGAGGTCGACACTGCCCATCGCCGCGTTCTGGTCGGCGGCAAGGAGATCCAGTTGACCGCCCGCGAATGGACCGTGCTGGAACAATTTCTCGGCCGGCCAGGCGTCACGGTCAGCAAGGGTCAGGTAGAGGACGCGCTTTACGCTTTTGGCGCCGAGGTGGAGAGCAATACCGTCGAGGTCTATGTGAGCCGCCTGCGCAGAAAACTCGGCCGCGACGTGATCGCGACCGTGAGGGGACTGGGCTATCGCCTTGTGGCCCGATGAGCTGGCGCTTCAGCCTTGTCGGACGACTGGTCGCCTCGTTGATCATCGTAACTGTCATGTTTGGAGTTGTGGCTGCCGCCACCGGAACCTTCACGCTTCATCGCGAAATCAACGAGGCCATGGATAATTCGATGCAGGAGGCGGCCCGCAGGTTGCTGCCGCTCGTCATTGACGACCTCTTTGGGCGCGAAACGCTTCAGCCTCCGCGCGAACTGTCCGAGGCTGTCTCGCAAGAAGATGGCCAACGGCTGATCTACCAGGTGCGGGACAGCCAGGGTCGTCTAATGCTCCATTCCCACGGCGCGCCAGCCACTCCGCTGACGACCGGGCTCACGCGAGGCTTCTCGCAAGAGGCGGGATGGCGCGTCTACACCGAGCCGGCGGTAAGTGGCACCTTGTTCGTCCAGGTCGCCGAGAGCGACGAACGCCGCAACGAAGAGACGTTGGAAGCCGCCGCCGGCTTCCTCGTGCCGATGATTGCCCTGACACCGCTCAGCGCGATACTTGCCTGGCTGACCCTGACACGGTTCATGCGCCCGATCGGCACGCTGCGTGCCGACATCAGCGCCCGCGATGGCGACAATCTCGCCGCGATCGACACCGAGCATCTCCCCGTCGAGCTTGCGGCAATCGCCAAGTCGGTCAACAGGCTGATGCGGCGGCTCCACATGGCAATGGAAGCCGAAAAGGAATTCACCGCCAACGCCGCCCACGAACTGCGCACTCCGATCGCCGGAGCACTGGCCCAGGCCGAACGCATGATCGCCGAGGCCACCGACGATGCGGGTATGAAGCGCCCGCGACAGATCAAGGCGGCGCTTGTCAGCCTGTCCAACCTTTCGGAGAAACTCATGCAACTGGCGCGCGCCGACGCCGGAATTGCCGCCGGAAAATCGGCTGATCTGGGCGCAGTGGTTGCGCTTGTGGTCGCGGATTTCGAGCAGCATGCCGAGAACAAATCCCGGTTGAGCCTCGAAAGGCCGTCAAAAGGCACGGTGGAGGTGGCCATCGATCCCGACGCGCTGGCGATCGTGACGCGCAACCTGATCGAAAACGCCCTTCGACACGGCGCCCAGGGTCGAACGGTGGTGATACGGGTCGACGACAGCGCGGGGTTGAGCGTGATCAACGAAGGTCCCGTCGTGCCGGCGCCCGACAGGTTGCTGAGACGCTTCGAACGCGGAACGACGCCTTCTGGCGGCTCGGGTCTCGGCCTGGCGATCGTCAGCAAGATCCTACAGCAGACTGGCGCGACACTGAGCCTGAATTCGCCGGCATCGGGCCGCGAAGACGGTTTCGAGGCGACGATCCGGTTTGCTTGCGCCACAGCAATTCCAGCAACCCTGCGCGACGGTCTTCCGTCAGGAAGCGCATAGAACGGCATACCGGAACGCTCGAACCACAGTGCGCTCAGCGAGGCGCAACGCCTCGCGCCGGGTTGCCGACGACGGTGGTGTTCGCCGCCACGTCGCGCGTCACCACCGCGCCCGCGCCGACGATCGCGCCCTCGCCTATGCTGACCCCGGCAAGGATCACCGCGCTGCCGCCGATCCAGGCATTGTCGCCGATCGTCACGGGCTTGGCGATCTCCAGCCCGGCCAGCCGGCCGGAGGCCTCGCGATGATGCTCGGCGCAGTAGATCTGCACATTGGGTCCAAGCAGCGTTCCCCTGCCGATGCGCACCGGCGCGGTGTCGAGGATGATGCAGCCGGCATTCAGGAAGACGCCATCGCCAAGGAACAGGTTGAAGCCATAGGCGCAATGGAACGGCGCCTCGATGCGGGCGCCCTCTCCCGCGCCGCCGAGCAGCGCCAGCAAGGCCGGAGCGATATTGCCGCGCCGCCGGGGCGGCAGGCCGTTGTGCTCGAACACCGCATCGCGCGCGGCAACGCGTAATGCCTCCAGCTCATCGTCGATGCAGGTATACCATTCGCCCGCCGCCATCTTCATGCGTTCGCTTCTCGTCATGGTGGCACCTCCAGGTTTTCGTCTGCTGCCAAAGCATAATCGCCAAAGCATAATCGATTGTCTGACAAAAGCCCCGTAGCCAAACGCTTGGCTTATGCTAGCCTGCCGTTGCAAGACCATGCGACGGTCTCAATTTTTTTGGGGGGGGGCGATCATGCTTTACATTCTTGCACTGCTGATAGGCGTCATTGCCGGCCTGCGCGCCATGACCGCGCCCGCCGCCGTCGCCTGGGGTTCCTATCTCGGTTGGCTACCGATTGCAGGCACCTGGGCGAGCTTCATGGGTCACTGGATTGCCGTCGGCATCTTCACCATCCTGGCCATCGTTGAGCTGGTCACCGATCAGCTGCCGTCGACGCCGAGCCGGAAAGTGCCGCAGCAATTCGGCGCCCGCATCGTGACCGGCGCCTTCTGCGGCGCGGTGATCGGCGCGACCGCAGGCGCCACCATCGGCGGCCTGGTCGCAGGCGCGATCGGCGCGGTGATCGGCACGCTGGGCGGCGCCGAAGCACGCGGCCGGCTGGCGGCCGCATTCGGCAAGGATCCGCCCGCCGCCTTCATCGAGGACGCGGTGGCGATCATCGGCGGGCTGCTCATCGTGGCGGCGGTCGCATGAGCGCAAAGAGCTTCGACGCCATCGTCATCGGCGCCGGCCAGGCCGGCCCGCCGCTTGTCGGCCGGCTCGAGGCCGCCGGCATGAAGGTCGCGCTGGTCGAGCGCAAGTTCATCGGCGGCACCTGCGTCAACACCGGCTGCATGCCGACCAAGACGATGGTGGCGAGCGCCTATGCCGCGCATCTCGCCCGTCGCGCCGCCGACTACGGCGTCGCGCTCTCGGGCCCCGTCGGCGTGGACTACAAACGGATCAAGGCGCGCAAGGACAAGGTCACCAACGACGCCCGCGGCAATCTCGAAAAATGGATCGCCGGCATGAAGGGCTGCACGCTCTATCGCGGCCATGCGCGTTTCGAATCCGCCGACACTGTGCGCGTCGGCGACCAACTTCTCACCGCGCCAAAGATCTTCCTCAACACCGGCGGCCGCGCCTCGGTGCCCAACCTGCCTGGCGTCAACGACGTACCCTATCTCACCAATTCCTCGATGATGAATCTCGATGTGCTGCCCAGCCATCTGATC
The DNA here is from genome assembly GCF_006439375.1 of Mesorhizobium sp. B4-1-1. NCBI lineage: Bacteria > Pseudomonadati > Pseudomonadota > Alphaproteobacteria > Hyphomicrobiales > Phyllobacteriaceae > Mesorhizobium > Mesorhizobium sp. B4-1-1. Next base: position 175,083 of record NZ_VFTH01000004.1, read on the forward strand.
GTCGTCGGCGGCAGCTACATTTCGCTCGAATTCGCGCAGATGTTCCGTCGCTTCGGCTCCGAGGTCACGGTGATCGAGAAGGCGCCGCGGCTGACCGGCCGCGAGGACGAGGACACCTCCGCGGCCATCCTGTCCATCCTCGAAAACGAAGGCATTGCCGTTCATGTCGGCGCCGGCGATATCAGTTTCGCCAAACAAGGCAGCGAGATCGCCGTCACCTTCTCCGCCGACAAGCCGGCGGCGGTCGGCTCACACGTTCTGCTGGCGCTCGGGCGTGTTCCGAACACCAACGATCTCGGCCTCGACAAGGCCGGCGTCACGGTCGATCAGCGCGGCTTCGTCGTCGTTGACGACCAGTTGCGCACCAATGTCCCGGGCATCTGGGCAATGGGCGACTGCAACGGCAAGGGCGCCTTCACCCATACGTCCTACAACGACTTCGAGATCGTCGCAGCCAACCTGCTCGACAACGATCCGCGCAGGGTCAGCGACCGCATCGAAGCCTATGCGCTCTATATCGATCCGCCGCTTGGACGCTGCGGCATGACGGAAGCCGCCGTGAAGAAATCCGGCCGCCGCGCGCTGGTCGGACAGCGGCCGATGACCCGCGTCGGCCGCGCGGTCGAAAAGGGCGAGACGCAGGGCTTCATGAAGATCCTGGCCGATGCCGACACTGGCGAAATCCTCGGCTGCTCCGTGCTCGGACCGGGCGGCGACGAGGCGATCCACTGCGTGCTCGACCTCATGTATGCCAAGGCCCCGATCGCGACGCTGGCGCGCGCCATGCACATCCACCCCACCGTCTCGGAGCTGTTGCCCACCATTGCCCAGGAGCTGAAGCCGCTGGCTTAGAGCAGTCCAGGCAAAGCGCGAAGCGGTCGGGCTCGGCGACTTCATCGTAGCCTTCCGTCTGGAATTGCGGAGAAACAAAGGTCTCTGAGCCCAGCCGGGCGCTCTTCCGTTTCTGCATTGCTGCGTTGCAACAATGGCGCTTGTGCGCCGGGCATATCCAGCGCCAGTCTCGATTTTGAACCGATTCAGTCCGGACATCCCATGCCGCTGCCGATCCTAGCGCTCGCCATTGCATCCTTCTGCATCGGCACCACCGAATTCGTCATCATGGGCCTGCTGCCGGAAGTCGCGGCCGACCTCGGCGTCTCGATCCCGTCGGCTGGCCTTCTGGTAACCGGCTATGCGCTGGGCGTCGTCTTCGGCGCGCCGATCGTCGCCATGGCAACCGCCCGCCTGCCACGCAAACCGGTGCTTGTCGGCCTCGCCACCCTCTTCGTCATCGGTAATCTCTTCTGCGCCATCGCGCCGAACTACTGGCTGCTGATGGCGGCGCGCGTCTTCACCGCTTTCGGCCACGGCGCCTTCTTCGGCATCGGCTCCGTCGTTGCAGCGAGCCTCGTGCCGCGCAACAAGCGGGCGAGCGCCATCGCGCTTATGTTTGCCGGCCTGACGCTCTCCAACATCCTCGGCGTCCCCGCCGGCACGGCGCTCGGCGAGGCCTTCGGCTGGCGTGCCACTTTCCTCGCCGTCGTCGGCATCGGCCTCATCTCGGTCGCGGCCATTGCCTGGCTGGTGCCGTCGGATGTCGCCGAGCCGAGCGGCGGCGGCCTGGTCGGCGAGTTGCGCGTGCTCGGCAAGCTGCAGGTCTGGCTGGCGATGCTGATCGCCTCGCTCGCTTCCGCCAGCCTGTTCGCCGTCTTCACCTACATCAAGCCTTACCTCACCGATGTCTCCGGCCTGTCGACGGCGACCGTCACCTGGGTGCTGCTCTTGTTCGGCGCCGGCATGACCATCGGCAACATCATCGGCGGCAGGCTGGCGGACTGGAAGCTGATGCCGACGGTGATAGCCACGCTGCTCGCCATGGCCCTGCTCTTCGTCGTCTTCACCGAGCTCGGCGCCATCGCAAGCGTGGCTGTCGCCATCGTCTTCCTGTGGGGCATGCTGATCTTCATCGTCGTGCCGCCGCTGCAGATCCGCGTCGTCGAAGCGGCTGCCGAAGGACCGAACCTAGCCGCCACGCTCAACCAGGGCGCCTTCAATGTCGGCAATGCCGGCGGCGCCTGGATCGGCGGCCTCGCCATCTCCTGGGGCGTCTCCTACGCCAACCTGCCGCTGGTGGGCGCGGCGCTCGCGCTTCTGGCCGTCGCCGTGGCCGTGCTGTCGCAGGCGCTCGACCGCCGCGCGGTCCTGCAGCCACAACCAGCTGAATAAAGCTCGGCGTCTTCGCCGTAGCAGCTCGGCGTCTTCGCCGTAGCCAGCCTGCCCCGACAGCACGGCACGGCTGGACCACTCGACAGCCCGATCGCAAAAATGCATGGGTGAAACCTCTTCACGCGGAGGTATCCCATGCAGAAGACGATCGAGCGCATCGCCGGCGACAGCGATGGTGTCGTTTACGAATTTCCGGTCCTGCGCTTCGAGGGCAAGGACAAGGCGGCTCCTTCCGCTTATCTGCAGGCGGCGCTGCATGCCGGCGAGCTGCCGGGCGTCGTCGCCATCGACGCGCTGATGCCGATGCTGGCCAAGGCGGAGACCGAGGGCCGCATCAAGGGTCCGATCACCATCGTGCCCTGGGCCAATCCGATCGGCCGCGCGCAATATCATTTCGGCGAGCATCAGGGCCGCTTCAATCTCGGCACCCGGACCAACTTCAACCGCTCCTTTCCGTTGCTTGCCGCGCCCGACGCCAGGCTGTTGCCCGATGTCAGTCTCGGCGGCGCCGATCGCCGGCTGAAGAACCGGCTCGTCCAGCTCTCGCTGGGCAACGACATCGTCCTTGACCTCCACTGCGACGACGAAGGCCTTGCCTATCTCTACATCCACACCAGCCTGTGGCCGCATATGGCCGACTGCGCGGCCGCCATGGGCGCCGAAGCCGTCCTGCTGTGGAGCGAAGACAATACCGGCACCTTCGAAGGCGCCTCGATCATGCCCTATCAGAACGTGCCAGCGAGCGTCGCGCGCTTCGACCGCCGCGCCGTCACCACGGTCGAATATCGCGGCATACTCGACGTCGATGGCGCCCTGGCCGCGACCGATGCCGCAGGACTCTACCGACTGCTGGTGACGCGGGGCGTCGTTCGGGACCCGTCCGTACCAAAATTCGAGAAATTTTCCGGCCCTGTCGTGCCGCTGGAAAACATCGACATGATGCCGTCGCCCAGGGCCGGCGCGATCCTCTACGACGTCACGCCCGGCGATCGCGTCAAGAGAGGCGACAGGCTGGCGACGATCGTGCATGCGCCCGGCGAGGCCGGCGGCCGCGCGGAAGTGTTTGCGCCGCAATCAGGCTTCATCCTGACCCGCCGCGCGCGCCGCATTATCCGCGCCGGAGAGGATCTTCTGAAGCTCGCCGGCGACGCCAGGAGCAGCGACGCGCGCTCCGGCACGCTGGAAGACTGAAGCGTGCGGCCTTCAGCATGGGCGTGAAATCCAGTTGCACCGACCGTCATTCGCCGCTATGGGAGTCGCCATGAACATGCGTTCGAACAAGACCGTTTGGTGGTGGGCTCGCTGACAGCGGCCTGTTCGTGCGTGTGCGCGTGAAAGTAGAGGGTGGCCGCAACGGAATGTCCGGGCGGCCATTTGTTTTTTAAGCCATTCCCGGGTCCGTTGCCCAAAACGCTGATGGAGACGGCAATGACGACTAAAGTTCTGGACAACGGGGCGGAGCGTTTCGTCACCGCGGGCGGCGTGACGATCACCCGCGAACGCCACGACAGGCCCTATGAGGGCGCGATCGATGCCTATGTCGACGGCCTGAATTCGCGCCGGGGCGCAGTGTTTTCCTCCAACTACGAATATCCGGGCCGCTACACGCGCTGGGATACGGCCATCATCGATCCGCCGCTGGTCATCTCCGCGCGGGGCCGCACGATGCGCATCGAAGCGCTGAACAAGCGCGGCGAAGCGCTGTTGCCCGCGATCGGCAAGGCGCTTGCTGGCTTGGGCGAAGTGACGATCTCCGAGACTTCGAAGACGCTCATTCGCCTCGATGTGGCGAAACCCGGCCGCGTCTTCACCGAGGAGGAGCGCAGCCGCGTTCCGTCGGTGTTTACGGTGCTTCGCGCCATCACCGCGCTGTTCAAGACCGCCGAAGACGCCAATCTCGGCCTCTACGGCGCCTTCGGCTACGACCTGGCCTTCCAGTTCGACCCGGTCGACTACAAGCTCGAGCGCAAGGAAAGCCAGCGCGATCTCGTGCTGTTCCTGCCCGACGAGATACTCGTCGTCGATCATTATTCGACCAAGGCCTGGACCGACCGCTACGACTATTCGGGCGAGGGTTTTTCGACCGTGGGGTTGCCCCGCGACGCCACCGCCGAGCCGTTCAAGACCGCCGACCGCATCCCGCCGCGCGGCGACCACGAGCCGGGCGAATACGCCAACCTTGTGCGGCGCGCCATGGAGAGCTTCAAGCGCGGCGACCTGTTCGAGGTCGTGCCTGGACAGATGTTCTACGAACGCTGCGAGACTCAGCCTTCAGACATCTCGCGCAAGCTGAAGTCGATCAACCCCTCGCCCTATTCCTTCTTCATCAATCTCGGCGAAAACGAATATCTGATCGGCGCCTCGCCGGAGATGTTCGTGCGCGTCAACGGCCGCCGCGTCGAGACCTGCCCGATCTCGGGCACGATCAAGCGCGGCGACGACGCCATTTCCGACAGCGAGCAGATCCTGAAACTGCTCAACTCGAAGAAGGATGAGTCCGAGCTCACCATGTGCTCGGACGTCGACCGCAACGACAAGTCGCGTGTCTGCGAGCCGGGCTCGGTGCGCGTCATCGGCCGCCGCCAGATCGAGATGTATTCGCGCCTGATCCACACCGTCGACCACATCGAGGGGCGGCTGCGCGAAGGCATGGACGCCTTCGACGCGTTTCTCTCTCACGCCTGGGCCGTCACCGTCACCGGCGCGCCGAAGCTGTGGGCCATGCGCTTCATCGAGCAGAACGAGAAGAGCCCGCGCGCCTGGTATGGCGGCGCCATCGGCATGGTCAATTTCAACGGCGACATGAACACCGGACTGACCTTGCGCACCATCCGCATCAAGGACGGCATCGCCGAGGTGCGCGCCGGCGCCACGCTGCTTTTCGACAGCGTGCCCGAGGAAGAAGAAGCCGAAACCGAACTGAAGGCATCCGCCATGCTCTCCGCCATCCGCGACGCCAAGACCGGCAACGCCACCGGAACCGAGCGCACCACCGCGCGCGTCGGCGACGGTGTCAACATCCTGCTGGTCGACCATGAGGACAGTTTCGTCCACACCTTGGCCAACTACTTTCGGCAGACCGGCGCCAATGTTTCCACGGTGCGCTCGCCGGTGCCGGAAGAGGTCTTCGAGCGGCTCAAGCCGGATCTCGTCGTGCTGTCGCCCGGACCGGGCACGCCGAAGGATTTCGACTGCGCCGCCACCATCAAGAAGGCGCGCGCCCGGGACCTGCCGATCTTTGGCGTCTGTCTCGGCCTGCAGGCACTGGCCGAGGCCTATGGCGGCGAGTTGAGGCAGTTGCACATCCCCATGCATGGCAAGCCGTCGCGCATCCGCGTCTCGAAGCCCGGTATCATCTTCTCCGGACTGCCCAAGGAAGTGACCGTCGGCCGCTACCACTCGATCTTCGCCGACCCCGTGCGCCTGCCCGACGGTTTCGTGGTCACCGCCGAGACCGAGGACGGCGTCATCATGGCCTTCGAGCACCGCAAGGAGCCGATCGCGGCGGTGCAGTTCCATCCGGAATCGATCATGACGCTCGGTCACAATGCCGGCATGCGCATCATCGAGAACATCGTCGCGCATCTGCCGCGCAAGGCCAAGGAAAAGGCCGCTTAGAAAAGATGGCGCAAACGCTGGACACGACAGCGGCCGCAGCGAAAGCCGCGACCCGGGAGAAGGTCGCCAGGCTTGCCTTCTGGTCGATCGTCGTCGCCTGTGTCGTGCTCGTCTTGAAGCTTGCCGCCTGGTACATCACCGGCTCCGTCGCGCTCTATTCCGACGCGTTGGAATCGATCGTCAACGTGATTGCCTCGGCCGCCGCCTTCTGGGCGATCCAGGTCAGCTACAAGCCCGCCGATCAGGACCATCCCTTCGGCCACCACAAGGCCGAGTATCTTTCAGCGGTGCTGGAAGGCGTGCTGATCGTCGTCGCGGCGCTGCTGATCCTCAACGAGGTCTGGCAGTCCTGGCAGCATCCGGCTCCGCTCGAACAACCCTGGGAAGGCCTTGCGGTCAACGGCGTCGCGACCGTCGTCAATGCGATCTGGGCCTGGGCGCTGATCCGCACCGGCCGGAACGCGAAGTCGCCCGCGCTTGTCGCCGACGGCCAGCACATCATGACCGATGTGGTGACATCCGTCGGCGTGTTCGGCGGTCTTGTCGGCGCCGTGCTCACCGGCTGGCAGATTCTCGATCCGGCGCTGGCCGTCATCGTCGCGCTCAACATCCTGTGGCAGGGCTGGCATGTCATCGGCTCGTCGATGAACGGGCTGATGGACCGCGCCGTCGACAACCACGAGCACATGCAGATCCGCGACATCATCTCGGCCAATTCGAAGGGCGCGCTCGAAGTGCACGACCTGAAGACGCGCATAGCCGGGCGCGCCACCTTCATCGAGTTCCACCTCGTCGTCGACGCCGACATGACGGTCGGCGCCAGCCATGTCATCTGCGACCGCATCGAGGATGCACTGAAAGCCGAAAACCCCTCGGTGCGCGTCACCATCCATGTCGAGCCGGACGACGAGGCCAAGCTGCCGAAAGGCACCACGGCGGTGCCTTTCGCTTAGCGCTAACCAAAGCCTGTCGAGATTCAGGTCAGGCCGAGTCGAGAACGATGGCTTCCGAGAACCGGCGCGGAGCGTACTTAAAAGTACGTGAGCACCGGAAGCGCAGGAAGCCACCGTTCGCAGGCCGGCCTCACCTGAATATCGGCAGGCCTTACGGCGCGCAGGCCGACTGTGGCAGTGGCTGCAGCCGATAGACCTTGTCGTCGGACCTGGTCTTGCCATTCGCCGCCTTCGAGCAGAGATCGAGGACCGCCACCGCATTGTTGGGGTTCGCGACCATCATCGTGCCGTTGGCGCCGCGCTTGAGGAAAATTTCCTTCTGCGAGATGTCGCAGGAAAAGTCGCTCATCTTCGAGCTGGCCGAACAGCGCCACTGGTCGGCCTCGCCCTGGCAGGAATAGGTCTGCGTAACCTTTTTCCCTTTCTGCCTCGTCGTCACCGAAACGGCGATGTCCGCCCCGTCTGGCCAGTTCGCCGCATCGCCGCCGGCGGCGAAGGAGGCAAGCTCGACGGGTCCGCGGAAGATGCGGATCGATTGCGTCAGCTGGTTGGGATGCGACTTCAGATGCGCATCGTCGTAGTCACGCCCGAAGCAGAAGGGCTGATCGGGCTTGAGCCGCACGCGCAGCGGATCGCCAAGCGCCGGGTCGATCGGATCGATGCGCGCGAACTCCGCCTTGCAGCTGTCGGCCGGCATCGGATCCAGCTTGAAATTATCGTCCTCGCTGCCCAGCGCCTGCTTGTTGTATTCCGCTTTGCCGAGCTGTTCTTCCGAATCCGGGTCGAGATAGACGTCTTGCGACAGGCCGGATAGAAGCAGCTTTCCGTTGTCGTCGACTTTCAGCGAAGCCAGCGTGCGGTCGCAATCCATGCCGCAGCGGATGCCGCTCGCCTTGTCGCTTGGATCCTCCTTGTTGCACCAGCTGCTTGCCCATTCCGGCTTCTTGGCGCCGCGCACCGTGGTGGTGAGGAAGCCGTTATAGGAAGTATCCTGGTTGACGGCGGGTTCTTCGTTCGGCCGGCTCACCGGGTCATGGCCGTAGAGGAAGAAGATGCGCGCCACCTTCTGGTGCGGATGCGCCTTGAGATGGGCGGCGTCGTAGACGCGGCCGAAGCAGGCGTCGGCGCCGGTCGGGCTGAGCTCGGGAAGTTTGGGCGGCTGTTCGGCGCGCGCCGCGCCGGCTAAAGCGGCAAGGGCGGCGCAAAGCGCCACGCCCGCCATGGTCCTCGCCACCATGGTCCTCGATGACATGTGATCCTCCTCCCACCGACAGGGCCGGGATATGCTAGTCTAGGAGTGCCGCCTGGACCATGCAAAATCGCGCGAGCGGGCGGGCGAACGGAGGACACGATGCTGCGCCGTGACATTTTTCGTGCCGGTCTCGCAGGCGCCGCGGGCCTTTTCGGGCTGAGCCGTGCAAATGCGGCAACAGAAGAGGAAAGGCTGAAGGTGGCTTATCACCTCAGCGACGCCGACAAGGTCAACTTCGTCCTCGGCAACATCAAGAACCATTATGAAGGCACCGGCGGCAATGTCGATATCGTGCTTGTGGTGCACGGTCCGGCTCTGGCCGCCTTCAAGTCCAAGGGCGCTTCCGGCGCTGTTTCCAGCCGCTTCGCCGGCCTGGTCCAGCAGGGACTTGTCCCGCAAGCCTGCGGCAACACCTTGCACGGCATGGATATCACACTGACCGACCTGCTGGCGGGCTTCGAGCTTGCCGAGAAGGGCGGCGTCGTGAGGCTCGCCGAGTTGCAGCACCAGGGCTATGTCTATCTCAGGCCCTGAATGCGCGCGGACTTGAAGGCCAGGCCGACAATGGCCTACGAAGGATGGCAGCCCGGAGGCCAGCCGACATGACGACACTTGCCATCCCCGATCTTGCCGGAAAGGTGGTGCTGGTCACCGGCGCTTCGACCGGCATCGGCGCGGCCCTTGCCCGTGCTTACGCGGCGCAGAAATGCCGCGTGGCGCTGCATTACAACGCGAGCCGCGCACCCGCCGAAATCGTGGCCGGATCCATCCGCGACGATGGCGGCGAGGTGTTTCTGGTCCAGGGCGATTTTTCGATACCTGCCGACGTCGAGCGTGTCGTCGAGGAGAGCGCAAACCATTTCGGCCGGCTCGACGGCCTGGTCAACAATGCCGGCGGCATGCTCGGCCGCGTCGCTTATGCCGATCAGGACGAGGCGCAGTACGACGCGGTCATGGACCTCAATGCGCGCTCTGTCCTGACCGCCTCGCGCAAGGCGATACCGTGGCTGAAGCGCCAGGGCGGCTTCATCATCAACACCACTTCGATCGCCGCCCGCAACGGCGCCGGCGGCGGGGCCGGCCTCTATGGTTCGTCCAAAGCCTTCGTCTCCAACGTGACGCGCGGCATGGCCAAGGAGTTGATCGGCTTCGGCATCCGCGTCAACGCCGTGGCGCCGGGCACGATCCTGACGCCCTTCCACGAACGCTATTCGAACGCCGATCAGATCAAGGCGATGGTCGCCACCATACCGCAGGGCCGCGCCGGAACGCCTGAGGATTGCGTCGGCGCCTATCTGTTCCTGTCGTCCGACCTGTTGAGCGGCTACATCATCGGCCAGGTGATCGAGGTCAATGGTGGCCAGTTGATGCCGTGAGCGGTCGACTGCATACTCGATGCAACGCGCAACCTGGAGGGAGAGCAAAGGCATGTACGGACTGATCGGCAAGATGCGGGCGGCGCGCGGCCAGCGCGATGCGGTCATGGACGTGCTGCGCGAAAGCACCGGCGCTCTCCCCGGTTGCCTGAGCTACATCATCGCCATCGATCCGGTCGACGCCGACGCGATCTGGGTCACCGAAGTGTGGACCGACCAGGCGAGCCACAAGGCCTCGCTGCAATTGCCGGAAGTCCAGGCCGCGATCGCCAAGGCGCGTCCCTTCATCGCCGGCTTCGAATTCCAGGTCGAGACCAACCCGGTCGGCGGCTTTGGCCTTCCCGCACCGGAAAAGGCCGGCTGACTGGGGAACAGCTCTATCGTTTGTTGGAGCACCTAATGCGGACCGTGAGCATCCACCATGCAAAGACTAATTTATCACGTCTGGTAGACCAGGCCGCCGGAGGTGAGCCGTTTATCATCACCAAGGCAGGCAAGCCGTTGGTCAAGGTCGTGCCTATCGGTCAAACTACCGCTGCACAGATACGGCGTGTGGGCTTTATGGCTGGCCAGTTTTCCAGCCCCGAAAGCTTCGATCGCATGGGTGGCGAAGAGATCGAAGCGTTGTTTGGCATGGACAAGTGAGGGTGTTGCGGCCCTGCCAACAAGGTGCCACGGGGGGTTCGCATTCCCGGCTCCGGGTCTAAGACCAAAAGGTGGACTCCTCACCAGAGCGCCCTCGGACGCGGCGCTGCTGGAGCGCATGGCGCGGAATCTCCTTCGTCATGGCGCTGCAGTCGGCGCGCTTCCTGGTCGTGCTGCTCATTGGGCCAAGCGTAGCCAAGCTGGTGGCGCGAAACGTCAGGGGCTGATCCGGGCTATCCAATGCCAAGCAATTCCAGGAAAAGTACTCGGCGGGTTCCGTCCGGAATTGCGTAAAAACAGAAAATCGGAGCAGGTCGGCGATCCTGTCGGGATGCTGAATTGCTCTAAAGAAGCAGGGGAATTGCCGATGAACCGCCGTTTGAACGCCGTCGATCTTTCCGGCCGCATCGCCGTGGTGACGGGCGGCGCGCAAGGCATCGGCCTTGCGGTCGCGCGACGCCTGCTGTCGTCGGGCGCCGGTGTCGCCATCTGGGACGTCGACCAGGCCGCGATGGCCAAGGCCGCCGCCGAACTCGCTTCGCTCGGCCGCGTCGAGGCCATCCTTTGCGACCAGTCGCAGATCGAGGCCGTCGACCGCGCTGCCACCGAGACCGAGCGGACGCTCGGCCCTGTCGATCTCCTGGTCAACAATGCCGGCATTGCCGGGCCGGCGGCGACGGTGGTGGACTACGATCCCGCCGCATGGCGCCAGATCGTCGATATCGATCTCAACGGCGTCTTCTATTGCTGCAAGCGCCTGGTGCCCGGCATGATCGCGCGCAATTACGGCCGCATCGTCAACATCTCCTCGGTGGCCGGCAAGGAGGGCAATCCCAATGCCGCCGCTTATTCCGCTGCAAAAGCCGGCGTGCTGGCGCTGACCAAGTCGCTCGGCAAGGAGCTCGCCGGCCACGACATCGCCGTCAACGCGCTGACCCCCTCGCCCGCTCGCACCCGCATTCTGGAGCAACTCACCGAGGCCCAGGTCGCTTATATGCTCGGCAAAGTGCCGCGCGGCCGTTTCGTCGAGGTCGAAGAGGCGGCCGCCATGATCGTCTTCATGCTGTCGGACGAGAACTCCTTCACCACGGGCGCGACTTTCGACCTTTCCGGCGGACGCACGACCTACTGACCGCAAACTCCGGCCTCAGCTGATAACCAGGCTTGCGATCCGGTCGCCGTCGAGCGTGAAGGCCATGTCGCCTTCGCCGTTGAAGCCGTTGCCCGTCACAGCGACGCGGGCATGGTAGACGCCGTCGCGTTGCGCGACGCGCACGATGCGAAGGTTGGACTGGACGCCGATATTGTCCGACTGGTTCCACCGCGCGACCCCGTCGCGGCCGTGGAAATCGCGACCCCAGTCGCTGAGGAAAGCATCGTCGGTAAATACGGCCAGAAAGGCTTCGGTATCGCCGGCATTGGTGGCTTCGACAAAGCGGCGGATCGCGTCGGGCGTGGTCATCAGTCCAACCTGTGCATGAGGTCGTCATCCAGCCAGCGGCCGAAGAAATAGACAAGCTGCTTGTGCCACCACGGCCAGTCGTGGCTGACGTCCCCGCCCCAATAGTCGACCCAGGCCGGGATGGATTTGTCGCGCAGCACCTGTTCCAGCTCGCGCGTCTCGACCAGCATGCGCTCTTCCCAGGCGCCCTGCCCGCAGCAGAAGATGAGCCGCAGCGCCCTGAGCCGCCCGAGCAGCTTCTGGTCGACGATGCCGGGCAGATAGTCGAGCGGCGAGTTGAAATAGATGTTGCCTTCAAGCGTCCGGCCGAAGAAATCACGAGCCGAATAGACGCCGGACAGCGAGATCACGCCGCTCGCCAGCTCGGGGAAGCGGAACACGAAATTGGACGAGTGGTAGCCGCCCATCGAGCAGCCGCAAAACAGCGGCTTCAAGGCGCGGCCGCCATTGGACTTGGCGGCGACCGCTTGCAGCTCCGGCAGCGCCTCCTCACGCACATAGCGGAAATAGGCCTCGTGGCGGGCGATGCGATGCGCCGCGTCGGCATGCTTGTTGAAGAAGGATTCCGAATCGATGCCGTCGAGCGTGAAGAGCTGGATGCGGCCGGTGTCGATGAACTCGGCGAGCGCGCCGACGCCGCCGGAATCCTCGAACTGGTAAAAGCGCCCCTGCGAGGTCGGGAACACCACCACCGGGCGCCCGGCATGGCCATAGCGCTTGTATTCCATGTCGCGGCCGAGATTGCGGGCATGGCCCTTGTGATAGGAGACGTCCATCGGCTCAGGCCTTTTCCGCGTGGATATAGTCGACCGCCTGGCGTAGCGCCTTCGGATCCTTCGAACGCATCTGGTAGGCGTAATTGCCCATGGCGCGGCTGAAGACCTCTTCGATGGCCTGGTGGTGGACGATCTTGTCGCCGTGGGCGGCTAGCACGTCCGCATGGCTGTGCAAATAGTCGATATGGCGTTTGCGGCTGGCATAGGCGGTGAAATACTTTCCCTTGTAAGGGCCGCCCGCGGCATCCTTGACCACCATGTCGGCCCAGGCGGCATAGACGTCGATGTCGAACGTGTAGTTGATGGCGTCCGTCATCCAGGCGCCGGGCGGGCGCATGTTGACCTCGAGCGCGATGACGCGCTTGTCCCTGGTTTCGAACAGCTCGATGTGGAAGAAGCGCTCGCGCACGTCGAACGCCTTGAGGATCTTGCGGCCCGCCTCCTCGACCTCCGGGCTGATCTCGGGGAAGCAGGTGTAGCTCATGTGGCGGTCCTTGTTGACCGCATCCATGATGCTCTGGTCGTAGCGGTGACTGGCCGCCAGCACCACCTCGCCGTCGCGGTTGACCAGCCCGTCGAAGGTCACCACCAGCCCTTCGATGAACTGCTCCATGACGAAGGTGACGCCCTCCGGCTTGTCCCTGAAAAACTGGTCGAGCTCCTTGGCGTTGGAGATCTTGAAGGTGTTGGAAGCGCCGGAGCCCGAATCCGGCTTGACCACCACCGGGTAGCCGACACGGCGGATGAAGGTCATGGCACCGGCGCGGTCGGAGCATTTGCGCTGCGGAATGGTCTCGACGCCGCTCTTGCGGAAGAAGGCGCGCATGCGGCTCTTCCGCTTCAAATTCTTCACGAAATCGACCTTGGTGCCGAAGATGTTGAAGTCGGTTCGGATGTTGGCTTCGAGTTCGAGCCAATGTTCGTTGAGCGACTCGAAGCGATCGATGCGGCCCCATTTGTGGATGAAATGCCCCATCGCCCGCAACACGGCATCGTAATTTTCCATGTCGGCGATGCGGTAATATTCCGAAAGCGCCGTCTTCAGCTTGCCGTTCAAGGTCTCGTAAGGCGCATCGCCGATGCCGAGCACGGTGGCGCCGGCCTTTTTCAGCCGGTCGCAGAAATCCGTGCCGTTGGCCGGGAAATGCGGCGAGAAGAACACGAAATTCATGGGCGACCCGTCCCCGAAGCTTCGCTCGGTAGCGAAGCCTTCGAAGCCAAGTCTGGCGCATTTGCGAGGCGCGGGGAAGAGTACCCGCAACGGCGGCGATATCAGGCAAGGCGCATTCGTCCATGCGTCCCGCTTGCCTCCGCAGGGCCGCTCCTGTAAGAGAGCCGCCATGACCACGCGCGTCCGCTCCGTCGCTTTCTCTCGCATCGGCTTTGCCGACGAGACCGCGCGCGCGCTCGCTTCGACCCTGCTTCTTCTCGGCCTTATCGGCGATCGCCGGGTTCGCTGAAGGAGCGCCCGGCGGTCGGTACCCGCCGCCTCAGGCGCATGCTCCTTGGCAAAATCATAATCAAGCGAACGAAATTCTGGTAGAGGCGACGCTCGCCATCAATCCGCCCAAGGCGAACGCGAGCCGCCCGGAGAAGAGACGATGAACGCACGAGAAGAAGTCCGCGCCGGCGAGGCTGAAGCCGGGAAGCGCGCGGCCGGCCACATGCCGGATGCAGCACGTAAATACCAATCTTACCCGACGGTCGGCCTGACCGACCGTACCTGGCCGAACAAGGTAATCGACAAGGCGCCGATCTGGTGCTCGGTCGACCTGCGCGACGGCAACCAGGCGCTGATCGATCCGATGGGCCACGAACGCAAGGCGCGCATGTTCGCTTTGCTGCTCGACATGGGCTTCAAGGAAATCGAAATCGGCTTCCCCTCGGCCTCGCAGACCGACTTCGATTTCGCCCGCTGGTGCATCGAGGAAGGCGGCGTGCCGCGGGATGTGTCGCTCCAGGTGCTGGTGCAGTGCCGGCCCGAGCTGATCACACGGACCTTCGAGGCGCTTAAAGGGGCGCACCACCCGATCGTGCATTTCTACAATTCGACCAGCGAGTTGCAACGCCGCGTCGTCTTCGAAAAGGACGTCGCCGGCATCAAGCGCATCGCCACCGACGCCGCCAGGATGATCACCGACATGGCGGCCAAGGCCGGCGGCGGCTATCGCTTCGAATATTCGCCCGAAAGCTTCACCGGCACCGAGCTCGACGTCGCGCTGGAGATCTGCAACGCAGTCACCGAGATCGTGAAGCCGACGGCCGACAACAAGCTCATCATCAACCTGCCCTCGACGGTCGAGATGTCGACGCCCAACGTCTATGCCGACCGCATCGAGTGGATGTGCCGCAATCTCGACAACCGCGAGAACCTGATCATCTCGCTGCACCCGCATAACGACCGCGGCACCGGCGTCGCCACCACCGAACTCGGGCTGATGGCCGGCGCCGACCGCGTCGAGGGCACGCTGTTCGGCAATGGCGAACGCACCGGCAATGTCGACATCGTCACGCTGGCGCTCAACATGTTCACCCAGGGCGTCGACCCCGAGCTCGACTGCTCCGACATCAACCGGATGAAGGATGTCTACGAGTACTCGAACCAGCTGAAGATCGCGGAGCGCCACCCTTATGTCGGCGAACTGGTCTACACGGCTTTCTCCGGTTCGCACCAGGATGCCATCAACAAGGGCATGAAGGCGCTGAAGAAGGCCAACACGCCGATCTGGGAAGTGCCCTATCTGCCGATCGATCCGGCCGATGTCGGCCGTACTTACGAGGCGATCATCCGCATCAATTCGCAGTCGGGCAAAGGCGGCATCGCTTATGTGCTGCAGGCGGACTACGGCCTCAATTTGCCGCGCAATCTGCAGATCGAGTTCAGCCAGGCGATCCAGGCGATCACCGATGCGGAAGGCAAGGAGGTGCCGGCCAAGCGCATCCACGAACGCTTCCTCGAAACCTATGTCGATCAGCCCGGTGCGCGCCTGAAGTTCCTCGACCATCGCACCTATCCCGACACCGAGGTGAAGGGCCGGCGCATGGTCGAAGCGGATATCCTCGACAACGGCAAGGAAGTCACCATCACCGGCTCGGGCACCGGCCCGATCGACGGCTTTGTCGATGCGCTCTCGCGCCATGTCGGTGTCGACATGTCGGTGCTCGACTATTCCGAGCATTCCTTGCAGCGCGGCTCCAACGCCTCGGCCATCTCCTATGTCGAGATGGAATATCCGGGCGGCAAGCTGTTCGGCGCCGGCATCAACACCAATATCGTCGCCGCGTCGCTGGAGGCCGTTGTTTCGGCCGCCAACCGGATCATCGGCGGCTCGAGCAGATGATGCGAAACGATCAGGCTCGGCGGCAGGCTTGACCGGGTAGATCTGTCCCAAGCGTGGCGCATTCCAATTGCGCCACGCTTCAGACACAGACGCGAAAGCTGCCATTCGTTAACCTGCGGGGGAATTTCCGGTGGCTTACGCGAAAGCATAATAGAAGCATCCTTGTGTGCCGGCGCGAGCGCTATATTATCGCGCCCTAACCTGTGCCGACTTCGAAAGGTTCGACACTTGGAGCATGCCCCGCCTGCCGCCCCCGCAGTGCGCGAGACATTGGAGCGACTGCTAGCCAGCGAAACGTTCGGACGATCCGAGCGTGCCCGCAGGCTATTACGCTATCTGGTCGAACGCGAGCAGGCTGGCCAGGCGGACAGGCTGAAAGGCGTTTCCATCGCCATGGACGTCTTCGGCAAGGACGGCGATTTCGACGCTTCCACCGATGCCGTGGTCAGGGTGCAGGCCGGCCGCCTGCGCGAGCTCCTGGAGCAATACTTCTCCAATGAAGGTGTCGCCGAGCCGGTGCGCATCGCGATTCCGCGCGGCGGCTATGTCCCTTCCTATGAGCTGAACGCGATCCGGCTGCCTGGCAATGCCAGGTCCGCCTCCGGCAACATCGCGCAGCGGCCCGATGCTTTGGCCGAAGCCGCTCCGGCCGCCACCGAACACCTCGACACCTCTGTGCCGAGCGAACCTGCAGCGCTGATGGCGCCGGCAGCACCCGCCCAGTCGCTCACGCGGCAGCTGCGATTCTTCTGGGCTGCCATGGTCTTGGTCATTGTCATGCTCGGCGTGCTCATCGCGCGTCAAAGCAGTGCCTTCCTCAACGGCGGCGACACGACCGCGGCAGTCGAGGCGCCGCGCTTGGCCGGCACCGCCGCTCAGCCGACATTCGACTCCCTGCCGCTGATCTACATTGCGGTGAAGGCGGATGGAGCGGAGGCGGCTCGCGTCGCGTCATCGCTGCGCGCCGGGCTTGCCGGTTTCGACACCATCGATTTCATCGGGCGTGACCCGGATTCGACGCGCGATCAGTCCGCCGATCCAATCAGTTTCGTTTTCGAAATTGTCCCTGGGCCTGCTGCCGGCGACGTCACGGTGGAATTGCAGAGCGTCGCGACCGGCCGGGTTCTCCTGTCGCGCAACCTGACATCCGCCGAAAGCGCCCCTGGCGCGGTTGAAAGCAACATCGCCAGCCTTCTCACCTCGACCGTTCCCGCCTCGGGCGCGATCTACAGCTACATTGACCAGAGCGACGTTCGGACCAGCCAGATCGGATGCCTGGTGCTCGACGACCGCTATTATCTCGACATGAGCGCCGCGACCCACGAGGCTGCGTATCGCTGCCTGGAAAAGCTGGTCAGCGAAGGCACCAAATCGTCGCTTGTCTACGCGGAACTGGCCGCGCTCCATGTGGAAGCTGTCACCGCGCACTATGCCTATCCACCGGAAGCGACGCTCGAAAAGGCCATGTCGCTTGCGCATCGTGCCGTCCAGATGGGGCCGATGAGCCCGCACGCGCATCGCGCCTTTGGATACCTCAACTCGCGCCTCGGCAACACGGACGAAGCGATCCGCTTGATGCGCAAGGCTTACGAACTCAACCCGTATGATCTTGGGATGGCCGCCGCCTATGGCTACGGGCTGGTCTTCGCTGGCAAATATGATGAGGGAACGCCGATCTTGGGCCACGCGGTCGAAGCCTTCAGCAGCCATCCGACCTGGTGGGATTATGGCCTGTTCGTCGGCGCCTTCATGCAGGGCGATATGAAGAAGGCCGCGATCGCTAGCGAGTCACTGCGCACGACGGCATCCAAGTCGCACTATCTGGCCGCGCGCCTGATCGGTGCCAAGATTTCAGGGCGCGACAAGCTGGCGGGCGAGCTTGCCAACGAGCTGATCGCCGAATTCCCGAACTTCGTCGCCGACCCGCGCGCGACGTTCGTCGAACGCAAATACCCGGCCGATCTCACCGACCGGCTGGTGCAGTCCTTGAGAGCCGCCGGGATCGGCAACCCGAGCTAATCCAGCCCCGCGCCCGTGTTTGGGCCACACGATTACCGGAGCACGGAAATATGATGCTGTGATCCGGCAAGTATTAGGACATGCTTGCGCGTCCAGCACCTGACGGGCGCTGCGGTCGCGAAAATTTTACTGGCCACGGGCCTGGATCGGGAGCAATTCAGCCACAATTTGAAATTGCTGCCTGTCTTCTTCACCGTTCCATTTTCATGCTTCCATTCCCTAATGCCATCGAGGGCGGCGCTGGTCCGAAGACGATCGTCTTTCTGCACGGCTTCGGAGCTTGCCGTGAGATTTGGCGTGACGTCATGGCATCGCTGGCGGCGGAGGCGAGAGTGCTGGCCTATGATCTGCCGGGCCATGGGCAGTCCCTGGAATGCGAAGGCATGGGCGGCGCCAAGCCGGCCGCGCAGGCCGTCCTGGCCGATCTTGCCGCGCGCCGGTTGGGCAAGGTCCATCTCGTCGGCCACTCCATGGGCGGCGCGATCGCGACACTGATGGCGTTTGCCGACCCCGACAGGGTGGCCTCGCTCACTATGTTGGCGCCCGGCGGCTTCGGCCCGGAGATCAACGCAGCCTTGCTGCGCCGCTATGCCGCTGCGGCCAGCAGGAAGCAGGTCCGCGCCAGCCTTGCGGCCATGTCGGGTCCGCGCAGCGCGCCGCCCGACCACGTGGTGGATGCGTTGTACCGGATGCGCACCCGGCCAGGCCAGTTGCAGACCCTGATCGATATGGCGGCCGCGATGACAAGGGATGACCGGCAAGGAGTGATCCCCCGCGCGCAGCTGGATACGCTTGACATGCCGGTGATGGTTGTTTGGGGAGCGGAGGATCCGCTGCTGCCGGTCGAGCAGGCCGAGGCGCTGCCGTCGCATTTCTACCTGCACCATGTCCTTGACGCGGGTCATATGCTGGTCGAGGAGGCTCCAGACCTGATTGCCGAAATCGTGCGTCGCAACACGCGCCGGCACGGCAGACGGTTGCGTCCGCCTCTGGGCGCGGCGGCGAGCTGACCTCTCCCGGACCGACCTCGAAAATATCCGTAACCCGCCTCGGCCGGACCGCAGCAGTCGCACGACTCGTCGTCGCCAGTGCATTTTGCCTGCGATTGTGTTAACTCGCTGTTAACCAACAGCGAGGCAGCCGCCATGAAGGATACAGGCGACAAAGTCACCCCGATCGAGCCGTCGCGGAAGCTTGCCGACGCGGTACGCGACGTCAAGAACGCCTTCGCCGACCGCGACGATGTGATCGTGGAGATGCGCGATGCGCACCGCATGCGCCTCGATCTTCTGGCAACCGAGCTCGCCCCGGTCTTTGCCGATGTTCCGGCCGACATGGACAGCTTCGACTTCGCCGTCTCGTCCGGCCTGCAGCCGCGGCTATGGATCGACGCGGTGAGCCACGTCGCCATGGGACGCGACCGCCGCACCTATCGATTCCTCAAGGATACGCGCGTCGGCCGCGTGGTGCTGGCCGAATCGACCGAGCTGAAAGCCGTCGCCGATGCGGTGACGCGCTACGTGGCGGAACGTGTCGTCGAGCGGCAGCGCATGATGGAAGGGAGCATGGAGAGCGCCGTTCCGGGCCTGCATCGCCCCATGGTCAAGGAAGCGGAGCCGCCGATCCGGTCCGAAACCCGCCGCGGCAATGGCTGGACGACCTTCTTCGCCGGCCTCGGTCTGATCGCCGCCGGCGCCCTTGTCGGCCTGGCGTTTTCGCTGGCGTTGTTCTGGGATCGCATCGTGCAGATGAAGATCAGCTTCTGACGAGTTCACGGTCCTTCACCACCGGCACGTCGAGATCCATCGTTTGCAGATCCGAAGGCGGCAGCGCCGGCCCCGTCAGGCCGCGCCGGATCAGGCGAAGACGCCAGTCACCCTTTTCGCCGTCGATTTCGAACAGATTGTACTGAGCGGCCGGATGCTTGCCGCCCGGTGCCTGGCCCGCGGCGGCGACCCCGACCACGGGTACCTTGGCGCCACGTGCACCGATGGTGAACAGCGACGGCAGATGCGAATGGCCGTGCAGGACGAGTTCCGCGCCATGCCGGCGAATGACCTTGTGAAAGCGAGCGATGCCGAACAGCCGCTTATGCTGCGGTACGGCGCCGCGCACCGGCGGGTGGTGGATCATGATGGCGCGGAACAGCCCTTGTTGTGCCGCGTCGTCGAGAATCTTGCCGAGCCGCTCGGCCTGGCCCTCCATGAAGAAGCCGTTGGCCATGAAGGGCGCGGTGGCGCGCGCCGTGGTGACGCCCATCAGCGCGACATTGCCGCGCACGCGCAGGTACGGAAAGGAATTGCGGTCGACCGGACTGTTGACGCCGTCGCCCGTCATCCACGGAGCCCACGCCCGGCAGACCTTGTCGAAGGCGCCCGGCACATAGGCGTCGTGATTGCCAGGGACTACGGAGACGTCATGCGGCGATCCGAGCGTCTCCAGCCAGTGCTTGGCCATCTCGATCTCGCCGTCGAGCGCCAGGTTGACGAGATCGCCGGTGACGGCAAGATGGTCGGGCGCGTTCGCCTTGATGTCGGCGACGATGGTGTCGATCACCGCGTCATGCATATGGCGGCGGCGGTTGCGCTGCCAGTTGACATAGCCCAGCACGCGCTTGGACGCGAGGTCGCGATAGGTTACATCGGGCAGCGGTCCCAGATGAGCATCGGAAATATGCGCGAGCCTGAACATGGCCCCTTCTTAAGCGACGCTGACGAGGCTTTCCACTCACCGTTTGCTGTTCGCCCAAGCAGGTTCCGCAAAAGTGTCCCACGGTTTTGCGGTCAGAACCTGCGAAAAACAAGGAAGGTCAAGCAGATGTTCGTGGGGCAACCCACGAACATCTGCTTGGGGATCGTTGGATGAATCGCCGAACGGATTCGGAAGAGGCATTCCGCCAGACCGGCTGGCCGGGGTTGCGGGCACGGCTGTTCCATTTTTACTTCCTGTTGCGCCGCCCGATGACGCTTGGCGTGCGAGGGCTGGTTTATGACCGCGCCTCCAACTCCGTCTTCCTGATCCGCCACACCTATGTTCCCGGTTGGCAATTGCCGGGCGGCGGCGTCGAGATCGGCGAGACCCTCGAGGAAGCGCTGGCGCGCGAACTGGCCGAGGAAGGCAACATCGCTCTGACCGCGCCGCCGGTGCTGAAGTCGATGCATTTCAACCGCCGCTCCAGCAAGCGCGACCATGTCGGCCTTTATCTGATCGAAGCCTTCAGCCAGACGGCACCGAAACTGCGTGACCATGAGATCGCTGAGGCGGGTTTCTTTCCGCTCGATCGTTTGCCGGAAAATACGACGCCGGCGACACTTCGACGGATCGCTGAAACTCTTGGAGCCGAATTACCATCCCACTACTGGTGACTTGATCACGGCGATTTTTCTTGCGTTTGAAATTCAAGACTCTATCATTTCTGGAACGCGGGGAAATATGATGCTCATAGACAACATGGAAACGGTGAATATTTGGCGCTACGTCGGAATTTACATTACTATTACAATCGTATTGTATCTCGCATGGATCGCCTTTGTGTATATGGTTCCATCCATGGAGTCAGCCACGGCAACACCCGTTAATCTAGCCATAGTATTCGCATCCACCTCTTTCTCTTACTGGGCATTCATAAAACGACACGGAAGGCTTTTTAAGCGAAACGAGTACTGGAAAATAGTCATATTTTCGACAGCCGCATCGCTGCTGTTTTCAATGGTTTGCCTGCTGTTTTCAATGGCGGTAGGCATCGCGCCGATGAGCTTGGAACACGTCTCCGTCGGAGCCTGGGTAATGGTTCTGGCAATACTTGCGCCGTTTGGTTTTTGCATCAACGCCATCGGCTTCAACAAACGGTTCGGCAAAAGGTTTTTGAAGGCCAACCGCGGCAGACGGGCTCAACTCGATGCGGAGCCCTTTCAATAACCTGCTCGCGGTCGATGGATTTCAAGCCGCCTTCCTGAACCTGCCCCGGTCATGCGGCGCGGCATAATCAAGCTCAGGCCCTGCCGGAACGATTCCCGTCGGATTGATCGATCTGTGGCTGCCGTAATAATGCGCCTTGATGTGATGCAGGTTGACCGTGCCCGCAACGCCGGGCACCTGATAGAGATCGCGCAGATAGTTCGACAGGTTCGGATAGTCGGCGATGCGGCGCAGGTTGCATTTGAAGTGGCCGACATAGACCGGATCGAAACGAACCAGCGTCGTGAACAGCCGCCAATCGGCCTCGGTGATGCGTTCGCCGGCCAGATAGCGCTGGTTCGAAAGCCGCTCCTCGATCATATCGAGCGCCGAGAACAATTCGCCGAACGCTTCCTCATAGGCTTTCTGCGCGGTGGCGAAGCCGGCGCGATAGACGCCGTTGTTGATCGCCGGATAGACCAGCGCGTTGATCTTGTCGATCTCCGCCCGCAGCGACGCCGGATAGAAGTCGAGGCCGGCATCGCCCCATTCGTCGAAGGCGGAATTGAGCATGCGGATGATCTCGGAGGACTCGTTGTTGACGATGGTCTCCTGCCTTTTGTCCCACAGCACCGGCACCGTCACGCGGCCTGAATAGGCCGGATCGGCCTTGGCATAGATCTGGTGCAGGAAATCGAGGCCGTAGAGCGTGTCCCCGGTGGCGCCGTCCTCGGCTTTGAAGGTCCAGCCGCTTTCGCCCATGAAATGGTGCACCACCGAGACCGAGATGATGACCTCCAGCTTCTTCAAAGCACGGAAGATCAGTGTGCGGTGTGCCCATGGGCAGGCGAGCGAGACATAGAGGTGATAGCGGCCGGGTTCCGCCTTGAAGCCGCGTGCGCGCCCTTCGGCCGGCCTGCCATCGCGCGTGATCCAGTCGCGCCATTGCGACTCCGTCCGCACGAACCGCCCACCGCTGTCGGTGTTCGGCGCGCGGTCCCGCCATTTGCCTTCGATCAGCAATCCCATGCGAAAAATCTCCCTTGCGGTTGGACATTATCTAGGTTGATGACCGGGCCGGCGAAGCCCTCGGGCGCTGAACAGTTCGTCAAATGACGAAACGGTCGGAGACGGACAAGTTCGCCACGCGAGGCAAAGAAAGCCGGAAAGCACCGATTGCAGCGACACGAAATTGGTGCTAGCGGAAGCGCCCATGTTCGACTTTGCCTCGATCCGGTTCGACCGACGACGAAAGGGCGCCCGCGCTTAAGAAGCGCTGATTGGCGAACGCTGCCGCTTGCAGCAAACCTTCCTCGCATACCGGAACGCAAAGACCATGAGCCTTGCCGACGTGAAATACCTGCCGGAAACCCCGGCGCATGATCCTGAAATCGAAGCCATCAACGACGAGGCCTTCGGCCCGGGTCGTTTCGTGCTTGCCGCCTACAAGATCCGCGAGTCGGGAGGACATGACCGCTCGATGTCTTTCGTCGCTGTCAAGGGCGGTACGATCATCGCTTCGGTGCGCATGACGCGCGTGGCAGCTGGCGCCGGACGCGCCATGATGCTCGGCCCGCTTGCGGTGCGCCCCGCCTACAAGAATCTCGGCATCGGCCGCAAGCTGGTCGCGATCGCGCTGGAGGCGGCCAGGAAAGCCGGCGCACCGGCCGTGATCCTGGTCGGCGACGAGCCATATTATGGGCCGCTGGGCTTCAAGCGCTTTCCGCGCGGGCAGATCACCATGCCGCGCCCGGTCGATCTCGACCGCCTGCTGCATCACGAAATCAAGCCCGGAGCCGTCGCTCGCTTTGCCGGCGATGTCTGTCACGCCAATACGGCGAGGGTTGCCGAACTTGCGCCGGCCTTGGCGCGGTCGGCTGCCACGGCGCAGTCGTCGATCGATCCGGCTATGGCGGTTGCGCCTCCCTTGCGCGCCTCGTAGCATAATTCGAATCCTGGGAGGCTTGCATGAACCCGAACGGCCAGATCGCGATCGTCACCGGCGGCGGATCGGGCCTTGGCGAGGCGACGGCGCGCGCGTTGGCGGCCAAGGACGCCCGTGTCGCCATCCTCGACGTGGGCATCGAGCGCGCAGCGAAAGTCGCGGCCGACATCGGCGGCATTGCTGTCCAATGCGATGTCGGCAGCGGCGACAGCGCCGCCGCCGCGATCGCCGAAGTGGTTGAAAAGCTTGGGCCGCCGCGCATCCTGGTCAATTGCGCCGGCATCGCCATCGGCGTGAAGACGATCGGCAAGGACGGACCGCATCCGCTCGACCAGTACCGCAAGGTGATCGAGATCAACCTGATTGGCACCTTCAACATGATCCGTCTCGTCGCCGACCGGGCGGCGAAACTCGATCCGCTCGCCGGCGGCGAGCGCGGCGTCGTCGTCAACACCGCCTCCGTCGCCGCCTATGACGGCCAGATCGGCCAGGCCGCCTACGCGGCTTCCAAGGGCGGTGTCGTCGGCATGACGCTGCCTGTGGCGCGCGATCTCGCCCGCTTCGGCATTCGCGTCTGCACCATTGCGCCCGGTATCTTCAAGACGCCGATGATGGCAGGCATGCCGCAGGAAGTGCAGGATTCGCTCGGCGCTTCCGTGCCCTTCCCGCCGCGGCTGGGCGAGCCGTCGGAATATGCGTCGCTCGCCCTCCACATCGTCGAGAACCAGATGCTGAACGGCGAGACCATCCGCCTCGACGGCGCCATCCGCATGGCGCCGAAATAAGCGGGGATGAATGGCTCGCCGACAGGCGCCGGTGCCGCCGCCGGAAAGACCGGCCCGCTCGCTGGCCTGAAAGTGATCGAGATGGCCGGGCTCGGTCCGGTGCCGCTTGCCGCCCTGATGCTGTCCGAGATGGGCGCGGAGGTGCTGCGCATCGAACGCGCCGACGCTGGCCAGCCGCTCCTGAGCCTACCGCAAGAATACGATCTCGACCGCCACGGCCGTTCCATCCTCAAGCTCGACCTCAAGCGCCCGGCGGGCGCGGAGCTGCTGCTGTGCCTTGCGGCACAGGCCGACTTGCTCGTCGAAGGCTTCCGCCCCGGCGTGATGGAGCGGCTCGGGCTGGGGCCGGATGTCGTTCTCCAGCGCAATCCGGCGCTGATCTATGGTCGCCTGACCGGCTTCGGCCAGGACGGGCCGCTGTCCGGCAAAGCCGGGCACGACATCACCTATCTCGCCTATGCGGGCCTTCTGCATGCGGTCGGCAGGCAGGACGCGCCGCCGGTGCCGCCGCTCAACCTCGTTGCGGATCAAGGCGGCGGCGCCATGATGCTGATCGCGGGCGTGCTCGCCGCTCTTTTCCAGCGCTCGCGCAGCGGAAAGGGCCAGGTAGTCGATGCCTCGATGATCGAGGGAGCCTCGATGCTTGCCGCGCCCATCCACGCCTATATGGCGGCGGATCTGTGGAGCGACAGGCGCGGCGAGAACCTGCTCGATTCCGGGGCGCCTTTCTACGATACCTATGAGACGGCGGACGCAAGGCACGTTGCCGTCGGCTGTCTCGAACCGCGCTTCTTCGACGAATTCGCCAGGCTGCTGCCGCTCGACGGGCATTTTGTCGGCAGTCAGTACGACAAGTCGTCATGGCCCGCGATGCGCGCCGCCATTGCCGGCCGGATCAAGGCAAAGACGCGCGACGAATGGGCCGAGCTTTTCGCCGCGACGGATGCCTGCGTGGCGCCCGTGCTGTCCCTGGTCGAAGCCAGGAACCATCCGCACAATCGCGCCAGGCAAAGCTTCGTGAAGTCCGGCGAACTCGACCGCCCGGCGCCGGCGCCGCGTTTCTCGCAAGGCGCACAAGCGCCTGCCGCAACTCCGGCCGTCGCCGATCGCGAGCCCTCGGGCATATTGACCCGTTTCGGTTTGAGCGAAGAGGAGATCGGAGCGCTTGCAAAGGCGGGCGTGTTCGGTCGATAACCGGAGAACGAAAATCAGCTTATCTCGGGTGCGCTTGTGACCGAACCGAAGAAGGACGTCATCCGCGAGACCGACGCAGAGGCGATCAGGCTGGCGAAAACCCTGATCCGCGCGGCACGTTTCGGCGCGCTCGCGGCGATCGAGCCTGGCACCGGCGCGCCGCTGGCAAGCAGGGTTGGCGTCGCCACCGACATCGACGGCGCGCCGCTGATCCTGATCTCGATGCTGTCTGCGCATACCGGTGCGTTGCTCGCCGATCCGCGCTGTTCGCTGCTGCTTGGCGAACCCGGCAAGGGCGATCCGCTGGCGCATCCGCGCATCAGCTTGGCATGCCGGGCCCTGCGGCTGGAGCGGGGATCGGCCGATCAGATCCGCGCCGAGCGGCGCTACCTCAACCGCAATCCGAAGGCGAGGCTCTATGCCGGGCTCGGCGACTTCTCGTTCTTCCGGCTCGAGCCCGAGCGCGCCAGCCTGAACGGCGGCTTCGGCAGGGCCTTTCTCCTCGACCGTGATGATCTCATCACCGGCGGCACCCTTGTCGAGGAGTTCGCCGGCAGCGAACAGGCGGCGCTCGACCACATGAATGCCGACCATCGCGACGCACTTGCCCTTTATGCCCGTCATTTCGGCCGCGCCGAAGGCGACGGCTGGATCGCCACCGGTTTCGACCCCGATGGCATGGATCTCGCCGCCGCCGATGCGATCTGCAGGATTTTCTTTCCCCAGTCTCTGCAAAGCGCGCGCGAATTGCGTTCGGCGCTTGTCGAGATGGCAAAGGCGGCACGCGCCGCGGAGCAAGAGCGGTAGTTGATCGCGAGCCGGCGAAAGCAACGCTTGAGATTTAGACGAAATGATCTACCCTTGTAGTGACGCTGATTCAGCAGCGCCCATCGACATCTGAACATCCTGGAATCAGGCACCATTGCCCCCTGGCGCCTGGATGAGCCAAGACCCTTGGGGGATCCATGATCTCAAATAAGCTAATCGCCAATGCGGAATCGGCGGCCGCGTTTCTCACCCTCATGGGCAACGAAAAGCGCTTGCTCATCGTGGCCCATCTGATCGACGATGAAATGTCGGTCGGCGCCATCGCCGAGAAGGTGCAACTCAGCCAATCCGCGCTGTCGCAGCATCTCGCCAAGCTGAGGGCGCTCGATCTCGTCGAAACCCGGCGCGACCGCCAGATGATTTACTATTCCTGCAAATCCGAGGCGGTGCGCGAATTGCTGCGCATGCTGGAAGGCATTTTCGGCGACGGCGACCTCTCCCAGATGGCCTATCGGCTGCGCCGCGCCGGGGCTTGACCCGCACCATCCAAAGCTCCTTACCTCGCTGGCATTTTTTGCCGGCGAGATTTGCATGAACCTCATTCCCATCGACGATCCTCGGGATCCGCGCGTCGCCGCCTATCTCGACATCCGCGAGCGCGATCTCGTCGGCCGGCATGGCCGCTTCATCGCCGAAGGCAAGGTGGTGCTGGACCTCCTGCTGTCGACCGGGCGCTTCGCCGCCGAATCGGCCCTCATCCTCGAAAACAGACTGGCGGGCGTGCAGGAGATCTTGCGCAAGGCACCTCCCGAGTTTCCGGTCTATGTCGCCGCGGGTGCGGTCATGGACCGGATCGCCGGCTTCCACATGCATCGCGGCATCCTGGCGATCGGCATGCGTGGCGATCCGGCGCCCGCCGAGATTCTGGTGGAAACCTTGCCCCGGCGCGCATTGGCCGTCGTCCTGGTCGGCATATCCAATCACGACAATATGGGGGCGATCTTCCGCAATGCGGCCGCCTTCGGCGCGGGCGCGGTGCTGCTCGACCAGACGTGCTGCGATCCGCTCTACCGCAAGGCAATCCGTGTTTCAGTCGGCGCGGCGCTGAAGGTTCCCTTCGCCACCTTCGGCGATATCGGAACCTTCACCGCGACGCTCGATCGGCTCGGCTTCAGCCAGTTCGCGCTCTCGCCACGCGGAAACATCGACATCCGCGCCGCGGAACGCTCGGCGCGCCTGGCGCTCTATCTCGGCACCGAAGGCGAAGGCCTGCCCCGGGATCTGCTTGCCCGGCTGCAAACGGTGAGGATCGCAATGGCGGAAGGTTTCGACAGCCTGAACGTCGCCGCCGCGTCGGCAATAGCCCTGCATCGCTTTTCGAAAGCCGGCGACGCATTGGCTGAATAACGGCGGTCGTGTCGTTCAGTTGGCCGAGCCGGCCTTCTGCAAAGCCCTCACACGGTCGGCCAGGCTGACGCCGCGCCCATTTTGCTGCCCCTCGCCCGCCAGCGCCTTGGCGATAGGCGAGTCCGGCCCGTCCAGCTTCATCGTCAGATTGACCACCTCGGCGGCCAGCTCGTTCATTTGTTCGCGAAGGCCGGCGCCCGAGCGCGCATCGCCCGCCGCTTCGGGCATCGCCGTCCCGGAGGCTGCAAGATCGGTTTTCAGCCGCTTGTTCTCGCGCGCCAGCGCCGTCAGCCTCGCCTCCAGCCGTTCCCGGTCGCCCTCGAGCCTGGCGATCGCCTTGTCGACATTGTCGCCTTTCGTATCCGTGCCGGCAGCCAGCTGCGCGACGCCGTTCGCGGCGTTCTCCTTCGAACGTTCACGCATTTGAGCGATATCCTTCTCGCGCCGGTCGAGCTTTTCCTCGCGGTCGGCAAGCGTGGCAAGCAGCCGCTCGACCTTCTTGTCGAGCTCGGCCGTTTTCTTCTTCTCCGCCTTCAACGCTTCGCGCGCGGCCTTGCTTTCCGACGCGACCTCCTGATTGCGCCGGTCCGCCTCCTTGCGCTGGCCCTTGAGCAACGCAATGTCGCTGGCGAGCTTTTCCAGCTCCGATTCGCGGGCAACCAGTTCGATCTGGCGGTTCGAGGACGAGAAGCTGGCGTCGTCATACATCTGCTCGAGCTTCTGCACCTCCAGCGCGCGTTTTTCCAGCGCCCGCTCCGTCTGTACGTGCTTTTCCGACAACCGGTGCAGATCCTCCTCGCGCTGCCTGAGCTCCGCATTCTTTGCCTGCAGATCGGAGAGCGCCTGGTTCTTGTCCTTCTTTTCGACCGCCAGTTCCTTCAGGGCCTCGCGCCCGCGGCCGATCTCCACCAGTTGCTCGGCCGCCTTCTCCTGAAGGTTCTTGACGGTTATCTCCAGCCGGCGCGTCGTCATGGCATATTCCGCCCGGACCCGATCCTTGTCCGCCTGGATTTCGGCTGGCGTCAGCGGCAGCGAAGCCTCGAGGCGCCTGCGCGTCAGGACGACGGCCCGCCGCCAGACCGCCGGCGCGACCAGCGACACCAGAAAAACGGCGCAAAGGAAACCGAGTACGAAGAACAGAACCGACTGGACCAAGGCGTGCTATCCACTTTACGGAGCGGCAATCGCTGGATTGTGCTACCTTGGCATGGCGGAAATTCAACGCCGCGGCAAGAGTTTGCCGCGGCGCGATCACCACTGTCCGAGCGATTGTAGCGAGCGCAATCCGATCAGAACGGGTTCCAGGTCGGCCTTTCGGTGAGCTTCAGATAGCCGAGATTGACCCCGAGACGGGCACCTACGCCGGTGCGGATCGGCACAATCAGCACTCGGTTGCTCTGCAATACGTTGAAGCCGACGCCCGCAATGACATAGGCGGAGCCGGCAACGCCGCCGAAGCGGTTATAGAGGCTGCTGATGTCGTCGAGGTTGTAGACCAGCATCATCACCCGCGATCCCTCGCCGCCGAAATCCCAGCCGAGCGACGGACCTTGCCAGAACACCTTATGGTCGCCGGCGTTCTTGGTGTAGAGTGTCCCCTCGCCATAGGTCAGGCCGCCGATCAGGGCGCCGGATCCTTCCTCGCCCAGCAGGTAGCCGTTGGGCAGGCCGTAGGAGGCAAAGATCTTCTCGACGACGGTGGCCAGGCCGCCGGACGTCTCGCCGAAGAATTTATGACCGGAATCGACGATCTCCTGAGCGGTGTATTGTTGAGCCCGTGACGCAGCGGTCGAAAAGACAAGAGCCCCCAGGAGCGTGATGGTCATGGCGAGGACACGGACGAACGTCCGGTCGTAGTATCGGGAAAACATGCTTCCAATCTCCGTCAGGGAGCACTTTCGCCGACGCCTCGCACCCCTGCGGCTCTTGCCGGCCGTTCGGAGTGGCTATCACGGGCAAACTATGCCGTAATCCTTTTTCAACCATTAAGCTCCCACACGAAGATGGCGGTTCGAAGGCTGCGCTTGCGTCCCGGCGGCGGGTTTCCCCCCGCAAACACATCATTTTCGCCGTCGGCAATTTTGGATTTGTTGATGCGCGCTCAGGCCCTGTGTATTCAGAAAGCCTTGGAAAAGAGCGTGATTCGTGTGGGCAGGCGCGAAAACGGTCGCTCGGCCATGAACAAATGACTTAAGCAGGGATTTCGCCGATGGCCGAGCTTTTCACCCTTTCCGCGCCAGATCTCGCGGCGCTGCTTTGCAGCCGTGTCTGCCACGACATCATTTCGCCGGTGGGCGCGATCAACAACGGCCTTGAGCTGCTCGACGAAGGCGGCGCCGACGAAGACGCCATGAAGCTCATTCGCCAGAGCGCCAAGAACGCCTCGGCGCGATTGCAGTTTGCCCGCATCGCCTTCGGCGCCGCGGGTTCCGCCGGCATGATGATCGACACCGGCGATGCCGAGGCCGTGGCCATCGCCTTCCTGAAGAACGAAAAGCCGGAACTGGTGTGGAACGGGCCCCGAGCGCTCTTGCCCAAGAACAAGGTCAAGCTGCTGCTTAACCTCATTCTCGTCGCCAACGCGGCCATACCGCGCGGCGGCAAGCTGGTGGTCACGCTGGAAAGTCTCGAAACCGAGCCGCGTTTTTCGCTGTCGGCTGGTGGCCCGATGCTGCGCGTGCCGCCGAAATTCCTCGAACTGCATTCCGGCCACAAGCCGGAGGAGCCGATCGATGCCCATTCGGTCCAGCCTTACTATACGCTGCTTCTGGCGCGCGAGGCCAATATGACGATCTCGATCCACGCGACCGCCGAGGAGATCGTGCTGAAGGCTGCATAAGAAAAGCCGAAGTATCTCTACTGCTAATATTTGTGTTGGCAGTGCAGGCTGAGCAATGCCAGCCGCGATGCATGTAATCGCGCTGCGGGCCAAACGGCGCGAGACGCTCGTTTGGAAAAACTTTACCTAACGGCTTTTCGGCTTCTTTACCAGATTGGCCTATGGTGCTTTCCGGTCGCCGGAGGTTGCCGGTTCGGCAGATGGCAAAGAGGACCCGGACATGAAGCGCTGCCTGTTCGTCGATGATTCGAGCGTCATCAGGAAGGTCGCAAAACGCATTCTTGGCGGCACGGACATGATTGTCGTCGAGGCGTCGACCGGAGTCGAGGCTGCCGAGATTTGCGCTGGAGAGATGCCCGATGTCATCGTCATCGACGGTGGTCTTGCCGACATCCAGGCGGTCGACCTCATTCGCCGCATCCGCGCCATCGAAAGCCCTGTCCGGCCGCAGATCCTGGTCTCGCTGGTCGAAGTCGATGTGGCTGCGATCATGCGCGCCAAGCGCGCCGGCGCCCAGGGCTATCTCCTGAAACCCTTCAATCGCGCGCAATTGCTCGAAAGCTTCCGCGTCCTGAAGATAGCCGCCTGATTCGCCGAGACCGTTTTCAAACAAAAAACCCGGCCTGAGCCGGGTTTTTCGTTCGAATCACTTGGATCGCTTACGCGCTGACGCGGATATCTTCCGGCTCGCGCAGCACATAGCCGCGGCCCCACACCGTCTCGATGTAGTTCTGGCCGCCGGACGCAGCGTCGAGTTTCTTGCGCAGCTTGCAGATGAAGACGTCGATGATCTTCAACTCCGGCTCGTCCATGCCGCCATAGAGATGGTTGAGGAACATTTCCTTGGTGAGCGTGGTGCCCTTGCGCAGCGAGAGCAGCTCCAGCATCTGGTATTCCTTGCCGGTCAGGTGCACGCGCTGGCCGCCGACCTCGACCGTCTTGGCGTCGAGATTGACCACCAGGTCGCCGGTGGTGATGACCGACTGGGCATGGCCCTTGGAGCGGCGCACGATCGCATGGATGCGCGCCACCAACTCGTCCTTGTGGAAGGGCTTGGTCATATAGTCGTCGGCGCCGAAGCCCAGGCCGCGCACCTTGTCCTCGATACCGGCCATGCCGGAGAGGATCAGGATCGGCGTCTTGACCTTGGAGAGGCGCAGCGTGCGCAGGACTTCATAGCCCGACATGTCGGGGAGATTGAGATCCAGAAGGATGATGTCGTAATCGTAGAGCTTGCCGAGATCGACACCCTCTTCGCCGAGATCGGTCGTATAGACGTTGAAGCTTTCCGATTTCAGCATCAGTTCGATGCTCTGTGCGGTTGCACTGTCATCTTCAATCAGCAGAACACGCATTTCATTCCCCTTTTCTGCTGCCGGACCGTGTCACGACCCGTCCGGGACCGGAGCAGTGATTGCCTGAACAGAAGGTGCCACCGACTGGTTAACAAATCCTAATTTCGTGTCATCCACGATACCAGATTTTTTAACCCCTTTCTACACCCACTTGAATCTAATAACGAATCACACACCAAAATCGCTAATGCACCACATTAATAAGTCGGCCTAAGTGACTCCAGAGACTCGCTGGCCCGGGCTTCCCGCCGCAGCCGGAATTTTTACCCGGCCTTAAGTCCTCGCCCGTATGATTAACAATGCCCGTAAACGAATGGTTACCGCCGGCAAAAATCTTTAGGGCTTTGTTTCCCATAGCCCAGGGAAAGCCGGGGGAAACGGGCGGCGCTTGGGTCGTTCCGGGCGGACTGGGCGGTATTGCAGGTGTGCGTTTGCGGAGTATCGAATCATGAAGTCACGTGAAAACCTCGTTCGACTGAAGCAGTTTCAGGTGAACGAGAAGCGGCGCCAGCTCTTGCAGCTGGACATGATGATCGCCGAGTTCGAGCGCATGGCCGTCGAGCTGGAAGCGCAGATCATCGCCGAAGAGAAAAAAGCCGGTATCACCGACATCAACCATTTCGCCTACCCAACCTTCGCCAAGGCGGCTCGCCTGCGCCGCGACAACCTCAGGAATTCGCAAAGCGACCTCGCCCAGCAGCGAAGCACCGCCGAATCATTACTCGGCGAAGCTGAAGCGGAGCTGTCCAAGGCGGAGATGCTGGAATCGCGAGACACCAAGATCCGCGAAACCGAAATTGGCGGTCGCAGCGCCATGATCGGCTGATCGCCTGGCATATTTGCAATCATGCCGGAGATATCTCCGGCATCTTCAGAACCGGCAATCGGCTGAAATCGGCCTCGCCGTCTTCACGGCACAGCGCCCGTCTCGCCATGATCGGCCGATGCCCGGGCCCGGGCATCCTTGATTTCCGGCGCATGCTCTTCCGCCCAGGAGCGTATCTGGCTGAGCAGCCCCGCCAGATTCTGGCCAAGTTCCGTCAGCTCATACTCCACGCGCGGCGGAATGACCGCAAACACCTCGCGCCGCACGAGGCCGTCGCGCTCCAGCACCCGCAGCGTCTGCGTCAGCATCTTGGGCGTGATGCCTTCCAGCTTGCGCGCCAACTCGCCATTGCGCAGCCGGTCGCGCCGCAACGCGCAGACCGTGAGATAAACCCATTTGCTGGCCAGCATCTCCAGCACCGTATGTGACGGGCAGGTGCGCCGGAACGCGTCGTAGCCGAATGGCGATCTGTCTTCACTATCCATAAGGTGGGTATATATAGAAAAGGTACATACTCGACAATAGAATATTACTATCCAAATGATAGCGGAACATCCATTCGAACAGGAGGCGTTCATGCGTGCCGTTATCCAGACTTCCGTCGGCGGACCCGAGGTCCTTTTCGTAGCCGAGCAGCCCGACCCCGCGCCCAGGCCCGGTGAAGTGCTCGTCCGCGTCGAGGCGGCGGGCACCAACCCGGTCGACGGCGCCGTGCGCGGCGGTTTCTATCCGCTGCTTGGCGAACCGCCTTTCATCCTGGGCTGGGACATTTCGGGGACCGTCGCGGCGCTCGGTCCCGGCGTGACCGCCTTCAAGGTCGGCGACGAGGTGTTCGGCATGCCGCGTTTCCCCAAACAGGCTGGAGCCTATGCCGAGCTCGCCGCGGCGCCGGCGGACGAGATCGCCGCGAAGCCCGCCGCCATCGACCATGCGCATGCTGCGGCCTTGCCGCTGGCCGGGCTGACGGCCTGGCAAGGCCTCGTGCGCCATGGCGGCCTGCAGGCTGGGCAACGCGTGCTGGTTCACGCCGGGGCCGGCGGCGTCGGCCATCTGGCGGTTCAGATCGCCAAGGCGCGCGGGGCTTATGTCATCGCTACAGCCAGCCCGGACAAGCTCGACTTCGTCCGCTCGCTCGGCGCCGACGACGTCGTCGACTACACCAAGGGCAACTTCGTCGAACAGGTCAACAATGTCGATCTTGTGCTGGACCCCATCGGCGGCGACCATGTCGATGAGTCGCTGAAGGTGGTGCGCGATGGTGGCGTCCTGGTATCGCTGCTCAACGTTCACGACGCCACCAGGGCGAAGGCCAAGGCGCGCGGTGTCCGCGTCGAGCGCATGTCCGTGGTGCCCGATCGCGAGGGCCTTGTCGAACTCGCCACGCTGGTCGACGCCAAAAAGCTGATGCCGCACGTGGCCAAGGCTTTCCCGCTCGATCAGGCGGCGGCCGCCCATGCCTTCCTTGCGACCCGACCCATCGGCAAGGTCGTGCTGACTGTTTGAGTGGAAGGCCGCTTCAAAAGCGAAAGGGCGCGGTGTTTCGCGCCCTTTGCGTTTAATAGCGTCTGGCCTAGTGGCGGTATTGCTGGATCCGCGTTGTGCGCAGCCCGGCAAGGCCGTATTCGTCGATCGATGCCTGCCAGGAGAGAAATTCTTCGGTTGTGAGCTTATAGCGCTGGCAGGCTTCCTCAAGGCTGAGCAGGCCGCCGCGTACCGCGGCGACCACTTCCGCCTTGCGCCGGATAACCCAGCGCCGGGTGTTCGTCGGCGGCAGATCGGCGATCGTAAGAGGGCTGCCGTCAGGCCCGATAACATACTTGACTCTAGGTCTAACCAGATCGGTCATCGTACTCTCTACTAAAAACTCAAAGACCCAATCCCCGCCACAGTACCGCCACAGCTTTAAAAATTGCCTAAGCGAACCCTAACCACTAGGTAAGGATCGTGAACGCCCGGTTAGGATTTTGTTTAGAAATTGAAACACCGGCCTCCAGCCCTTGATTTGCCGGTAAACTCGTCTTGCGCCGCAAGCTGGCGCACACGTGGCGCTTGACCTATATTCCGGCCATTGGCATTGAGCGCCGCACAGTGAAAGCACCATGAACAGCCTCGATCTTCCCCGCCGCCCCGAAGAAACCCGCGTCGTCGTCGCGATGTCGGGCGGCGTCGATTCGTCTGTCGTCGCAGGCATCCTGAAGCGCGAAGGCTATGACGTCGTCGGCGTGACGCTGCAGCTTTACGACCACGGAGCGGCCACGCACCGCGCCGGTTCGTGCTGCGCCGGCCAGGACATCGACGATGCCCGCCGCGTTTCCGAGACGCTCAGCATCCCGCATTACGTGCTCGACTATGAGGAGCGCTTCCGCAAGGCGGTCATCGACCCGTTTGCCGAGAGCTATGTCGCCGGCGAGACGCCGATCCCTTGCGTGTCCTGCAACCAGACGGTGAAGTTCGCCGATCTTCTGGCCACCGCCCAGGATCTCGGCGCCGACGCCTTGGCCACCGGCCACTATATCCGTTCGCGCGCCAATGGCGCGCATCGCGCGCTCTACCGCCCGGTCGATGCCGACCGCGACCAGAGCTATTTCCTGTTCGCCACCACGCAGGCGCAGATCGATTATCTGCGCTTCCCGCTCGGCGGACTGTCGAAGCCGCAGGTCCGCGCCATTGCCGAGGAGATGGGCCTGACTGTCGCCGCCAAGCAGGACAGCCAGGACATCTGCTTCGTGCCGCAGGGCAAGTATTCCGACATCATCGCCAAGCTGAAGCCGGCCGCCGCCAATCCGGGCGACATCGTGCATATCGACGGCCGCGTGCTCGGCCGCCATGAAGGCATTTTGCGCTACACGATCGGACAACGCCGCGGCATCGGCATCGCGTCCGGCGAGCCGCTTTATGTCGTCCATCTCGACGCCGACCGGGCGCGCGTCATCGTCGGCCCGCGCGAGGCGCTGGAGACGCACAAGATCTATCTGCGCAACATGAACTGGCTGGGCGATGGACCGCTGTCGGACGTTCCGGCCGGCGGGATCGAGCTTTTCGCGAAAGTCCGCTCGACCAGGCCGCCGCGTCCGGCCGTGCTGCGTCACCGCGACGGCGTGACCTCTGTCGAACTGGCCGACGGCGAGTCGGGTATCGCGCCGGGGCAGGCCTGCGTGCTCTATTCCGACGACGGCAACGAGGCGCGGGTGCTCGGCGGCGGCTTCATCGAGCGCTCGGAACGCGGCGCGGAAGCCGAGGCTATGTTGTCCAGGCTTGCCGCAAGGCCGGCGCAGATCCCAGCCGAATAAGTTTCTTGGTCTTATCGCCGCCGTTTCCGGACGCCTCAGGCGGACGAGCCGGTGTGGATCACCGTGCCGGCGGTCAGGATGCGCAGCACTCTGATCGCTTCCTCGCCATCGGTGCGCGGCTCGGCGCGAGTCTCGATGCACTGCATGAAATGGGCAAGCTCACGCGTCAGCGGCATGCCTTCGCCAACCGGCACGTAGGCAGGCTCATTGGCGGTGAAGGCCCACTGGCCGCTGTCCTGCCAGACCGCGTGGCGGTAGACGGCAAGTTTGCGTTCCCAAGGCTCGACGTCGTCGAACACCGCCATCGCCTTGGTGCCGACGACCGTCAGCCGCCGCTCGCGATAGGGATTGAGGCGCGAGGCGAAGAGATGGCTGCGCAGGCCGTTCGGAAACCGCATGTGCAGATGCGCGAAGTCGCTGAGGTTGTCGAGCAGCGCCGCCCCCTCGCCCCTCACCTCGATCGGCTCGGTACCGGTGATGGCCAGGATCATCGACAAATCGTGCGGCGCAAGGTCCCATAACGCATCGTTTTCGGTATGGAACTTGCCGAGGCCGAGCCGATGCGAATGGATGTAGCGCACCTCGCCGAGCTCGCCATTGTCGATCAGCGCCTTCAACGTCTCGAAGGCGGGATGGAAGCGCAGCACATGGCCGACCATGAAGACACGGGCCTTGTCCTTTGCCGCCTTCACCGCGCGCTCGGCATCGGCGACCGTCAGCGCGATCGGCTTTTCCACCAGCACGTCCTTGCCGCTTTCGACGGCGCGCACCGCGGTGTCGGCATGGAATTGCGGCGGCAGCGCCATGACGATGGCGTCGATATCGGTTCGCTCGAACAGCTTGTCCGGCTCGATCGCCAGGCAGTCCTGCTCGCTGGCGAAACCTTCGGCGCGAGCGCGGTTGACGTCGGAAACGGCGTGGAGCGCGCCAAGCGCCTTGAGGGTGCGGATATGGTTGCTGCCCCAGTATCCGCAACCGAGGACGGCGATGCGCGGCTTCATTCGCTCAAACTCTAGAATTTCATGGCCGAGACATAGCGACGTGCCCCGCCGAACTCAACCCCGGGACATGCCTTGAGTGCCTGTCCGGCAAAGCTTTTCTGGGGTGAGATTATGCCGGCCGGATTATGCCGGCATGTCGGCCACTTCGAAGCTTGACACGCTCACCCTCCCAACCTTATATCCGCGCGACCTCGGCGAACGCCTTGAAACACCCATCCATCCAGGACGGATTTTCGGGCCGCTTGCCACCCTGGCGGGGTAGCTCAGTTGGTTAGAGCACGGGAATCATAATCCTGGGGTCGGGGGTTCAAGTCCCTCTCCCGCTACCAACGGTTCAATTCCCATGTCGATGTCGATATCGATATGGGGACTGTCCCGATCACAGTGATCCTCCGATACCAACGGTCCAGTCCCAGTTTAGGGACCCGCACCGTGTCCCCCTACAAGAACGGCACTAGGCTCGCCTCCACCTCAATCACGAGCCGATTGTCATTGTCGCGATAGAGCGTGACAGAGTGGATTAGCTCACGCACGATTGGGCCAAGCTCTCCCATGTCGTCCAGCAAGTGAAGCGTGGCCTCCAGCTTCGCCCGCCTGTTGTGAATGTGGCTGGCGCTTCGGGTTGTCAGCTTGTCGGCAAATGCCGTGATGGCTGTCGGGTGCAGGATGACGTTGCTTCCCTTCGGCAGGCGGGCAAGCTCCTGTTTGAGTTCGTCCCGTTCCTTGCCCTGTGCCTTCATCCGGGCGTCCGCCGCGTCCTGATCTCCCTTCCCCGCCATAAGCAGGTCCAGAAGCCGGTGTCTTCAATGATGGCTGCTATCCGGGCTTCAATCTCGACACGGCGGGGGTTCTCGTGCGCTCCCTGTACAATGCGGGCCTTGATGTATCGTTCGGCATAGACCCTGATCTGGTCGGGGCTGGCGAGTTCCTTGCACAAGCTGTTGATGACCAAGTTTTCGACTTCATCGGCATAGAACGTCTTCGGGTCGGGACACGCGCCGCTGTTCGTAGGTCAATGACATTTTATTGTTCTCGACCTTTTCCGGAGTTCGGTGCCGCGGCTAAGCATGACGACACTGCAGCGAAATCGAAACCACATAACCGCAGAAACGGTTATTCCTAAGGAGGCTTCACACGCATTTTGCAAAGGCAAAGTGGCAATGGTCGTGGCCTTCGCGGCTGCAGTGCGCCTCTTCGCACTCAATTATGCTGAGATCGGAGCCGCCCAGCAGGAATGAGAACGCTCCCAATATGAAACCCTCGAACATGTAGCAGACGCGCTGGCCCGGCTGTTGCCTTGCCTCCAGTGCGAAGATCGAGTTCTTCAGGCTAATGTTGCCATGCCGGCCGGCGATGTCCAGTTCGTCGATGGAGAATTGACCCCAGCCGCGCTGCGACAGGCGCTGGAAATAATGATGGAACGTCGCTTCGCGGTCGAGGCCCTTGTCGCGTAGCTGGGCCTCGCACCATTCGATGGCGGATTTCGCCGTCGCCGCGCGCAGTATGGCGCTGTAGGCCGCGCGGCCGAGGGCTGCCTCGACCGCGAGATGATTATTCACCAAGAAATGCCTGGGCAAATAGACCATCGGCAGCCCGTCGGTCCGCCAGATGCCGCTGGTATCATCGACATCGATCGGAATTTCGGGCTGCATGACGACGATGCAGCCGACTAGGCCGCTTGCCGCTGCGAAGCAACGAAGGCCGAGACGTCCTTGTAGAGCTCGCCGTCCTTCATGATGACGACGAGGTTCTTCTCATGCACCATCATGTCGAGGTCCTTCAGCGGGTCGCCATTGACCAGCAGCAAGTCGGCGATGAAGCCTTCCTTGACCATGCCGAGCTCGTCGCCAAGGCCCATCACCTGGCCGCCGAGCCGCGTGCCGCATTGCAGCGCCTCGTTCGGCGAATATCCGAGAAGGTCGACGAAATGTTTTAGATCCCGCGCGTTGGTGCCTTGCGGCGTCTGGGCGAAACCGTAGTCGCCACCGATCAGCGCACGCACGCCGCGCTTGCGCAGTTCCGTGTAAACCTTGCGGCTGTCGTCGAGGATGCGCTGCATGCCGAACTTCACCGCCATCTCATGGGTGAAGCCGAAGGGCTCGCCCTCGTAGAGCGTGCCGTAGATGATGCCGATGGCCGGGCCGACGAAGATGCGCTCCTTCGCCGATTCCAGCGCGTCGAGCGCTTCCTCATCGGCGGATTCGCAGTGATAGATGACGTCGACGCCGCACTTCACCGCGCGCTTGACCGAACCGGCGGCGCGGGCATGGCAGTTTATCTTCTTGCCAAAGTCACGCGCCACCTGCACCGCCGTCAGCACCTCGGCCTCGCTCATAACGGTCAGGCCGCCATGCGCCGCGGGGCTGAGATCATCGCCGGAGATATTGATCTTGATGTTGTCGGCGCCTTCGCGGCAGCACAGCCGCACTGCTTTGGTGATCTCCTCGACGCCGTCGGCTATCATGCCGAAGCTCTCGTGGTACATGTGCTGCTGGCGCTCGTCGCCGAGGCCGCCGGTGACCGTGATCTCGGGGCTGCCGGCGCGTATGCGCGGTCCCGGCAGACGGCCGGCGTTGATCTCGTTGCGGATCACAATGTCGAGCCTGAGCTTCGAGGTGGCAGCACTGTAGGCGCTGGTAAAGCCGTGGTCGAGCAAGGTCTTGGCGTTGCGCATGGTGAGCAGCAGATGCTCTTCCGGCGGGATCAGGCCAAGATCGGAATCCTTGATGGCACCGCCAAAGGAGATGTGGGCATGGCCTTCGACGAGGCCGGGCATCAGCGTCATGCCGTGGCAGTCGACCGTCGTGACGCCATCGCCCGACAATTGGTTGAGGGTACGCGCAATGGTCTTGATGCGACCGTTGTCGACCAGCACATCGGCCGGAAAGGCGTCGGCGCCGGTGCCATCCCAGATCATGGCATTTCGAAACATCACTCTTGTCATGGCGAACGTCCTTTCGAAGTTGGCGCGGTTATCGGTTAGCGGCTTGCCGGGCGGCGACATCGTCGGCCACGACATTGGAGAGGATGCCGACGCCTTCGAGTTCCACCTCGCAGATGTCGCCATGCTTCATGAACAGTTGCGGCTTGCGCGCCACGCCGACGCCGGATGGCGTGCCGGTGACGAGAATGTCGCCGGGCTCCAGGGTAATGGCTTCACTGATGATCGAGATCAGCGAGACGACATCGAAGATCATGTCGTCGGTCGAGGCGTTTTGAACGACCTGGCCGTTCAGCCGTGTCTGGATGCGCAGCCCCTTGCCGCCCGGCGGTAATTCGTCGGCCGTCACGAAGATCGGACCGAAGGAGCCGGTGCCGTCGAAATTCTTGCCTACGGTCCATTGCGGCGCCTTGGTCTGGAAGTCGCGGATCGAGGCATCGTTGAAGATGGAGTAGCCGGCGACGTGGCTGAGCGCCTGGCTCGGTGCGATGTGGCGGCCGGCCTTGCCGATGACCGCAACCATCTCGCCCTCATAGTCGAGCTGGATCGAGGCTTCCGGCCGGCGGATGGCCGCGCCATGACCGATCAGGCTGGTGGAGAAGCGGGCGAACAGCGTCGGGTAGGTGGGCGGCACGAAGCCACTCTCGACCGAATGGTCGACATAGTTCAGGCCGACACAGACGATCTTGCCGGGTTTCGAGATTGGCGGCAGCCATTCGACCGCTTTCGGATCGATGCGCCGCCCGCAGGCCAGCTTCTCGCCGGCGGCGTGCAACGCCTGCGACCCTTCGGCGATCAGCTCGTCCAGCCATCCAGGAAACATCGCGTCGCTGGCGTCGATGCCGCGGAACTCGCCTGCCGGCAACCCGATCGCCAGCCCAGGTCCCCGCGGCGATTTATAAGCTGCAAATCGCACTGGCCACATCCTCGCTTGCGAAGGCTGGACTTTGTTGAGAGATTATATATCTGTCAACAGAGAATATATTATTTTGCATTCTGACTTCTGCCCGGATAATGTATCAACGCTCCTCAATGGACGGATTCGGCCGCAGGCAAACGCATGGCTAGGGAAGGCTCGATCAATCTCACCCAAGGCGCGTATGAGG
The DNA here is from genome assembly GCF_006439375.1 of Mesorhizobium sp. B4-1-1. Taxonomy (NCBI): domain Bacteria; kingdom Pseudomonadati; phylum Pseudomonadota; class Alphaproteobacteria; order Hyphomicrobiales; family Phyllobacteriaceae; genus Mesorhizobium; species Mesorhizobium sp. B4-1-1. The sequence continues at coordinate 216,105 of NZ_VFTH01000004.1, forward strand.
ATTTGCGCGCCGATCTTTTGTCGTGCCGGATCGTGCCGGGCAGCCGGCTCAAGGTCCAGGAATTGTGCGACAGGCTGTCGGTCAGCCTCGGCGCCATCCGCGAGGCGCTGTCGCGGCTGACCTCGGAAGGTTTGGTCGTGGCCGAGCCGCAGCGCGGCTTTCGGGCGGCGCCCATCTCGGCCGAGGATCTGATCGATCTCACCAAAACGCGTATCCAAATCGAGACCTTGTGCATCCGCCGCGCCATCGAGGTCGGCGACGTCACCTGGGAATCGCAATTGGTGGCCGCACTTCACCGGCTGTCGCGCACGCCGGAGCACACGCCCGACGACCCTGTGCATTCGAGCGACGAATGGGCGACCGCGCACGCGGCCTTCCACAAGGCGCTGGTGGCCGGCTGCGACAGCCACTGGCTGCTGCGCCTGCGCGACCAGCTTTACGACCAGAGCGAGCGTTATCGCCGCCGTTCGGTGTCGCTCGCGCCAAGGGCCCGCAACATCAGCAAGGAGCATCAGGACCTCGCCAACGCGGTGCTCGACCGCAATGCCGAGAAGGCGGCCGAGCTCTTGGCCGCGCACCTCGCGGTGACCACGGATATCCTGCTCGCGGCGGAGGTTCCCGACCTTCCGGCGCGCAAGACGGCTGAAAAGGCATAGCGTCTCATTCGATTGCCCTCGGACAGAGGCAAACGCCGCCCGCACATGACGGGCGGCGTTTTCCCATCACCGCCTACTGGCGCAAATTCGTCCAGATCCGGTCATAGGCACGGATCGCCTTCTCGTCGCAGGACGGTGCGAAGGTAATCTTGAGATCGGCCGGTGGATTGAACTCCGGTGAGCCGCCGACATCGGCCGCAAGGAACTTGTTCGATCCGGTGATCGCGCTCTGGTAGCCGGTGTATTTCTGCTGCAGCGCGATATTTTCAGGATCCATCAGGAAGTTGAGAAATTTTTTCGCATTGTCGAGATTGGGCGCTGTCGTCGGCACGGCGACATTGTCCATCCAGCCGACGGCGCCTTCCTTGGGATAGACATATTTGACCGTCGACTTCTGCTGGCGCGTCGCCAGGGCCTTGCCCGACCACTGCTCATGCATGACCGTCTCGCCGGCGACCTGGCGCTCGACGATGCCGTCGGAATTATAGACCTTCACGAAGGGCTTCTGCGCCTCGAGCAGGGTGTCGAGTTCCTTGAGGTCGGCCGGATTGCTGTTGCACTGGTCCTTGCCGAGATAGACGAGCGCCAGCGAGATCACCTCGGTCGGCGAGCCGAACATGCCCACCTTGCCCTTCAGCTCGGCCGGCGGATCGAACAGCGGCTTCAGACTGTCGGTCGGGCCTTTGTAGACGGCCGTGTCGACGGAATAGGACGTGGTGCCCCACACCCATGGCACGGTGTATTTCGCATCCGGATCCCAGGGCCGGCGCTGCCATTTCGGATCAACATTCTTGAAGTTTGGCATCGCGCCCGCGTCGACTTCCTGGAACAGCTTCTGCTTGACGAAGATCGGCACGAAGTCGTTGCTGATAACCATGACGTCGTAGCCGGCCGCGCCCGAACTCAGCTTGGCCAAAGCCGTCTCGTTGGAATCGTAAGTATCGATGGTGACTTTGATCCCGGTCTCGGTCTCGAACTTCTTGATCATCTCGTCCGAAGTGTAGTCGGTCCAGTTGTAGATGTGCAGCTCGCCGGCGTCGGCCAGCGCGGTCGTGGTGATGGCGCCGAGCATGACTGCGGCCAAAGCCAATCCCGAAAGTCCTTCCTTCCATTTGGTCACGGTTATTCTCCTCTGGTTTTTGTTTTCTCGTTGGACCATGATCCCGAGAGGGGGCTCATGGTTTAGGCAAATCTGTTGCGCCCCCCGACAATCAAGGCCGTGGCGACGAAGACGATGGAAACGGCAAGCAGGATGGTGGAGATTGCGTTGACCTCGGGCGTCACTCCAAGCCGCATCATGCCGTAGATGTAGACCGGCAGAGTGGTCGAGCCCGCGCTCGACACCATCATCGAGATCAGGAAGTCGTCGAGCGAAATGACGAAGGCCATGATGGCGCCGGCCGAGATCGCAGGCAGCAGCAAGGGCAGCGTGACACGGGTGAACAGCCGCCATTCGTCGGCGTAAAGATCGCGGCCCGCCTCCTCCAATGTCTCGCCCATGTCGCGCAGCCGAGCCTGAATCGGCAGCAGCGCGAACGGAATGCAGAAGACCGTATGGGCGATCATCAGGTTGATCAGCCCGTGATGCATGCCGAGCCCGGAAAAGAAAACCAGCGTGGTGATCGCCACCACGATCTCCGGCACCACCAGCGGCATGGCGATTAACGCCGTGGCGGCACCCCGTCCAAAGCGCAGCCTGCCGCGTTCCAGCGCCAGCGCGCCGGCGGTGGCAATCGCTGTCGAGGCGATGGTGGCGACGATGGCGATGATGACGCTATTGAGGGCGGCGTCGCGGATCGCGTCGTTGTTGGCGACCGCCGCGAACCATTTGACGCTGAAGCCGGCCCACACGGTGACCAACCGGCTCGAGTTGAAGGCGTAGATCACCAGGACCAGCAACGGCGCGTAGAAGAACACGAAGATCAGCGCCGTGTAGGCCGACAGCCCCGGCGTGTGTCGCCAGTCGAAAGGCTTTGCGCCGTTCATCGCCGTTCCTCCTGTGCCTTGCGCGAACGGATGACGAAGACAGTCAGCACGACGACAGTGACGGCGGTCGAGAGCGCGGCGCCAAACGGCCAGTTACGCGAGGAGGTGAACTGCATCTGGATCAGGCTGCCGATCAAAAGCTTCTTGCCGCCGCCGAGCAGGTCGGGCGCCAGGAACGAACCCAATGCCGGCGCGAAGACCAGCGTGGCGCCAGCCAGCGCGCCGGGCCTCGCCAACGGCCAGACGATGCGGCGGAACACAGCAGTGCGGCTGGCATAGAGATCGTAGGCGGCCTCGATCAGCCTGGGGTCGAGGCGCTCCAGCGTCGAATAGATCGGCAGCACCATGAAGGGCAGGAAGGTGTAGACGAGGCCGAGCAGGATCGAGCCGTCATTGTAGAGCAGCGGCAACGGATCGGAGATGATGCCGGCGCCGCGCAGCGCGCCGTTGGCCAGCCCTTCGTCGCGCAGGATGAGTATCCAGCAATAGGTGCGGATCAGCGTGTTGATCCAGAACGGCAGGGTGACGGCGAACAGAAGCACACGCCTGCGCTCCGGCGTCTGGCAGACGATGTACCAGGCGACCGGCAGGCCGAGCACGAGGCAGATCACAGTGGTTGCAATCGCAAGGTAGATCGAGCGCAGGATAATCAGCGCGTAGCTCGGCGAGAACACCAGGCTGTCGTCGAAATCGCGCTGGTAGAGGAACTGCAGATAGGCGTCGAAGGTCGCCGGCTGGGTGACGCCGCCATAGGGGTTGGCGGTCATGAAGGAATAGCCGACGGCCAGGAACAGCGGCAGCACCATGAAGATGCCGATGACCAGCATGGCCGGCGCGATCAGGAGCCAGGTGCGGTTCGGACCCATCTCAGTTCGCAAGCCCGCGTTCGACATGGCGCGACCAGTCGACGACGACGCTGTCGCCCGCGGACAAAAATGCGCCGCCGCGCGTGCGTGAATTGAGCTTTGCCCCCTCCTCCAGGACGACTTCGTAGAGCGTATCGGAGCCGAGGAAGGTGATAGCCGAGACCGCGCCCCTGGCGTGACCTTTTGCGCCATTCGATGCCGGCGAGACAACGATGTGCTCAGGCCGCACGACGATCGTCTTGGCCGGGTCCCGGCCCAGGGCAGCACCTGGCAAGAGATTGGACTCGCCGATGAAGTCGGCGACGAAGCGGTCCTGCGGGTTGTCGTAGATGTCGCGCGGGGTGCCGACCTGCAGCACGTCGCCGCTGCGCATCACCGCGATGCGATCGGACATGGCAAGCGCCTCCTCCTGGTCGTGAGTGACGAGCACGAAGGTGATGCCGGTTTCGCGCTGCAGCCGCTTCAATTCGCTCTGCATGCCTTTGCGCAATTTGAGGTCGAGCGCCGAAAGCGGCTCATCGAGCAAAAGCACGCTTGGTTTCGGCGCCAGCGCGCGCGCTACCGCGACGCGCTGCTGCTGGCCGCCCGACAATTGCGCCGGGCGCCGCGTGGCAAAGCCTTCCAGTCGCACCATCGCAAGCGCTTCTCGGACGCGCTCGTCGATCAGCGATTTCGGCGCGTTCTGCATTTCAAGCCCGAAGCCGACATTCTCGGCGACGGTCATATGCGGGAACAACGCGTAGCTCTGGAACACGGTGTTGACCGGCCGCTTCTGTGGCGGCAGCGCGGCGACATCGCTGCCGGCAATGCAGATGGCGCCGGTGGTCGGCACCTCGAAGCCGGCGATCAGGCGCAACAGGGTTGTCTTGCCGCAGCCTGAAGGGCCGAGCAGCGTGAAGAACTCGTTGTCGTAGATTTCCAGGCTGACGTCATTCAGCGCGTGGACGGGATCGGCATCCCTGGTCACGAAGGACTTTGACACACTGTGGATGTCGATCATGACCGGCACATTCCTGGGACTGCATGGACACGGCCCATGGGCCATCACGGCCGTCTGGCGCCGCACCTAAAAATTCGCTCCAAAATTATATTTGTCAACGGATAATATATTGTTTTTGCGTTTCGACACACAAACGTACGGCCGCAAACTTGTGATCTGTGTCCAGCCCGTCGCGTATCAAAGGACTTTGCCGCTTTCGGGATCGAGCAGATGCATGTGGCCCATGTCCAGCGAGAGCATCACCGTTTCGCCGGGCTTCGGCGTCGCCGCTGGATCGATGCGCGCCGTGGCCTCGGCGCCGGCGATCAGTACATGCAGCAGCGTCTCCATGCCCATCGGCTCGACCACCTCGACAGGCACCTTTATGTCGACGGTGTCGGGCCGTTCGCGCTGTTCGGTGATGTGCTCGGGCCGCAGGCCGAATTCGAGCTCGCGCCCGGCATGGACGGCATAGCGCGCGGTGCGCGAAGCCGGCACGCCAAGCGCTGTGCCGTCGCCGAGCGCCACAACCAGACCATCGCCACGCGCCTCCAGCCGACACTTGAAGAAGTTCATGCCGGGGCTGCCAATGAAGCCGGCAACGAAGCGGCTGGCCGGCTCGTGATAGAGATCGTTGGGCGGACCGATCTGTACGATGCGGCCCTTGTTCATCACCACGACACGATCGGCCAAGGTCATAGCTTCGACTTGGTCATGCGTGACATAGACCGTGGTGGTGGCGACCATCTGGTGCAGCTTCTTGATCTCGGCGCGCATCTTGACCCGGAGCTTGGCATCAAGATTGGAGAGCGGCTCGTCGAACAGGAAAACTTTCGGCTGCCGCACCATCGCGCGGCCCATGGCGACACGCTGGCGCTGACCTCCGGACAATTGGTGCGGTTTGCGCTGCAGGAGTTCGCTGAGATCGAGGATGTCGGCGACGCGGGCGATGCGCTGTGTCACCTCCGCTTCCGGCACCTTGCGGATGCGCAGGCCGAAAGCCATGTTCTGCGCCACCGTCATCTGCGGATAGAGCGCATAGCTCTGGAACACCATCGCGATATCACGATCCCTGGCCTGGACGTTGTTGACCAGCTTGCCGCCAATATGGATCTCGCCGCCGCTTGGCCTCTCCAGTCCAGCCACCATGCGTAATGTCGTCGACTTGCCGCATCCGGACGGTCCGACGAGAACGACGAATTCGCCCTTGTCGATGTCGAGATCGAGATCGTGCACGACCTTCAGATTCTGGAAGCTCTTGGAGACCTGGCGCAGTTCGACATCGGTCATAATGCTATTCCTTTGCCGTGGGCGCGAACATGTCGAGCGCAAGTGCGGCGGTGCCGATCACGCCGGCGTCGTTGCCGTGCTCGGCCGCCACAATCACCGGCGGGCGGCCGGGCTTGACCAAGACAAAATCCGTGACGTTCAGCGCGATGCGGTCGGTGAAGAAGGCCCCCGCCAGCGACAGCCCGCCGCCGATGATCGCCGCCTCGATGTTCAGCATGTTCGACATGATGCCGATCATCTGGCCAAGCCAGCGCGCCACCTCATCGACCACCTGCAGGGCGACCGCATCACCGGCCTTGGCGAGATCAACGACAGTCTCGGCGTCCCTGGCGTCGGTGTCCGGCTGGAGCTGGCGGTAGCGGTTGACCAGAGCGCGAGCACTGGCGAGGTTTTCGACCATGCCCGGCACCGGATCGGCGATGTCGGTACGGGCCGGGTCGAGCGAAATGCAGCCGAATTGCGGCGGCAGCCCGTCCGGGCCGTCGATGACCTTGCGATCGATGACCATCGACCCCCCGATGCCAGTGCCGAGCGTCAGCAGCGCAAAGCGCGAGAATGGACGCCCGGCGCCGTGGCGCATTTCGCCATGGGTGGCGCTGACGGCGTCGTTGCGGACCACGGCCGGCACGCCGAAGCGGATGGAGAACAGTTTCGACAGCGACCCCTTGAGCAGTGCCGGGATCGCCGGGCAGCGGCCATTGAGCATGCCGGTCTCGGGATTGGGGGTGCCCGGAACGCCGATGCCGATGGCGGCGATGCCGGGATGCGCCTTCCTCAGCCCTTCAGTCGCCTCGGTGACCAGGTGGACGAATTCGGCGAATTCGATGTCGCGATGCACAGGCACCGCATCACGCGCGAGCACCTTGCCCGAACCGTCGACAACGCCAAGCTTGACCAGGCTGCCGCCAATGTCGATCCCAATCGCGGTTACCATCAAGCCTCCTTGCGGATGCGCACGTTGAGTCGCTTTCCAAGGTTGGGGTAGATCATCTTGTCCGGGTCGATGCCGCGCGCGATCGCCAGCTCGCAGCCATACCATTGCAGCGGGATCGGCGCCCAGCAGCCGGCAAGCCATTGCTGCCCGGGCGCCGTCGGCCAGCTGACATCCAGATCAAAACGCGTCGGGTGCCCGGAGAGGTTGAGCACGACCGAGCGCGGCCCGAGCTCGGCCAGCGCCTCGCCGAGATTGGCGGCCACTTTGGCTTCCGTCTCGGTCTGCGCCACGGCGACTACCAGGCTGTTGTTGGTGGTGCCGTAGACATGGCCATGCAAGGCCTCTTCGGTGTCGAAGCCGGCAGTCGGCACACCGCTGATCTCGGCGATCTTGAGCGAGGTTTCGAGCGCGGTGCCGAGATGCGTCGCCTGGCCGGCGACCAGGATGTAATCGGGCACCCCGAAGCGGGAGATCAGGGCCTTTGCGGCCGCAAGACCGGTCTCGGTCGTCCGCTCGAGCTCGGCAAACAGCCCCGACTCGTCGATCGTCTTGCCGGCAAGCCTGGCGGCGACCGCCAGCACCGACATGACAGTGGCGGTGTAGCCCATGGTCTTCGGCCCGACCGTCTCCGGGCCGATCGGCATGACGATGATGTCAGCGCCCGTCTGGGTGATGAGGCTGTCAGCCTCGCCGGTGATGACCAGCGTCGGGAAGCCACGCTCCACCGACAGGCGCACCGCTTCGATGGTGGTGATGCTCATGCCGGACTGCGAGGCCGCCAGCACCAGCGTGCTCTGGCCCGATGGCCTCGGCGGCAGGCGCAGGAAGGCCTCCGGCTCCTTGGCGATCACCGATGCCCCGGTGCCTTCCTCCAGCGCCTCGGCGCCGGCCAGCAGCGCATTCATCGACGATCCCGTACCAAGCAGCACGATCCGCTCCGGTGTCTCACGCAAGCTGGTAAAACTGTCGAGCTCCGCGCCGATCGCGGCGGGCAGGCTGGCGAGCGTCTTGGGCTGCCGGCGAATGTAAGTGCCTATCTGCATGTCAGTGTTCCATCAGCTCGAAATTGTCCGGTCTTGTTAAAATCTGCCGAAGGTCCGGCTATTTGCTGTAGCCCTTGCTCAGCCCGCTGATGAATTGCCGCGAGAACAGCGTGAACAGCAGGACCAGCGGCACCGCGCCGAGCGTGAGCGCGGCAAGCAGCGCGGGATAGTCGTTCATGAACTGGCCGACGAATTGCTGGACGCCGAGCGTCACCGTCTGGTTCTGCCGGCTTGGCGCCAGTATCAGCGGGAACCAGAGGTCGTTCCACACCGGCAGCATGGTGAGGGCCGCGACCGCCGCGAGGCCCGGCCTGACCAGCGGCAGGACGATCCAGAAAGTGCGCAATTCGCTCGCCCCATCCATGCGAGCCGCTTCCTTGAGATCGGTCGGCACGGTGCGGAAATAGGTGACCATCAGTGTCACCGCGATCGGGATGCTCATGGCGGTGTAGACGAGGATCAGCGCGGCAAGCGTGTCCATCAGTCTCCAGGCGAGCATCATCTGGATGAGCGGGATAGTGCCGAGCCGGATCGGCAACATGATGCCGAGCACGAACAGCCCGCCGAGCAGCGATGCCAGCCGCACGCGATATTCGACAAGCGCGAAGGCGGCAAGTGTCGAGAGCACCACGGTCAGCACGATAGTGGTCACCGTGACGACCAGGCTGTTGCGGTAGTTGACGATGAAATTGCCGCGCGTGAAGACCCGCTTGTAACCTTCGAGGCTGAAGGTCTTGGCCGTTGGCAGGTCGAACGGGCCGCCGAAGATCGCCGGTGTCGTCTTCAGCGAATTGATGATGACGATCAGCACCGGCCCGATGGCGAGCAGAACAAAGATGATCAGCAGCGCATGCACGATGATGCGTTCGACCGTCCAGGGTTCGCGATCCCGGCGGCGGCGGGCTGGTATGGTGAAGTCTTGAGCGCTCATCCCGGCTCCTAGACCGAATAGGATTTCAGGCGGCGCTGGATCAGCCAGAAATAAGCCGCGGTGACCAGCAACACCGTGAGGAAGATGACCGTCGCGACGGCCGCACCAAGATCGAGATCGGCAAGCTGCCCGCTCGAGCCGAAGAAGGTGCGGTAGAAATAGGTGCCGAGAATATCGGTGCTGTAGTTCGGTCCGGGCGCCGATCCGTTGAGCGCGAACACCAGGTCGAAGCCATTGAATGTCCAGATATAGGTGAGGATGGCGATCAGCCCGAATTGCGGCGCGATCAGCGGGAACTTGATCTTCCAGAAGGTCGTCCAGCCACCGGCGCCGTCGATGTTGGCGGCCTCGACGAGCTCATTGGGCACCGCCAACAAGGCGCTGTAGAGGAAGACCATCGGGATGCCGAAATACTGCCAGACCGACATCAGCGAGATGGTGGTGAGTGCCGTCGATTCCGTGCCCAGCAACGGGAAGCCGACCAGGCCCCAGAGCGGATTGATGATCAGCCGCCAGACGAAGCCGACGATGACCACCGACAGCGTTGCCGGGATGAACAACAAGGTGCGATAGATGCCTTCCGAGCGCGCCAGTTTTCCCGAGGTGAGCAACGCCGCCAAGAGCAGGCCCATCGGCACTTCGACGATCAGATGGATGGCGAAATACTGCATGTTGTTCAAAAGCGCGTTCCAGAATCGGGCACTGATTGTCGGGTGCGTGAACAGGCGCTCGTAATTGGCGAGGCCGACAAAGACATCGCCCGAGGCACCGCTGGTCTGGAAGAAGCTCATGACGATCGAGGTCGCCAGCGGCAGCACGGCAAAGACCAGATAGACGGCCAGCGCCGGCAGCACGAACAGCAGCAGGTTTCGATAAGCGGCAGCGGGAGATATCAACGGAAAACCTCATCTTCACGCCGGCACGAATGCGCCGGCATGCCGTCAGGCTTGCGCATGCCCCGCCTCGTGGCAAGGCATGCGCGAAGCGGTGCCGGATTACTTCTTCTGCGGTCCGTACCAGGAGGTGAGACCGGCCTGGAGTTCGGTCGCGACCTGCTGCGGCGTGACGTCGGTCTTGGTGAACATCACCTGCAGCAGGCGCCAGGTCTCGTCGTCGAGCGGCGGCGTGCCGGCGCTGAGGCGATCGAGCGCCAGGCGTGGCGTCAGCTCGGCGCCCTTCTTCAGGTCGGCGAAGTCCTGCGCCAGCTTGTTCTTGTAGGTGACCGGCTTCGAGCTCATGGCAAAGAAGCCGGGAGCGGCATTGACGTAGAGTTCCTGGAACTCGGGGCCGGCGACCCAATCGAGGAAGGTTTTTGCCGCTTCCTTATGCGTGCCCTTGGCGTTGATGCCGATGCCCATGTCAGGCATCTCCTGCAGATAACGCTTGTCGCCGGCCTTCGGCACCGGCGGGCCGAACACGCCGACATTGAGGTCGGTCGAGGTCGCCTGGTTGATGTCCCACGAGCCGTCGGGAAGGATGGCGGCTTTGCCGAGGGTGAACAGCTGCGTCATGTCGGCATAATTGAGGCTCTCTTGCCCTGCCGGTAGGAACGGCTTCCAGGCGGCGAAGGCGGCGATCGCGTCGACGAATTCCGGATCGGTCAACTTCTTCTTGCCGTCGATCAGGCCAAGCCGGCCCTCCTCGCCTTTCCAGTAGGCGGGGCCGATCGAATAGAGGCCGTTATAAGCGAGTTGCCAGGATTCGGCCGAGCCATAGGCGAGCGGCGTGTAGCGACCGTCCTTCTTGATCGCGGTCAGCACATCGATGAACTCGGCGGTCGTGGTCGGCACCTTCAGGTTCAATTCCTTGAAGATATCGGCGTTGTAGTAGAAGCCGGCGAGCACGGCCGCGACCGGCAGGCAGTAGGTCTTGTCGTCGGCGCCGGTCCAGGCCGCGCGCGAAGTCTTGTCGAAATTGGCCAGGCCCGGGAGGCCTTCCAGCGATTCGAAATAGCCGCGCTTGATCCATTCGCGGTTCACGTCGAACGGGCGGCAGGTGATCAAATCGCCGCCGGCGCCACCTTCGATCTGCGACTGAATGGCTGCGTTGTATTCATTGGTGTTGATCGGCGCGAACTCGACCTTGATGTCGGGGTGCTTGGCCTCGAAGGCGGGCAGGATGGTATCCTGCCAAACCGCGATATCCTCGGTGCGCCAGCTGTTCAAAGTAATGGTGACAGGGTCGGCATAGGCGATCCCCACGCCACTGAAAGACATCGCGCTCAACGTCGCTGTGAGCGCGATCGATGCACGGATCGAACGCATTTTGGGCTCCTCCCTCAAGACGGTGCCTCGTGTGGATTCACGATTTTGCACTGTTGCCTCAGACCATACCTACTGATACATCTTGTGACAAGTGGTATTGCGTTGTCTTTTCCTGTCGGGCGGTCGCAGACGGCAACTGGGACAGCGCCAAACTGACAGGAAAGCATGGGAGGACTTGAATGATCGGAGTTGGAATTCTGGGCTCTGGCTTCATCGCCGAGACTTATGCGGACTCGCTGCTCGACGTGCGCAACGCCGAACTGGTCGCCTGTTCGTCGCGCGGTTTCAAGCGCGCCACGGCCTTCGCGAAGAAATGGGGTCCCAAGGTCACCGCGCACCGGGATATCGACGCGCTGTGCGCCGACCCGGCGGTCGAGTTGGTGGTCATCGCGCTGCCCAATGAAATCCATCTCGAAGCGGTCAGGATCGCCGCCAAGCACGGTAAGGCCGTCATCTGCACCAAGCCTTTGGCGCGCACCGGCAAGGAGGCGCAGGAAATCCTCGACATCGTCCAGCGTGCTGGCATCTGGCACGGCTATGCCGAATGCGCGGTGTTTTCGCCCAACATCACCAAGGCCCACCAGATGATCCGGGCCGGCGGCATCGGCAATCTACTCACCATGCGAGCGCGTGAGGCGCATTCGGGGCCGCATGCGCCGCATTTCTGGAACGCCGAGCTTGCCGGCGGCGGCGCCTTGCTCGACATGGGCTGCCACACGGTCGAAAGCGCGCGCCACTTCTTCGGCAAGGACAACCTCATCACCGAAGTATTCGCGTGGGGCGCCACCATGGCGCATGGCGACAAGACGACTGGAGAGGACACCGCGATCGCGCTGTTGAAATTTGCCGGCGGTCAGCTCGCCACCATTGAATCCTCCTGGATCGAGAAAGGCGGCATGCAGCTTCGCCACGAACTGGTCGGCTCGGCGGGACGCATCGTCACCGACACGTCCGTCGGTCCGGTCTGGGGCTTCATCGAGAAGCCGGTCGGTTATCTCGTCGAAAAGGCCGATGCCGAGACCGGCTGGGTCTATCCGGTGCCCGAAGAAACCCGCGCCTATGGCTTTTCCCAGCAAATGCGCCACTTTGTCGACCACTTCGTGGCGGGAACGACGCCGCTCGAAACCTTCGAGGACGGCGTCATCGTCAACCACATAATTGACGCCTGCTACCGTTCGATGCGAACGGGCGTGTGGGAAAAGATCAAGACGGATGGGTGACTGGGATGGAGGGCTCGCCACTGCAGTCGGACGGACCCGAGCCGCTCTGGCGGCAAGCGGCCGATGCGATCCTTCAGGAAATCGCCAACGGCAAGCTCGCCTCGGGCGCGCGGCTGCCGGCCGAGCGCGACCTGTTCACGCGCCTGTCGATCTCGAGGGTGACCTTGCGCCGAGCCTTGCAGAGCCTTGTCGAGGAAGGCGTGCTGACGCCCTCGCATGGGCGCGGCTGGTATGTCTCGGCCAAAGTGCCGAAGGAATTCCCCAACACGCTGGAATCCTTCAGCGAGACCGCCCGGCGCCTCGGCCTGACGCCCTCCTCCGACGTGCTGCGCGCCGAGCAGGCGCCGGCATCGCTCGACGAGGCAGAGGAGCTTGCGATCGCGCCCGGCGCCGCGCTGTTTCACCTGGAGCGGATAAGGCGGCTCGACCAGGTTCCGGTCGCCGTCGACACCTCGTTCTTCGCTGCCGCCCTGGTACCCGACCTCGGCAACGTCGACTTCAAGACGGCGTCGCTGTTCGGTCTGCTGATCAATGCCGGCGTCGATCTCGCCCGCGCCGAGACCACGATCGAGGCACGCGGCGCCGATACGACGCTAGCAAGCCACCTCGATTTGGAAGTAGGCAAATCGACCCTTGTAATGCGCCAGCTCATCGTCGATGCGGCCAGCCGGCCGCTACTGTCCTCTACGATCCGCTATGCCGGCGATCGTTACCGATTGCGCACGTCGTTCTCTCGCACAGGCAAGTCCGGCGGTCGCAGTCCAAGTTGACCCGTCCTTCGCTATTGGCTGTATTCCCGTGCCAGATCGACCAGAATATTGCCCTGCCCATCGACCTGCACCTTCTGGTCATACAGGAGCAGGATCGTCGTTGTCGGCAGTTCGAGCACGGCTGGGCCTTCCAGTTTTGCGCCCGCACCGATCAGGCTGGCGTCGTACACCGGAACGTCGCGATAACCCTTGTCGAAGTAGATATTGCGGCTTGACTTGGGTCGGATTTTCCCTTGCTGAGGCGACAACGGCGAGCCGCGACGCGCCTTGCCGCCAGTATCGCCGATGGCACGCACCTTCCAGGTGGTGAACTCCACGGTGTCGGCCTCGTCCTTGATCGTGTAGATACGCTCGTGCTGCGCATGGAAAGCGGCCACCAGTTCGGCGAGCGCGCCCGTGGCGAACTTGCCTTCGGGCAGGTCGAACGGCACCTCAATGTCCCAGGACTGATAGAGATAGCGACCCTGAAAAGCAAATTCGAAGCGCTGCCATTTCGCATCGAGCCCGGACCGCTTGAGGAAAGCCCCGCCCCGCCGCTTGAGCGATGCCAGCAGCCGGTTGACGCCGGCGAGGTCGAAGTCCCGGTCGGTGGTGTTCAGCGTGCCGGTCTCTTCCCAGCGTATGTCGGAAATCAGGCCGCCATAGGCGCTCAGCCCTGCCGCAAAGCGCGGCACCATGAAACTCTTGATGCCGAGGATGCGGGCCATGTCGCCAATGTGGCAGGCGGTCGCCCCGCCGCCGCTGACGACATAGCTGTCGCGCGGGTCGATGCCCTCGTTGACGGTGATATCCTCGATCGCGCCGATCATGTTGTGGTTGGTCGTGGTGTAGATCGCGTAAGCCGCTTCCATCAGGCCGATCTTCAACTGCTTTGCGATCTTGCCGACCGCGGCCTCGGCCTTTGCGCGGTCCAGCTTGATGCGACCGCCGAGAAAATAGTCGGGGTCGATAATGCCGAGCACGACATTGGCATCGGTTACGGTCGGCTCCGTGCCACCGCGGCCGTAGCAGGCCGGCCCTGGCACGGCGCTGGCACTGTGCGGGCCGACACGCAGGAGCCCACCGACATCGACCCAGGCAATGCTGCCGCCACCAGCACCGACCGAGCGGACGTCGATCTTCGGTATGCCCAGCATCTCCATACCGAAGGTCGCCTCCGGGGTGACGACAAGGTGCCGATCGCGCAATGCCGAAACGTCGAAAGTGGTGCCTCCCATGTCGACGACGATGACGTTGCTGGCGTCCGTAAGGCTGGTTGCTGCGATCGGCGCCAGCGTCGGGCCCGACATCACACTGTAGATCGGCCGCGCGACGATCTCCTCCGGCGGCATCATACCTCCGACGCAGTTGGCGATCAGGAGCTCGCCATCGTAGCCGGCCTTCTTCAGAGCGCGCGTGAGGTTGCCGACGTATTCGCTGACGATCGGATAGAGCGAAGCGTTGATGGCTGTCGATATGGTGCGCCGATATTCGCGCGGGATCGGGTTGAGTTCGTGGCTGAGCGTCACAGGAATGCCCGGAAGCTCCTCTTCGATGATCTCGCGGACGCGGCATTCATGGGTCGAATTGACGATCGACCAGAGTAGGCACACGGCAATTGCCTCGACGCCGCACGCTTTGAGATGACGGGCGGCCGCGCGCACGTCGTCGTCATTGAGGCCTTCGACCTCATTGCCCATCGAATCGATGCGACCACGAACCTCGCAAGTGCGGCTACGATGGATATAGGGCGGGGGGAAATCGATCTTGATGTTGAAAGCGCGCTTGCGCGGGGACTCGCGCAGCGTAAGGATGTCGGGATGACCGGCGTTGCATATCAAGCCGGTTGGCGCGACCTTGCCTTCGACAAGCGCGTTCGTCGAAACAGTCGTGCCGTGCACGATCATATTCATCTTCGATAGAAAATCGGCCAGTGCCATGTCGTGGCTCCTGGCCGCTACCTCCAGGACGTCGATGAAACCGCGCTCGAACATTCCCGGTGTTGTCGGCGATTTGTGGATCTCGAGATCCGCGCCCTCGCGATACAGCACAAGGTCGGTGAACGTTCCCCCAATGTCGATGCAGGCGACGAACATAATTCTATTCCTGTTGCGTTGTCGTGTTCGAGTGCCGTGACCGTTGCGGCCAACTTATTTCGCGATCGCCAAGCAAGCCGGCCGGCCGGGTGATCAGGATGGCGAGCAGGATCACTGCGAGCGCAATTTCCTGTAGTCCGGGGGGCGCCGACAGGACATGCCCGCCGATGGACACGCCGCGTTCGATGGATCGGAACAGTTCCGAGATGGTCGAGATGAAGGCCACGCCTACAAAAGCGCCGGTCAGGCTGCGCATGCCCCCGACCACCAGCATCGTCAGCGTGACGAAGGTCAGGTCGAGATAGAAGGTGTTGGCGGTGATGGTGCCGATGAAGTGGCTGAACAGCACGCCGCCCAGGGCCACCACCATGGCACTGAGGACGAAGGCGATAAGCCTCTCGCGCTCGATATCGATTCCGGTGGCAGCCGCGGCGACCTCGCTTTCACGCGAGCAGCGCAGCATCAGGCTATGGCGAGTCGTACCATAGACCGCTGCGACGATGATCGCGAGCGAGGCGCCGCCGAAAGCCACCCACAGGCCGGTGTAGCGGGGAAGCCCGACGAGTGCCTGGCGTCCGCCGGTCACCTGCTGCCAGTTCGATGCGACGACGAAGGTGATGACCAGCATGGCGAAGGTGGCCATGGGCAGCGCGATGCCGCGCAGCCGGCAGAGTGGCGAAGCGACCAGCAGGGCGATCAGGCCGACGGCGAGCACTACGATCACCAGCGCGACCGGCCAGGACACTTGTAGCGCCTCGATGCTGCCCGGCAGGTCGAGCAGGACGGATTTGCGCGCCGGCGACAGGGTGAGAATGGCGGACATGTAGCCGCCAATCGCCATGAAGGCGACGTGGCCGAAGGAGAAGACGCCGGAATTGCCGACGAAGATGAACAGGCCGACCACAACGACAAGCTTGATCATCGCCTCGACGACGGTGCGCTGCATGGCCGACGGCGCGGCCGTCGCGATCAGTGCCACCGTCAGCAGGATCAGGATCAGGATGGCCGCTGTCTGCAGCGGACGAAGCGCGGTATCATTGTTCATGCTTACACCCGCTCCCGGTCGGCGCGACTCATCAGCAGTCCATCCGGGCGCCAGAACAGGAACAAGATGAACATCAGGAAGACGAAAGCGTCGCGGTATGGCCGCAGATCGACGGGCAGATAGGCCTGAAGCGAGACCGAGACGACGCCGACGAGGAAGCCGCCAAGGGCCGCGCCGGCGACCGATCCCATCCCGCCGATGACCGACGAGACGAAGGCGATCAGCACCATCGACACACCCATCTTGTAGGATACGCTGCCGGTCTGGGCGACGAGATAAAGCGACACCATGCTTGCCAGCACGCCGGAGATGGCGAATGCAAAGGCGATGACCCGGTTGGCACGAACCCCGACGAGACGGGCCATGGTGAAATCCTCGGCGGCGGCGCGCATCTGCAGTCCGATCCGCGAAAAGCGGAAGAACACGACAAGACCGGCCATCAGGCAGAGTGTGGTTGCGATTGTAACGATCTGCAGGCGTGGCACGCGCAAGCCGCCGAATTCAACGCTGGTGCCGAGTTCGGAGAGAAAGGCGACGCCGATCGCGCGCGACCCGAACATCATCAGCACGGTGTGCTGCACAAGATAGGAAACCGCGAAGGAAGCGATCAGCAGCGTTGCGGGATTGGCCTTGCGCAGCGGCCGGAATGCGACGCGCTCCATGCCGAGCGCCAGGATCGTGGTGATCATGATGGCCGCCAGGATCATCACCAGAAGCGGCTGGCCGACCAAGGAAAAAAGCGTGAAGCCGCCGACCATGATCAGCTCGCCATGGGCGAAATTGATCAGCCGCATGATGCTGAAGATCAGGCCGATCCCCAATGCCGCCAGCGCATAGACGGCGCCGAGGCTGATGGCGTCGATGGCGTTTTGCAGGAAGATCATGGTTTTCCCCCTTCACCAGCGACACCGAAATAGGCCGCGTCGAACGCGGCCGTGCCCGAAAGGTCCGCCGACTTGCCTGACATCGCGATTGCTCCCGAACTCAGCACATAGGTGCGGTCGGCCGCCGCCAGAGCGCGTGTCACGTTCTGCTCGACGATCAGCACTGTGACACCCGAGCGCCTGAGCTCGAGTACCGCCTGGTAGACCTGGTTGACCACCAGTGGCGCCAGCCCAAGCGATGGTTCGTCGAGAAGGAGGAGCTTTGGTCGTGCCAGCATCGCACGGCCGATTGCCAGCATCTGCTGCTCGCCGCCCGAAAGCTTGTTGGCACGCTGCCGATACCGGTCCTTCAGCACCGGAAACATGGCCAGCACTTTGTCGATGTCGGCCGCGATCCGCTTTCTGTCCCGGCGAACCGTCGCACCGAGCGCCAGGTTTTCCGCCACGCTCAGCGAACCAAAGATGTGGCGGCCTTCCGGGACCAGCGACAGTCCGGCGGAAACCAGCGCTTCTGCCTGCATCTGGGCGGTATTGCGCCCGGCAAGCTCGATGCTGCCGGCACGCGCTTTCACCACGCCCGCGACCGCCAGCAACAGCGTCGACTTGCCGGCCCCGTTCGGGCCGATCACGGCGACGATCTCGCCCTCACCGACATCGAGTGAAACGCCGCGCAAGGCAATGATGTTACCGTAGTTGACGTGCAGGTCGCGGATATTCAGCAAGGCGCGGGATCCTCTTCGCCGAGATATGCTTGGCGGACCTTGGCATCAGCCCTGATTTCCGCAGTCGAACCAATGGCCAGCGTGCGGCCAAGCTGAAGCACCTGGATCCGATGGCAAAGCTGAAACACCAGCGACATGCGGTGCTCGATGAAAAGGATGCCGCAGTTGAGCCGCTCTCCGATGGTCCTGATGATCTGCTGAAGATCGTTGCATTCCGCATCGTTGAGCCCGGCCGCGGGCTCATCCATCAACAGGAAGCGCGGTCTCATGGCGACGGCCCTGGCAATGCCGACACGCCGCTCCTCGCCGAATGGCAATGTGCCGACAGGCCGGTCGGCCTTGGCCGAAAGCCCCACCTCGCCGAGGATGCGCCGCGCCTCGGCGCGTGCTTCGCGCCGACTCATGCCGATAGCCACGCCGCCGGCCTCGACATTCTCGAGCGCCGTCAGTCCGACAAAGGGCAGCACGCTCTGGAAGGTGCGCACGAGCCCTCTGCGGCTACGCTCATGCGGTTTCCAGGGCCCGATGTCTACTCCATTCATGTGGACGCTGCCCTGCGTCACCGTCTGGAACCCGGTCAGGACGTTGATTAGGGTCGTCTTGCCGGCGCCATTCGGACCGATGAGGCCCAGGATTTCCCCCGGCCTCAACGTCAGGCTCACATTCTCGATCGCGCGTAGACCCTGGAAGTCGACGACGACATTCCTGACATCCAACGTGGACACGGTCGGCTCTGAACCGGCTGTCTGCTGCACGGACATGATGCGGCTTGCGATGCGAGCGCTACTTCGGCATCTGCTCCGCCTTGACGACACTAATGACGTTGCCGGGCTTGCCGTCCTTTACCTCGAGCAGAATGAGATCGCGCCGCATGTTGATGTGCGTGTCCTTGGTGAAAGTGGTTGGTCCGGCAAGCAACGGCTCGCCGACAAAGGTCTCCAGCGCGTCGCGGACCTTGTCGGTATCGAATGTACCGGCCTTCTCGACAGCCTTCGTCCAACCCTGGATGACGCTGTAGCCAGTCATCGCATGGGAAGTAACCGGACGCGTGTCGAATTTCTTCTTGAACTTTTCCATGAACGCAGCGACTTCCGGACGGCTGTCGTTGCCGAAAACGGAACCATACGTCACGAGGTAGAAATTGCTGAGATTGGGAACGGCCTCAAGCCAATAGTCACCATCCCAGGACTCAGAGCCGAGCAGCGGCACATTGACGTCGGCCGCACGCAACTGACGCATCGCGCTCGATCCGCCTGGTGGAAACGAACTGAGTACCATTACATCCGGCTGCTTGGGCAGTGCCTTGATGCGAGTGATCTGGCTGGCGATCTGGGGATCCTCGCCGCCGAACGTGTCCTTGCCTATAAGGCCTTCGGCTCCGGCCAACTCGGTCCAGCGACGCGTGAAGAAGTCGGCGAAGCTGGCGTCGAAGGCGATAGTCGTGTCGAGCAGCACATAGGCTGTGCGCCATCCCTTCACGTTATACGCCCATTCGGCCAGCGCCACCGCCTGTCCGGGCGCGCCGGTTGCCATGGTGAACGCGTTCGGGCCAATGCCCGATGGGCCGAACTTCGGATCGCCGGCACAGGTGGAGAAGGCAATCAGCCCTGCACCATCGGCGACTGACGCCGCCGCGCTGCCATAGTCGTAGTCGCAGGTGACCACGACCATCTTCGCGCCCTTGTCGATGACGTCCTGCGCCGCCGTCGCACCATAGGCGATGTCCGACTTGGTGTCGGAATAGATGATCTTGAGCTGCCGGCCGAGTATGCCGCCCTTGGCATTTATTTCGTCCACGGCTATCTCCATCGCCTTGGCCGGACCGTCGTCATAGGGAGCGATCGCGCCGCTCTGGGCAATCGCCGCTCCGATGATGATCGGATCCTCGGCCCGCGCGCCCGAAAGGGCCGCGGCAAGTGCCAGGGCTGCCAGGCCCGTTTTCGATACAAGACCAGTTTTCAACAATTGACGTTGTTTCATTGCTTTTCCCTCTGGTTCCAGATTGGCGGTCGGCTTGCCGCCGCCTTCTTGTTCTTCTCATGCGTTCAGTTTGTCGCGCGCAGCCTTTCGGTCCCAGCAGTGTCGACCTGGTAGTCGATACCGTTGTCGCAAAGCGTCAGGGCGACGCCGTAGACTTCGCGCGCGGTCGCCACGCTCAGCCATTTACGATTGACGTCCTCCGCGACACGCTCGGGGTCGCGCCGGTCGGGCCGGCCATAGCCGCCGCCCGCGCAGGAGCGGTAGAGGATGGCCTCCCCGTCCGTAAACGCACCGTTGTAGAAATCTGGCAGCCGCTCGACCTCGGCATTTCGGCCGCGACGCCAGGTTCCGCCGTTGGCACCCGGCAATCCGCCGAGCACGCCCTTGGCCGGAAATGTGCCGCCATCGCCGCAGACATAAAGCGTCATGTCGCCGGTCAGCGAACGGTAGGCGCCCTGCACGGCCGGGGCGCCGTTCCATTGGCCGAAGCCCATGCTGTCCTGGCGGATGCGCCGTTCCTCGACAAGGATCGGATAGGTCGCTTCATCGACCTCGATCGAGTCCGTGACCATGATGCCGTTGCCGACCGAGCATTCATAGGTCAGCCAGCCATCATGGCCGTGATTGGCAGGGCCGCCAGACAGGGCCAGCATGAGCTGGGTGATGTATTCGACGCTGGCCTCCCGGCGCCTGTCGATGCCGGAGACGACGCCCAGGGCAGCCGAGAAATTGCCGCCGCCTTCCGCCATGCCATAGGGCTCGCCCATTTCGGAGAATGCGCATTGCACCGCATTGGCAAGGCGTTCATTGACGTTGCTGGTGGCGCAGGACGTTCCGATCGGATGGCTCGGCCGTCCGACGACGCAGCCGTCGCGCAGCACCGGGACGATCCGGTTCGAACTGCCCTCATTGTGCGGAACGCTTGCCTCCAGATTGTAGTAGACGCCGATCCGGCAAGAAGCCACCGCGCAAGCCTCCGTCAGATTGAGGCCGCCTGGGACGCAGTCCGGGTTGTCTCGCACATCTACGGTGATCAGGCCCTTCTTCGAGTCGACCGTCACCTTCGCCTTGATCGGTATGCCCTCGTCGGCGACGCCGGCGACCGGATCGTGACGGACTTCATAAATGTAAGTACCCGCCGGCAGTTTCTTGATGGCAGCAATCGCACGCCGCTCACCATAGTCCATCCACGCCTCGATGAAGTCGCGGACGGTGTCGATCCCATACTGAGCCACCAGTTCCTTGAGACGGCGCTCCCCCGTTCGGCAAGCCCCGACCTGGGCCCGGTAGTCGCCGTACCACATGTTGCTGACCCGGATCTTCTGCAGGCCGATGCGGATCAGATCCTGCTTGTCCTTGAAGTTCTCCTGGATACGAACGCATGGGAAATGCACGCCCTCCTGGTAGATCGTTGCCGCGAACGGCAGGTAGGTCGAGGGTTCCGGCGCACCGATGTCGGCATGGTGTGACCGCGACAAGGTCCAGAACAGTGGTGTGCCTTCGAAGAACACCGGCACGCAAAGCGTGAGGTCGGCATGATGGGTGACACCGTAGAAGGGACTGTTGTTGAGGAATGCGTCGCCTTCTTTCACGTCATCAAACAGTTCGGTGATGGGCCTGGTGGTCAGCTCGAGCGCATTGACGTGGATCGGCAGCGCTTCCTCCACCGAAACCAGCCGGTGATCATAGGTGAGGATGCCACAGGACATATCACGGGCGTTCTTGATGACGCTGGAACGACTCGCTTTCATAACCGTGTTCGTCATCTCGCGGATGATCGATTCGAACCGGCTCGACAGCACTGCGAGCAGAGTGGGATCGAACTTGGCCAGCTTCTTGGCTTTGCCCGATAGCGCCATCGGCAAACCCTCCGGATTGAGGAACGCAGTCACGTAGCAGGATGGCTATCTTCTGGGCGAGATGGGCTTCCCGCCGGCAGCCGATACCGTTATATCAACAGACCGTGAAATGAATATGAAGTCAATATCATTTTTGACCCGATCGGATTGTCGTAACGTTCGGCTCTCAAGCGTCTTTCGCGGTGGTCAGGACACGATACGATTCGGCTCATATCGCCTTTGGAACGCTGAAGACATCGATCAGCGGCCTGCCGGAGGCGAGTTCCCTCACCCTGTTTCTTCCATGCGGGCTCTTTGCTGCGCCAGCTCGAGAAGCGCCCCGGCGTCGCGCGGCGGATGATGGCAATGCCGTCATTGTCGCCAGGTATGATGTCTCCAGGCCTTACCGCGACGCCGCCGAAGACGATGTCGTTGACCGGGCCATGCTCTTTTGATGGCGGGCCCCTGGCCGCGCTGCCGAGCGCGTAGACAGGAAAATCGCCCCAGCCGGTGATCGTGTCGATATCCCGGACCGCCCCGTTGACGATCAAGCCCGCGACCCGCTTGCGCCGCGCCATGCCGCAGAGAATTTCACCGGCATAGGCTGTCTGCAGTCAGCCGCCGGCATCGACGGTGACGACCTCGCCCTGGCCGGCAATGTCGATGGCGTGCAGCATCGCCCCGAAATTGGAACGGTCGCACCTGGCGGTGACCGCTTGTCCGACCATTCTCGTGCCAATGGGGAGCGGCCTCATGCGCGGGTCGACCACCACATACCCAGCGCTGATATCGGAAACGATTGTGACGGATATTGCGGCCCAGTCCGCCAACGCGCCCGGCGCCAGCCGCTCAAACGCGGCCCTGAAAATCCTTGTCGGCATGCTTCCTCCCTGTCGGATCGTTTCGACCAACGTCCCTGCCCCACGCTACGTGGTCACCCCCAGTGAAACGCCGTCGCGAAAATCCTTCAACAGGATAGACAAGCTCCTGCCCGCTTGCCAGTTGAGCCACGATCCTACCCGAAAATGCGCCCGCGAGGTTGCCGAAGAAATGACCGGTGTTGAGGATCAATCCCTCGGGGCCACTCGCGGCATCGATGAAAGGCAGGCCATCCGGCGTCTGCGCGACAATACCTGCCCATTGCCGCAGGATCGGCAGGCTGGCCATTGCCTGAAAATTGCGGCTCATGATCGAGCATGCCATCGCCTGCCCGGCCACTGTCGCCCGGTCATCGTCGCTACCGATCTCGTAGGCGCAGCCGAACTGCAGCGATCCATCGGGGAAGCTTGCGATCTGGCCGGTAAAGCCGAGTTCGGGGCGCAAGAGTTCCACCGGCTCGCGCGGTAGGCTTGTCGCATCGATGCCCGGCGGCGTGAAGAAGCGGAACAGCGACTGGCCCGAGATCACGGGCTTTATCCTGAAAGGCGCCGGCGCGGTCTCCGCCGCTTCGAAACGCGTCGGCGTGGAGGAAATGCCGAGCCCCAACGGTTCGAGCAAAAGGTTGGACCATGGCCCGGCAGCCACCACCACGACGCCGCTTTCGATTTCCGCGCCATCCGCCAGCCTGACACCCCGGCAGGTCGAACCCGTCAGGACGAGACTTGCGATCCGCGCCGGCGCAACGATGCTGCCGCCTCCGTCTTGGAAAGCATCGGCAAGGTGGCGCACCAGAAGCCGCGTGTCCTGGTGCGCGTCGAGAGGATTCCAAACCGCTCCGGAGACCTCCGGCGAAATGTCAGGACAGAGATCGCGAAGAGCCGGCCGGTCGAGCAGGGACACCGGCAGCCCGGCGGCAACCCGGTCTGCGACGAAGGCGCGCGCCACCGGCTCGAAGACGTCGTCGCGCCAGGTGATAAGTCCGCCGCTGGCGCGGAAGCCGAAATCCGGCATCTCGCCGGCAAGCGTTTCGGCGAAGCGGCGTCCGGCAAGCGAAAAATCCATGGCCAGCCCTGCCGCCTTGGTCTGCAGCCAGAGAAAGCCAGGATTGCGGCCCGACGCGCCCCAGCCGGGATGATGCATGTCGACCAGCGCCACCGAGAACCCGGCTTGGCGCAGATAATAGGCACTGGCCGTGCCGGCTATTCCGGCGCCGACGACGATCGCATCGAAACCGCGTTTCACAGCCACGGCAGTCCACCGTCCTCGAGTTGGCCCGCCAGGCGATCGAGAAAGGCACGGCAGCGTTCGATTTCGGCAAGATCGAGATATTCGTCCGGCTTGTGGGCCTGCTCGATGGATCCCGGCCCGCATACGACCGAGACGACCCCGGCCGAATTGCTGAACAGGCCGGCCTCGGTGCCGTAGGCCACCTTGACGTGATCGTTGCGCCCGACCATGCGCTTGATGAACGTCACCGCCGGATGATCTGCCTGCGTCGACAGGCCAACGAATTCGACAATCGGCTCGACGATGATTTCGACCTCGGGCGCGGTCGCCCGCATCCGGGGCAGGATCATGGTATCGGCATGGCTGCGGATACGCTCGATCAGGGCACGCGCATCGACCTCGGGCAACGAGCGGATGTCAAAGCCGAATTCGCAGCTGTTAGGAATGATGTTGAGTGCGGTGCCGCCGGAGATGGTCGTCACCGACAGGGTGGAATGGCTGATATCATAGACATGATCGTGCGGCCCACCATGGGCGTGTTCGCAAGACAAGCTCTTGATGAAGGCGATCAGTTCCGCGGCGTATTCGATGGCGTTGACGGCAGTCGGCGCGAGGCTGGAATGGGCGCTTTTGCCGGCGATCGTGGCCCGGTACATGCCGCCGCCCTTGTGGCCGATGACCACCTGCATGCTGGTCGGTTCGCCGACGATGCAGAGCGCCGGCTTGACTTCCATGGCGGCAATGCGGTCGATGAGGCTGCGAACGCCGGTGCAGCCGACCTCCTCGTCGTAGGAGATCGCGATATGGACCGGAACCTTGAGGTTGCGCCGCACCAGACCGGGAACGGCGGCGAGCACAATACCGATGAAGCCCTTCATGTCGCAGGCACCCCGGCCGTAAATGCGTCCATGCGCCCGACGCAGCACGAACGGATCACTTGTCCAGGCCTGCCCGTCGATCGGCACCACGTCGCTGTGCCCCGAAAGGATGACGCCCGGAACATCGGCCGGACCGATCGTCGCCCACAGATTGCCCTTGGTGCGGTCGTCGTTCCAGATGATATCGCAGGCAATCCCGTGGCGCGCGAGATACGCCTCCACATAGAACAGAAGATCGCGATTGGGATCGCGCGACACCGTCGGAAAGCCGATGAGGTCGCCAATCATGGCGATGCTGTCGTCCACGGCGCCGGCGACAATCGTCATCGCATCACCCGGCCGAAAGCCTGAAGACGGGAAGCGGCGGCAATCCTTCGCGCCGCCGCCAGGCGATGGTCACGCGGTCGCCGATCCCTGCGCTTTCGGCCTCGATATTGGTCAGCAGCCTTGGCCCCTCGTCGAGATCGACCAGTGCGAGAAGGTAGGGAGGCGCCAGATCCTCGCTGACCGGTATGCGGATCGTGGTAAGCGAATAGATCGTGCCGCTTCCCTTGGCATCCACCCATTCGAGCCCCGTCGCCTCGCAAGAAAGGCACAACGGTCGCGGATAGAACTGATGCGACCCGCAAGCCGTGCAGCGCTGCACTGTCAGCCGCCTTTCCACGCAGGCCTGCCAGAACGGCTCGGTGGTTGGGTCGGCCGCGCCGAGATCGGAGAAGGAAAGATTGTCAGTCACGGGCGAGCACCACGGTCGAGGCTGTCGAGAAGGCAAGGCCGCCGGTGCCATGCGCGACCGCGATTTCGGCGCCGGGAACCTGGCGGTCGCCGGCCTCGCCGCGCAACTGGCGCACCGCTTCGATCAAAAGGAGAATCCCGAGCGCACCGGGATGGCAATAGGAAAGGCCGCCGCCGGAAGTCATGCTGGGCAGGCTGCCGCCGGGCCTGAGGCGGCCTTCCGAGACGAAGGCGCCCGCCTCGCCTTTCCCGCAAAAGCCGAGATCCTCCAGATAGAGCAGTACGGCGTGGGTGAAATTGTCGTAGGGCTCGAACACGTCGACATCGCCCGGTTTCACGCCGGCCATTGCGAAGGCATCACGCCCGGAGGCCACACCCGGCGTCACGGTCAGGTCGGGGCACTGCGCGACGTGCCACTGGACATGGCTCTCGCCGGCACCGAGGACGCGCACTGGCGGTTTGGCGGCATCACGCGCCCGGTCCTTGCGCGCCACCACGATGGCGCCGCCGCCGTCGGTGACCAGGCAGCAGTCGAGTTTGCGCAACGGATCGCACAGCATCGGCGACGCCATCACCTCCTCGATGGTGAGGGGATCGCGGATCCAAGCCTTCGGGTTGAGCCCGGCCCATTGCCGCGCTGCCACGGCGATCTCGGCCAGATGCTCTGGCGTGGCGCCGTATTGATGCATGTAGCGCGCCGCGCTCAGCGCATAGTGACCGATCGGAAAATGGATGCCGTAGGGCGTCTCGAACTGCGCGGAGAGCGAACCATCCAGCGCAGTAGCCGCCTTCTTGCGATTTCGGCGGCTGCGCTGACGCGAGGCATAGGCGATGAGCGCGACATCGCACCGGCCGGTCGCTATCGACGTCATGGCATGGTGTACGAAAAACTCGAAAGAGGCACCGCCCATATCGGACGATTCGGCGTAGCGCGGCCGCACCCCGAGATATTCGCCAAGCTGGACGGACCCCTCCTCGCCCATATAGTTGGTAAAGAGCGCATCGACGTCGCGCAGGCTCAGCCCGGCTTCTCCCAGCGCCTCTTTGGCGGCCAGTGCCACCATCGACAGCTCGCTCTGATCCAGCACCTTTCCAAGGGGCGTCTCGGCCGCACCGACGATATAGACGGGTGAGGCGGTCAAGATATGAGGCATGGATCATCCCAATCCTGGAGACAGAGGCTCGCCATGCGAAAGACGTGAAGCGCCATTTCAGATCCGAAGTCCAAGGAGATGTCCTCCAGCCTGTTCAGCTTTCAGCCGCCGATATACATCGCGGACGGCGCCCAAAAAATGAGGCCGCGCTGGCTCACTGCTTGCGCACGGCAGCGGAATCAGAAATCATACAATATGAATATGAAGTCAATATCAATTTCAGCATGGCCGCTCGATCGCGCTGGGTGGACTCTCGTGTGGTTTTGGATTTTGAAGCTCCTGAACGCTGATGCCGTCAAACAACGGGGCTTCAAATCCACCACACCAGCGCCGAATAATGATAAACGGACACGCTGGCGCAACACCACCGGGCAGAGGATGATCGCATGGCAGTGAAGGCGCAACAAAGGGCCGCGCCGGCCAGCAACGGCAGCAAGGCCGAGAAGTATGCCGAGCATCTGGCCGTGGGGATGACCTCGCGGTCTTTCGCATCGAAAGGCGACAGGACCAAGTATCGATTGAAGATTGCCGCGGCGCAGGCGCTCGAGGAGATCGGCTATCAGGACGTGAAGGTCTCGGACATCTGCACCTATGCCGACGTGGCATTGGGAACCTTTTATGTCTATTACCGCGACAAGAACGAGATCGCCATCGAGGTGGTGCTGGACTTCGTCGAGCATTTGTATGATCGCGCACGCCAGGTCGGACGCGGCACCGGCGAGTTCGACGCGATCTTGAACACCAACAGGTTCTTTGTGGCCGCCTATCGCGTGAATGCGGGGCTTATGCAGTGTCATCTGCAATTGCAGAGCCAGTTGCCGGAATTCCGCCAATTATGGCGGCCGCGGCACCAGACGTGGATAGAGAATCTCGCCCGGTCGATCTCGCGACGCGGCAACTACAAGGAAGACATGCCGGGATCGGCGGTCGCGGTGGCGCACGCGCTGGAGGGAATGGTCTTCCACTATCTCTATGCGGTGATTGTCAGCCGGGATTCGCTCTTCGACCAGGAAGGCCTCTCTGGCGACGAAGACCTCGCGCTTATGCTGTCGACGCTCTGGTACCGGGCGGTCTATTGCAAGGATCCGCCCGGGCGCTGATCGTTCGTTGGACGAACGCCTATTTGTCCAGTCACGGTCAGTGATTTGACGCCATGTAGCGTTTGACCGCTACCGCAAGCCGTGAAACACCTTCCTCGAGCACCGTCGGCGCACTTCTGGTGAAGTTCACGCGCATCGCCGATCGGAGTTTCGCCGCCGGGTCGAAGACGCTGCCCGGCACGAATGCCACCTTGGCGTCCAGTGCAAAGCCATAGAGGACGTCGGTGTCGATCGCCGAATGGCGGCCGCGCATCCACACGAACATGCCGCCGGGAGGCATTTCCCATTCGAACCACTCGCCAAGCTCGGCATTCGCCGCCGCGCAAAGTGCGTCGCGCCGCTGCCTGTAGTGGCGCACGATCGACGGCACGTGATGGGCCTCGAAACCGGATTCCAGAAGTTCCAGCGCGATCGCCTGCGTCAGCATCGAACTGCTGATGTCGGACGATTGCTTGGCGAGCGTCAGCGCCTGGATCATGTCGCGCGACGCGATCGTCCAGCCGACACGCAATCCCGGCACGATGCTTTTCGACAGCGTTCCGAGATACACGACAGGCCCCTCGTAAGGTCCGTCGCGCTCCATCCTCCCATGCAGCGCAAGGATGCTCGGTCCGGTTGCGCCGTCGAATTGCAGCGGCAGGTAAGGGTCATCCTCGACAAGCCAGGTCCCGGCCTGCATCGCCTTTTCCAGCAGGGCCTTTCGCGCGGCCGTCGATACCAGGGCGCCGGTGGGGTTGGAATAATTCGGCACTGTGTAGATGAACTTCGCCAGGCGCAGCGCATCGACACCGGTCCCTCCAGGCGCCGACCAATCGAGCGGCTCGTAGACGGGAAGCCGCGGGCGCCAGGCATCGAGCGCACCGACATAGGTCGGGAATTGCGCAACGACCCGGTCGCCCGGATCGATTAGGACCTTGCCGAGAAGATCGAGCCCCTGCATAGCGCCCGTCGTCAGAAGCACGTTCTCGATCGTGAAGGTGCGGCCCGCCTCGCGGCTGATGCGCTCGGCGATTTGCTGGCGCAGCGCCGGAAAACCTTCGATCGGACCATATTCCAGTGCCATGGAGCCCCAGCGTGCCATGGCCTTTTCGCTCGCCTCGGCAATCGCTGCGGCCGGATAGAACTCGGCGGCCGGCAAGCCACCGGCCATGCTGATGAAATCCGGCTGGATCCCCATCGCCATGAATTGCTGGGTGATGCTGTTGCTTTGGGAGATCCACCGAGCGAATGCGGGACGCGGCGAAGAAGCTACGGTGCGAGGTGCCATCTGTCGCCATCCCTGCCGCGACTTTCACTCTTTCCGCGATCAGACTTGGAACAGAGATTTGTCGACGAAAAATGATATTGACCTCATATTCATTTTAATATCTGCTGTCAAATATCGGACGAGACGAGGGCTGCGGGGGGTGCCGGACCATTCGGTTGGTCAGGCGCCGGAGCAACCCTTGCAGGCGACAAGCGAGGTGGACGTGCGCGATCAGATGGCACCTTTTTTCCGCAGACGCGCGGTGGTCGCGACATCATCGGACAGGCTGTCGTAATGACGAAGCGCCGGCTTGAAGGACGGATCGCGGTGGTAACTGGCGGGGGGCGGGGTCTTGGCCGCTCCTATGCGCTTGCGCTGGCCGGGCACGGAGCATCAGTCATCGTCAACGATCTCGGTGCCGACCTCCACGGGCAAGGGCGCGACGTATCCCCCGCCAACGCGGTGGTCGACGAAATCATCGCGGACGGCGGCAAGGCGATGGTGAGCGGCCACGACGTCGCGGACTGGCGCGAGGCCCAGGCGCTGATCGGGATGGCCGTCGAGACATTCGGCGGGCTCGACATCCTGGTGAACAATGCCGGCATCCTGCGCGACCGTCTGTTCGCGAACATGTCCGAAGACGAATGGGACGCCGTCATCCGTGTCCATCTCAAGGGCCATGCGGCGCCGGCGCGCCACGCCATGGAATATTGGCGCAACGAGACCAAGGCCGGCAGACAGGTCGCCGCGTCGATCGTGCACACGACCTCGCTCGCCGGGCTGGTCGGGAGTTTCGGCCAGGCAAACTATGCGTCGGCGAAGCTCGCGGTGATCGGCCTGTCGCGCACGCTTGCGCTTGAAGGCACCAAATACGGCGTGCGCTCCAACGCCGTTTCCCCTTCGGCCCGCACGCGCATCGAGACGTCGCTGCAAGCGCCGCCAGACGGCGTGTTCGACGTCTTTTCGCCCGACAACGTTTCGCCACTGATCTGCTGGCTTGCGCTGGAAGACTGTCCAGCGACGGGGCAGGTTTTCCAGGCCTATGGCAATCGTATCGAGGTGATTGCGCCAAGCGCCATCGAGATCGATCTGCGGACCGATGGGCGCTGGCAGATCGAGGATGTCGAGAAGGCGTTGAACCACAGACTACCCAAGCTTCCGCAACTGGGTGATTTCGTCGAAGGACTCCCGTTATGAATTCTGGCTCCCTGGGACACCTCAACACCAAGGCTCCGTCCATAGGCATGTCACGTGACTCCGAGGAGTTCCGCACCAGCAGCCACAGGCTGGCGCAGTTCGCACGCTCGGTCGATGACGAAAACCCGCGGCATCTGGCAGGTGAATTCGCGCCGCCCGTTTTCTCCCATGTGCCCGTCATGCAAAGCATGGTCGAGGTGCTGGACAAGCTGACCGCCGACTTCGTCCTGCATGGCGAGCACGATTTCTTCTTTCATGCGCCGATCGTGCCCGGGCAGCGGCTGTTCACCGCCTCGACACTGACGAGCGTGCGCGGCACCCGTGCCGGCACCACCTTCGTCATTCGTTCCGAAACCGTGACGCATGACGGCAAGGCTGTCTGCACGCAGTACAGCACCTGCCTTGTCCGCGGAGAACCTTCCGATGCGGCGCATGGCGAGACGCCACCTGCGCGACCGGTGATCGCAAAGACGCAAGGGGCCTCGGCGCAATACGGCCTGACGCCCGACCAGACCCGCCGCTATGCCGATGCGGCGCGTGATTATTCCGCCTACACGATCGATCCGGCCATCGCGGCCAGGGCTGGATTTCCGGCACCAATCGTGCACGGAATGTGCACCTTGTCCTTCGCCGGCCGCGCGATCGTGGACGACCATTGTGGCGGGCAGACGCCGAGGCTGAAGCGGCTCGGCTGCCGCTTCGCCCATCCGCTTTTCCTGACGCCGGGCCAATCGATCACCGTCGACCACTGGGCCGGACAGGACGGGCTTGTCGGCTTTGAAGCCTCGGACTCCGCCGGCAACATCGTGATCAAGAACGGCTACGCAAAGGTGTCTTCATGAGCGGCCCGATCGCCACACAAGCAGCGCGCATGGAACTCGGCGTCTCCAAGATTCCGCCGCGACCATCGACCTGGATCAGGCATGAGAACGTCGCACCGGAGTGGAGCGGCGTTCCCCATCAGACGGTCATCGAGATCGTCTCCAAGGGCTGCCTTGAAGATCCCGAGCGCCCCGCCATCATCATCGATGGCGGACCGATCATGACGCGGCGAGAATTCCTCGACCGCTGCCAACGATTTGCCGGGTATCTGAAACCGCATGTCAAGGCTGGCGACCGCGTCGTCATCATGCTCGACAACCGGCTCGAATTCATGATCGCGCTGTTCGGCATCATAGCCAACCGCTGTACCATGGTGTCGATCGCACCGACCGCGATGCAATACGACGCGGGCCACATCGTGACGGACGCCGCGCCGACGGTAGCAATCGTCGGCAAGCCGCAACTGCCGATCATGGAGGCCGTGCGCGGCAATTCGCCGGCACTGCGCCACATCGTGCTGGTCGAAGGCGGCGAACCGGACGGCCTTGCAGCGTATGAAAACGCGGCCGAGCCCCTGGATTTCGCCACGGTCGAATGCAAGCGCGAAGACATCATCACGGTCTACTATACATCCGGTACGACCGGCGCGCCGAAAGGCTGCATGCTGCATCACGGCTGGTGGCTACGCGTCATCGACGTCGACCTTCGACTTTTCCGACGCGGCTGGCAGGACCGGCAACTCTGCTGCCTGCCGTTCTATTATGCGGATCCCGCGATCCAGCTTCTCACCTCACTCGCCTCGCGCGGCACGATGGTCGCGATGCGCCGCTTTTCCGTATCGCGCTTCTGGGATGTGGTGACGACTTATGACGCCACCGAAATCCTGTCCATCGCATCCATTCCCGCGTTGCTGATGAAAGGTGAGCCCGGACCGGCCGAACTGGACCACCGCATTCGGCTCGCCATCCATGCCGGCCTGCCCAAGGAGCTCCACGCCGAAATGGTGAAGCGCTATGGCTTCCACTGGCACAACCAGTATGGCAGCACCGAGGGTGGCGTGATGAGCCGCGTGCCCAACCACATGGCAGACGAACTCGTCGGCACCGGCACGATGGGCGTCGAGCCGCCGGGCGTGACGATCCGCCTCGTCGACGACGAGGACAATGACGTTGCCGAAGGCGACGCCGGCGAATGCCTGATCGGTGGACCGGATCTCTATGCCGGCTATCTCAACCGACCGGAGACCACGACCGAGGCCAATCGTGGCGGCTGGTATCATTCGGGGGATGTGGCGCGCCGCGACGAGCGCGGGCTGCTCTACTTCGTCGGCCGCAAGAAGGAGATCATCCGCCGCTCTGGCGAGAACATTTCCGCGGCCGAACTGGAAGGCGTCCTGCGCTCCCACCCCAACATCATAGACGCAGCGGTCGTACCCGTGCCCGACGAGCTTCGCGGCGAGGAGGTAAAGGCATACGTTCAGGTGAGACCGGGCGATGACCTGTCTCCCGAGACGATCGTCGAGTTTTGCCGGGCCAACCTGGCGGCCTTCAAGATCCCGCGCTTCATCGAGATTCGCGACACCGACTTCGAGCGGACCCCCTCGATGCGCGTTCACAAGCAGTCGCTGCTCAAGGAAAAGCCGGACCTGCGTGTCTTATCGTGGGACCGGGAGACCGGGAAGGTGCAGATATGACAACACCTCCCGAACCCGGCGTCCCGCAGCCCTGCGACCTGCTGATCACCCACGGTTATGTCCTGACCATGGACAAGCAGCGAACGGTCTATCCGGACGGCGCGGTCGCGATCGTGGGAAACAGGATTGCCGCGGTCGGCACGACCAACAGGATCGAAGCCGAATGGACCTCCAGCCGCAAGATAGACGCGGCCGGCGGCGTGCTGCATCCGGGCTTCATCGACGGACATTACCACGCGGGACTGCATCTCAGCCGCGGTTCGATCACCGACAACCCCAATCCACCGAGGGAGGAAGGCGGCGCCGGGACCGGCGTGTTCACACGCTGGATGAACGCCGTCGAGGACGAAGACGAATACGCCAGCGCCCTGATGGCCGCCGCCGAAATGGCGCGCAACGGCTTCACCGGCTTCGTCGATGCCGCGACAAGCTATTCACCCGACGCGATCGTCGAGGGTGCGCAGGCCGTCGGTATCCGCTGCTCGGTTTCCGACTGCATGCTGTGGGACATCGTGGGCGGCGAGCCGATGGCGGCCGATATTCCCCGCGCACCATGCGATGCGAAAAGGGCGCGCGAGGGACTGGGTGGCCAATTGAAGCGCAACACTGACGAGGACGGTTTGGCGCGCGGCCACGTCGCCTTGTATGGCTGCGGCAGCGCCTCCGAGGAATTGATGCAGGAGGCGAAAGCGCTCGCCGACCGCAGCGGCACGGTCTTTCACCAGCACCAGAATCTGATGGTGGCGGATACCGACTACGACAAGACACGCTTCGGCAAACCGGCTCTGGTCCATTTCGCCGAAAAGGGCCTGATCGGCCCCAACAGCTTCTTCACACATATGAACATTCTCGAGCCGAGCGAAGTCGACGCAATATCGGCGACCGGCATGGGGCTGGTCTGGCATCCCGGCAATTTCATGTACTACGGCATCTCGCAGACCGGTCGAAGCCGCTTCCCGGGCCTGCACAAGTCGGGTACCTCGATCGCCTTCGGAACCGACATCGCAAAGGCATGGGCGTTCGGCGATCTCGGTTTCATCGCCTATCTCGTCAGCCGCGAATGGGGCGAGTATCTGCCGTCGCAGTCGATCCTGGAAATGTTCACGCTTGGCGGCGCGCGCGCGCTCGGACTGTCTTCACAACTCGGCAGCATCGAGGTCGGAAAAAAGGCCGATCTCGTCGTGCGCAGCAACGATCTGCCGGACGCCCAGCCCAATGTCGACGTCGTGCGCCAACTCGTGCTCGTTTCTCGAACCAAGGCGGTCGACACAGTCGTCTGCAACGGCGAGATGATCGTGCGTCATGGGCGGCTGGTGAAGCTCGACGAAGGCGAGATCTACAGGCTGGCAAGACACTCCGCCGAGCGTGTGGCCAAGCGCGCCGGCATCGCGCACCGAACCGTCTGGCCGCTTGTCGCATGAGGCACTGAACAGTGATCCGCCGCAACCGAACCTGAAACCCAAGGCAAGATGACCCTCGTCCGATTCTCCAACGTCACGAAATCATATGGCCTGGTCAGGGCCATCGAGGATGTTTCGGTCACGGTGAATTCCGGCGAATTCACGACCATCCTCGGGCCAAGCGGTTCCGGCAAGACGACGATGCTGTCCCTGATGGCGGGGATTTCGATCCCGACGTCAGGCCGTATCGAGATCGGCGACCGCGAGATCACCTTCGTAGCCCCGGCGCAGCGCAATATCGGCCTCGTGTTCCAAAGCTACGCGCTTTTCCCGCACATGACGATCTTCGACAATATCGCCTTTCCCTTGCGCGTGCGCGGTGTGGGGGCCTCCGAGCTCCGCGACCGTGTCGTTGACGCGCTGCGGCTTGTCCGGCTGACGGATTTCGGATGGCGAAAGCCGCACCAATTGTCGGGCGGCCAGCAGCAACGGGCGGCGCTCGCCCGCGCGGTCGTGTTCAGGCCCGACATCCTGCTGCTCGACGAACCGCTGGCCGCCCTCGACCGCAAGCTGCGCGAAGAGGTGCGGTCCGAAATCCGCGACCTGCAGCGCAACCTCGGCATCACCACCATCATGGTGACGCATGACCAGGAAGAGGCGCTGTCGATGTCGGATCGCGTCGTCCTGCTTGCCAACGGCCGGGTCGAGCAGACCGGAACGCCGAGTGAAATCTATCATCGGCCGACAACGCGCTTCACCGCCGGCTTTTTAGGCATGGCGAACTTCCTCGAAGGCAGGTTGCGGGCGCACAACGAGATTGTCGGCGACGACGGAAGCCTCTTCCCCTGCGATGCGCCGGTCGGACGGGTGCGGGATCGCGTCTGCGGCATGATCCGTCCGGAAGACATCCGCGCCGATAATGACAACGGCTTCGTCAACGGTACGGTCAGGGACGTCGTCTTCCTCGGCGAGACCGTCCGTTACGATGTCGAACTCGATAATGGGCGCCGCATGAAGGCAAGCCTGGCGGGTTCGCGCGGACCGAAGCCCGAAGGGTCCAAGGTGTGGCTCTCATGGGATCCGGCGAACGTCTGGATATTGCCTGAAGGCACGGGAGGTGTCCCAGCGCAATAGAAGTCGCCGTGACAGAGCGGCTCGATCTCATTCCATCTCTGTCGATCCAAACGGAACAAAGGTGATGAAAATGAAAAAACTGCTGGGGAACATCTCACTCGTTTGTGCCATCGCGTTGATCACCTCGACGCAGTCCATGGCGCAGACCAGGGAACTTCACATCATGAATTCGGGCGGCGAGTATGGCGATGCGCTCGACAAATGCGTCAACGGCCCGCTTCTCAAGGACGCCAACATCAAGGTGATCACCGAGACTCCCGGCGGTTACGCAAAGATCGCCGCGCAGGCGAAATCCGGCGTCATCACCAACACGGTGACCGACGGCTCGACCGGCGACATGTACCGGCTGGCCGCCGAGGGCCTGCTCGAGCCGATCGACTGGGCGAAGCTCAATCCCGAGCCCATGTTCGACGAAGCGAAGAATGCCAACGGCTTCGGGGCCAGCTACTACTCCACGATCATGGCCTGGCGCAAGGACACCAAGGCACCGCAGAACTTCGTCGACTTCTTCGACACGGAAAAATTCCCCGGCAAGCGGGCGCTGCCGGACTATCCCGAATTCGTTCTTGCCTTTGCGGCCATGGGCGATGGCATGACGCCCGAGGACGTGAAAAAGGGCGTCGACCTCGATCGCGCCTTCAAGACCCTGGAGCGGATCAAGACGGATACGATCTGGTGGCAGTCGGGCGCACAGCCAGCCCAGTTGCTGAAGGACAACGAGGTCCAGTACGCAATCGCATGGTCGGGCCGCGTGCTCGGTCAGGAAGGCGTTGAGTCGACCTACAATCAGGGCATGCTAGACATCTCGTGGTGGATGGTGGCCAAGGGCATTTCGGACGAACAGCGCGACATGCTCTACGCCTGGATGAAGTTGCAGAGCAACGCCGAGGTGCAGAAGTGCATACTCGGCTTCCTGCCCTATCCCGGTGCGAGCCCGGAGCTTGAGAAGATCGTGACGCCTGAAGTGCTCAAGACCTTCCCGACATCCGCCGACAACAAGAAGGTCCAGTGGCTGATCAATGGCCAGTGGTGGTACGACCACGCCGCCGAGGTCGAGAAGCGCTGGAACGAGTTCAAGTTGGCGCAGTGACGAAGACCGCAGCGAAGCCATCCATGTCCGATGCTTCCATCGCCCTCGAGGACGCGACGACCCGAAAGGTCGCCGCGCCCTTGCGCTCGTCTTTCCGCTCGAAACTCGATCTCGTTGTGCTCCTGGCGCCGATGGCGCTGCTCATGCTGGCGGTCTTCGATCTTCCGTTGCTGAACACCGCCTACTGGAGCATCGACGATTCGAAGACCGGCACGCTGACCACCCGGTTCTATAGTGATTTCGTGCAGTCGAACGTCTATTCCCACGTCATCTGGCGCACGCTCGTCGTGGCGCTCGAGGTAACGATCGTCACGGTATTGCTAGGCTATCCCCTCGCCTATTGGACAACCAGGCTCCGGCCTCGCCTGCGCATGCTTGTGCTCGGCATCGTCGTCATGACCTTCTGGGTCTCGATCCTCGTGCGCACCTATGCCTGGATCGTGATCCTCGGCAATGGAGGGCTCGTCAACAAGACGTTGCTCAGCCTCGGGCTGACCACCCGCCCCGTCGAATTCCTCTACAATGAGATCGGCATCCTGATCGGCATGGCGAACGTGCTGCTGCCTTTCCTCGTCCTGCCGCTCTATGCGGCGATGATCAGGGTCGACGGGCGGCTCATGCAGGTGGCCGAAACGCTCGGCGCCAGCCGCACGCGGATCTTCTGGCAAATTTTTTTCCCGCAGACGCTTCAGGCGCTTGCCGCTTCCGCCATTCTCATCTTCATTCTTAGCCTCGGCTTCTACATCACACCAGCGGTTCTGGGCGGCGGTCGTTTTCCATTGATCTCCAACATGATGGACCTGCTCATCAATCGCTTCGCGCAATGGGAAATCGCGGCAGTGATCTCGGTGGTGCTGATGACGATCACGCTTTCACTCTATGCCGTCTACCAATGGCTTCGCGAGCGAGGTCAGGCATGAAGCGAACTTCCTTCTCCGATCTCTGGCTTGGCGTTGTCGGATCGGCCGTCCTGATGTTCCTTTGCCTGCCTGTGCTGATCGTTGCGCCGATGTCTTTTTCGGACGCGAGATCGCTGGAGTTTCCGCCGGCGGCGCTGTCGCTGCGCTGGTATGAGAGCCTGTTCGGCAATCCGGTCTGGATCGAGGCGGGTACGAATTCGCTTATTCTCGCAACGCTTTCCAGCAGCATAGCGCTCGTCTGCGGAACGCTCGCTGCCTATGTCCTGGTGCGTGGCGATTTCCGAGGCAAACGCTTTCTCGAAGCGAACTTCATGGCCCCTATGATCCTGCCCTCCATCATCACCGCGGTCTCGCTTTACATCTTCTTCGCGCGGATCGGCCTGCTCGGCACGTTCTTCGGCCTCGTGCTGGGCCATACGATCCTGGCGGTGCCTTACGTCGTCCTGATCATGCAGGCGGCGTTCAGGAGCTTCGATGTCCGCATCGAGCAGGTGGCGGCAACGCTCGGCGCCTCGCAGCTTCAGATCCTGACGCGGGTCGTGCTGCCGAACATGGCGCCTTCGGCGGCGGCGGCGTGGATATTCTCGTTCGTCATGAGCTTCGACGAGGTGGTGGTGACGCTGTTCATCGCGGGGACCCACATGACCATCCCGAAGCGAATGTTCAACGAGTTGGTCATACAGATCAACCCGACGATTACGGCCGTTGCGACCCTGCTGATTGCTTTCAATATTCTGGCGCTGGCGGTGCTCTTGCTGCTCACCCGCCGCAACAGCGCCTTGCGGGAAGGCATGACATGATCGTGGCCGGCGATATTCTGGAAGAATGGGATTTCGTTGTCGAGGCCGGCAAGGTCCGAGAGTTCGCGCGCGCGGTACAGGATGTCCATTCGGAGAATGCCGACATTGCTCCCCCGACCTTTCCCGCGGTCGCCTCGGCGGATTTCGTGGAAAGACTGATCACCGGCATGCTCGGCCTCGATCGCTCGCGAACGGTCCATGGCGAACAGGATTACGAGTATTTCGAGCCGATGAGATCCGGCGACCGGCTTCGCTGTCGTGCTCGCATGCTGAGCGACGAGACCAAGACGGGACGCCGTGGCGGGTCGATGCGGGTGATAACAACCGAGGTCGAGTTCTTGTCCGCGGCAACCGGCAATCTGGTTTGTCGCGAGACCATGACAACGATCGAAAAAGCGACGATCGAAAAGCCAGGAGAGCAGGCGTGACGCTCCGGCCGCGCGACCCCGTCGTCTACGGCCCGCTGACACGCAGCGATCTTGTTCGCTATGCGGGCGCGTCGGGTGATTTCAATCCACTGCACCACGACCATGAGTTCGCGGCAAAAGCCGGACTGCCAGACGTCATGGCGCACGGCATGCTGTCCGCCGGAATGTTGGCCTCCGCGCTGACGAACTGGTTCGGGCCTGGCAGCGTCCGCCGCTATACGGTTCGCTTCCACATCCCCGTGTGGCCGGGCGATGTGCTAACCGCTCATTGCAGGTCCATCCATGTCCTGACGAGAGGGAGCGGGGGGCAGACAGCGGACCTGGTTGTCGAGTTGCAACGAGGCAACGGCGATGTCGTTCTTTCGGGAACGGCACGCGTGCTGACCGGCAATATTGTTGGCGATGCGCCTCGGGCACGTTCAGAGCAAGCGCGCACGGCGCGCGAGGAAAATCAGGAAGGTACATGATGACCGTCAGCGCCATATCCGTGCGCCCAGCGGAGGCCGAAGATCGCGCGGCATTTCTGGACATGTGGCGTGACTTCGTCTCGCTCGCGCCGGGCGAGCCCGGCAACCATGCCATGGGCGAGCGCAACTGGGGCCGGATCATGGACCCCGCCTCAGGCCTTCGCTGCATTGTCGCGGTGGACGCGCAAGACGTACCCAAAGGCTTCACGCTCTTCCTCGCCTTCCCCTTCACCTGGAGCAATGGCGACGCCTGCTACCTGCAGGACATCTATGTGGTTGCCGAGAGCCGCGGCCAGGGCATAGCCCAAGCGATGATCGCCCACCTCAGTCAGCTTGGCCTGGATGCCGGCTGGTTCAAGATCTTCTGGATGACGCAGTCCGACAACTATACGGCCCAGCGGCTCTACGACAAGCTAGCCAAACGCATGGACTACCTGCGCTACGATCTGAACCTGGTCGATCCCTAAACCGTCGGAGTTGCGTCGGGTTTGGAGCGTCCGATAGACGGCGATCGGTGCCGAGGTGGGGGCAGCGCACCTCATCGACCGCGCCAGAGAGGTCTGCTTTTGGTATAGGTAGTTGGCCGCTTGAATGGCCGATTTTGAGGCGCAAAGCTGCCGTTCGCGTCGTGGATAGCTTTGGGGTCAGACTCTCCCGTTCCCTACCGGTCCTTGCAACACCGAGACAGGTCCCATCACGCCCGACACTGTAGAAAATATCTCATGCTCTCCGAGTGGGGGAGGAAGGCGGTAGCGCTCTCCCGCTACCAGATTTTCACTAAGGTACTGAAATAAAGAGACAATAGTGGCTGGATGGTAACGCCTCCAGTCGAGATTGATCAGCAATTTCAATGCTGGGCCATCAACTTCCCTGTCAAGAGGATCGCCCGTGCGATACCGAGGGCTTCGATAGACGGCAACAGCCGGTGACTGATCAATCCACCGAAAATCCTACTAAGACCATTCCGACCGCCAGGAGGCAATGGACCCGCCAGCCTCGCCGAAGGCTTCGGCGGGCATCCTACTGTGGTTGGCCAATGTCGCGCGGCGGGTGCCCGGTGACCCGGCTGAACACGCGCGAGAAGGCGGCCGCGCTGTCGTAACCGACCTGTGCTGCGACGCTCTTGACCGGCTTCCCCTTGCCAAGAAGCTGGCGCGCGATCGTCATGCGCCAGACCGTCAAGTATTCAATCGGTGTGCGGCCGACCAGCTTCCGAAAATACTCGGCGAAACGCGTGCGTGACATGCCTGCGACCTCGGCGAGTTCCTCGAGCTTCCAGGGCTTCCTCGGCGCTTCGTGTATCGCCGTCAGCGCTTTGGCGAGGCGTGGGTCGGCGAGCCCGGCGAGCACACCGGTCGAAACAACGCCGCACTCAATGACGTGTCGCACGATCAGGATCAGAAGATACTCGAAGAGCCGGTCCAGCGCCGTCTGGCGGCCACCACCCTCCGCGAACGCTTCGCCGACCAGCAGGTCACAAACCGGCCGCAGCGCTGGATGCTCTGCGAGCGGCAGGACCACGCACTCTGGCAGGCCCAATCCAATGGGATTGCCCTCCGCGCCCCCGAGTTCCACGGTTGCGCAGACGAGGTCGGCCCCGCGCTTGGGGTCAACTGCGAAGTCATGGGTCAGCCCGCGCGGAAAAAACAGCAGGGTTGGCTCAAAGAATTCGAGATCGGCCTCTCCGCTCCGGCTGACCGTGAGCTCGCCTGCCTTGAGCAGGTGCAGATGACCCGCGCCAGAGAATCGCAGCGCCTGACACAGATTCCCGGTGAAGAACGTCCGAGCGCTCGGAGTGACATGGGTAAAGAGGGCGGCCAACGGGTCCATTGGGACGATCAGCAAAATTATTGGCACCAAAGAGCGCCTGAAGTCCTCCATGTAGGAATGGTGGACAATCAACACAAGGAACTCTGACATGCCCCGTATCGCTCCCATCGACACTGCCCATGCCGACGCCGCCGTCCGCACCACGCTGGTGGGCGTCAAAGCCAAGCTCGGCATGGTGCCGAATCTTTTTTCCACCTTCGCCCAATCGCCGGCCGTGCTGAACGGCTACCTCGCTCTATCCGAGGCCCTTGGCAAGGGCGTGCTCACGGCGAAGCAACGCGAGATCATTTCGCTCGCTGTCGGGCAGGCGAACGAATGCTCCTATTGTCTCTCAGCACATACGCTGATGGGCAAGGGCGCTGGCTTGTCCCCGGAAGGTATTCGCCAAGCCCGTGAGGGCAAGGCAGAAAGCGCGCTCGACGCTGCCGTCGCCTCCTTCGCGCGCCGTCTCATCGACGTGCGCGGGCAGGTCCTGGATGCGGATCTTGTCGCAGCGCGTTCGGCCGGTCTCGGCGATGCGCACATTGTCGAGATTATCGCAAACGTCGCGATCAATGTGTTGACCAACTACACCAACAACGTCGCGTTGACCGAGATCGACTTCCCCAAGGTCGACGTCGAACTGCGTTCTGCCGCCTGACCCCGATGGGCGCGGCGCACAATCCTTCCGGCGCCGTGCCCGTTTGCCCCAAACGTTCAAACGCAGGCTGCGACCTACGCGGCCCCGACCAATCCCTTCGCCCTCGCGGTCAGCCCTTGCGTTCCTGCAGGATGTTGCCGCCGTCCACGACGAGAACGGCGCCGTTGACATAACTGGCTGCGTCGGATGCCAGGAACAGCACGGCGGCCGCGACTTCCGCGGGGCTGCCGGCGCGGCCTAGCGGCGTGTTCCGGGCAGCGACAAGTTCCTCCGGCGTCGAGGCGCCCGTCGCGATCCACCCCGGCGCCACGGCATTGACGGTGACGCCGCTGCGGCCGACCTCCAGGGCAAGCGCATGCGTCAGGCCGACCATGCCGGCCTTGGCAGCGGAATAGGCGGCCTCGCCTTCATTGGATACGTAAGGCCCCGTCACCGAGGCCATGTTGACGACCCGCCCATGGCCGCGCTGCACCATGCCGGCCAGAAATCCGCGCGTGCTCAAAAAGGCGGTTTTCAGGCTGACATCGATGCCGCGGTCCCATTCGCTTTCGCTGAGATCGAGAAACCGCCGCTGCAACGCCGGCTGGGCGACGGTGCCCATCCCGGCATTGTTGACGAGGATGTCGATTTCGCTGGTTTCGGCACGTAACCGCTCGACATCGCCGGAGAGCGTCAGGTCGGCCATGAAAGCGCGGACATCGAGCCCCTCCCCCCGCAATTCCGCCGCTCGTTGCTCGACGCGTGCGGACGAAGCGGTGATGGTGACCGAAAGACCGGCCTCGCCCAGCGCACGCGCGATCGCGATACCGATGCCGTCGGCGGCGCCCGCGCCGGTCACCAGCGCCTTGCGAGATTTGCAAAACACGACCATTTGCCCTCCAGGATAAAGGTGCCGACATGCCGGCGCGACCAATCACACCCGCGATGAACCGCAACGGTTCAATAACCGGCGGTGACGCCGAAATCGATCGAAAGCGCGGCCCCGGTGATCGGCGCCGCGCCCGGCTGGCAAAGATAGTGGATAAAGGAAGCAATCTCCTCCACCTCAATGAACCTTGCTCTGTCCCCTTGCGGATAGTGCCCCAGGAGCCGGCGCTTGTAGCCGTCGGGGTCGTCTGCGCCATAGGTTGGCCTGATATTCGATCATCGGCGTTGCCGTGTCGCCGGGGCAGACGGCATTGACCCTGATGCCTTGCGGGGCGAGCTCTAGCGCGAGAGCCTTGGTCAAAAGCACCAGCCCGCCCTTCGAGGCGCAATAGACGGCCGCCCCATTGTTGCCGACGATGCCGGCGTCGGAGGCGATGTTGACGATCACGCCTTGCGCGGCCGACAGGAGCGGGATCGCGACCGAGATCAAGAAGAACGCGCCCTTGAGATTGACGTCCAGCACCAGGTCCCACTGCTCCTCCTCGACCTCGCTTGCTGGCCCCTCGAGCCAGACTCCTGCGGCGTTGACGAGAATGTCGATGGCGCCGCCCCATTCCCTGGCCTTGCCCACCACGTCGCGGCAGGCGGCGACGGAGCGGATGTCGAGCGGCAAACCGATCGCGTCCGCCCCGGTCGCGGCAATCTTCGCCACGGCGGCGTCGAGCTTGGGGCCGGCAAGATCGGCGGGCGC
Source organism: Mesorhizobium sp. B4-1-1 (assembly GCF_006439375.1). Lineage (NCBI taxonomy): Bacteria > Pseudomonadati > Pseudomonadota > Alphaproteobacteria > Hyphomicrobiales > Phyllobacteriaceae > Mesorhizobium > Mesorhizobium sp. B4-1-1. The sequence continues at coordinate 258,846 of NZ_VFTH01000004.1, forward strand.
GATCCGCTCGCCGTCAGCGGCGAAGCGCAGTCCGGTCGCCAGACCCATTCCTCCAGCGCCGCCGGCGATCAGGACCGTCCTTCCAGCCATTCGATAACCTCCACGAAACGCAGCCGGCAAAGGCAACCACGTCATTGGGCCATTCGCATGGACCAGCCAGGCAAAACAATGATCTCAACGCGATCATCCCGGTTCGAGCGTCGTGACGCCGAAACCGTCGAGGGGGCGTTGCCGGGCTTGCCGTCCTTGTACATGCATGTCGTCCTCAGCCCGGAACTAAGCCGGCGGCTTGAAGCATGGCGGTGAATTGAACCTGGCCGGCCGGCACGTCGACATGCAATTCCTTGCCGGCCGTTGCGTCCGGGAGATCCGCCACCCTTGCCAAGGCCACGTCCGTCGCGTCGGCGAACAGCGACCCGACCTTGAAGCCTTCCCGGCACCGGCGCGCCACGCCGTAGCCGGCAATGCCGCTCGATCCGGCTGAGAGCAGCGCAATCCGCGGCTGCCGCAGCCACTCGCCAAGGAAGGCCTCGCGCGGCGCCATGGCCGGCCATCAACCGTCACGATAGGCCGCCGGCCGCGGGCTGCAAAGGCCGCGCGGATTATGACCAACGCCAGCCGCCCCCCGCAGCCCCGATGGCGCGGAACCTATGCCTGCTTGCGGGATTCGTCGATTCAAGGGAGGGCGGCGGCCCGACTATTATCGGGACGGCTTTCCCAAACCGGTGCAAAGAGTTAGCAAGGAATGCACCACTTATTCGACCGTTGTTCCAATGGGCAACTGGACACAATCGGCGAAGACTGGAAATCTTCATTTGTCGTTGCTTGGAATCGCATGGAGTGCCGCAGGAAATGCCGCTGAGTGCCGCAGAGATCGCCCGTCATCCGGCAGCGCTTCGCGGTGTCCAGGAACAGGCCAAGGCGCTCATCCATATTTACGAAACGAGCCCGCGGCTGGCCGCCGTGTTTGCCACCCAGCAGCGCTGGCTGCTCGGCCATGTCGGCCTGGCGCTGCATTTCCGGCGCGATCCCAACGACCGCCGCACCGAAATGACGATGGCACGTTTCATCGAGGTCGTACGCCGCAACTCGGTGGCCAGCCGCAACACCGCCGAGGCGTTCGTCAAGGAGATGCTGCACTACGACATCGCCGAATATATTTCGGCCAGCGGCGATGGCCGCGCCCACCCCATGCGGGTCACGGCGGGCACCATCGAGACCTTCACCGGCTGGATTTACGCGCATCTGACGACTCTCGACCGCATAGACGGCGGAATCCGGCTGGCAGCCTTCCTCGAGCGACCCGAAATGCTGCCTGTCTTGCAGCCGCTGATCGCCGACGGATTGCTCGCCAGCGACGGCGTGCGGGAGCCCGGACAGACTTTTTCGTTATTTATCTGGCTAAATAACGGCGGTATCGTCATGGACTGGCTGATGTGCGGCATCGATCCGGAGGACGTCCATCTCGACAAGATACCGACCGGCGTCATCTCGGTCAGCGAATTCGCGCACTGGCTGAAGCTCTCACGCACGCATCTGGCGCGCAAACTCTATGATGCCGAGGCGCTCGGCAGCATCGGCTGGGTCGGCCAGCGCGGTCATTCCGTGATGTGGGTTTCGAGAGCTTTCTTCGACGAGTACATGGCCGTCCAGGCAGCCAAGCTCGCCGTGGTCGACGAAGCCTTCGAAGCCTGTCTCTCGGCTCTGAAGGACCGCTGATCGTCAAACTCGGCGCGACGTAGCGCAAAATCGGCGCCCGCCCGCGCTGGCGGGTGACGGCCGAAACTGCTATCCGCAACGTGCGAGCATGACAGCATCTTTGGGTGGAAGCTGGGAGGGTGCGTTGACCTATGAAGACATTGCCGGTCACCCGGCATTGCCCGCTTGCGTGCGCGCGCAAGCCGTGGCGATGCAGCAGGCCTATCAAGGAAACCCGCGAGCCTCCTCGGTCTTTGCCACCCAGCAACGCTGGCTGATGGCGCATATCGGTCTTGCCCTGCATTTCCGCAGGGATCCCAGCGACTATCGAAAGGAACTGACCGCGGCGCGTTTTGCCGACGTCACCGTTCAGCATGCGGTGGCAAGCCGAAACACGGCTCATGCCTTCATCAAGGAAATGCAGCACTATAATTTCCTCGAGACCGGGCCGACGGCCGATGACGGCCGCATTCGCCCCCTGCAACTGCCCGCCATGACCCTGGAGCCGTTGATCGGCTGGATCCAGATCCATCTGAGCACGCTCGATGCCCTTGACGGCGGGAACCGGCTGGAAACGTTCCAGGCAAGGCCGCAGATGCTTGCCAAGCTGCAGCCGCTGATCGCGGACGGCCTGATTTCCTCCGTGCCGGTGCGCGAGCCGCAACAGACTTTCTCGCTGTTCACCTGGCTCAACAATGGCGGCGTCGTCATGGACTGGCTGATCTCCGGCGTCGACCCCGACAATGCCGGCCAGGAGCGGATCCCGACCGGCGTGCTGTCGATCGGCGACTTCGCCAAATGGCTGAAGCTGTCGCGCACCCACCTTGCGCGCAAGTTGCGCGACGCCGAGGCACTCGGCAGCGTCGGCTGGCTCGGGCAGCGCGGCCATTCCGTCATGTGGATCTCGAACGAATTCTACGGCGAATACCTCACCGCGCAGGCGGTCAAGCTCGCCATCATCGACGCGGCTTTCGCCGCCACCGCGACGCAAAGGATGGGCTGACCGCTTCTATCCGGCCTTCAGGATGGCGGAAAAACGCGGATCGAAGGCCCGGCTGATCGGCTCTGCAGCGGCGCCCACGGCGATCGCCCAGGGATCGGTGGTGCCGAGTTGCAGCCGAGGCAGGCGTCGGACGGGACGATCCGAGATCGACGGCAGCAGCGGATGCATGGCCTCAAGCAGAAGCCGGGCCAGCGCCTCGGGCGCGCTGCTGGTGAGGATGACGGTTTGCGGATCGAAGATCGTTTCGATCAGATGCACGCTCCAGCGCAGGTCGGACGCGGCTTTCTCGACCCAGCCCATGACCCGCGAATCCCGCGCAAGCGCCAGCGCGCCGAGCGTCTCGTAGAGCCCCCTCTCGGTGGGGTCGAGGCCGAGATGCTGGTAGAGCGAGGCCAGCGATGCACGGTGTTCGAGCGGCGTGGAACCGGGGCCGGCCGGCGCAAGCAACGCCATGCCGATCTCGCCCGCATTGCCGTTGCCGCCGCTATAGAGTTCGCCGTTGAGGATCAGCCCGGCGGCTATGCCGTAACCGACATAAAGGCAGACGGCGTGATCGACGCCATGCGCCGCGCCGACGATCCGCTCCGCAGTCGCGCAGGCCGCCGCGTCGTTCTGCAGGCCGACATCGAGCCCAGCGCCGGCCGCAAGCGCCTGCACCAGCGGAAATTGCTGCCAGGCCGGCATCATCCATTTGTTGTCCGGGTTCTTCAGCCCGAACGGTCCCGGCATGGCGACGCCCAACCCGACCAGACGCCGCTCGGACTGGGCAAACAAGGAAGCCAACTCGCGCCTGACGCGATCGACAAGGCCGAGGATGATCTTGACACCCGCCGAAGGCTCGTCGAGCGGCAGCCCCGCCTCGGCGCGCGCGATCACCTTGCCGACGAGGTCGACCACCACGACGCGCGTCAAATGCCGGTCGATCTGCAGTCCGATGGCGAAGGCTCCCTCGGGAACCAGCCGGTAGGGCGTGAAGGGCTGCCCCCTGCCCTTGCGCACCGCATCCAGCGCGACAACCAGCCCGTCGCGCTCGAGATCCTCGATGATGTTGGAAACCGCCTGCTTGGTAAGCTGCGTCGCCCGCGCCAGGTCGGCGCGCGAAAGCGCGCCGTTGAGCCGCAGCGCCTCGATCATGACGCGGCGGTTATGCGCGCTGGTACCCTCCTGGTTGGTGCCGCTTTTGGCACGGATCGGGCTGATGTCGTGCACCGTCGTTTCCCCTCTTGACTCCATTAAAGGATTGATCGACTAATTAAGTCAAGCGAGTTGACTTAATAGGTGAGACCCGCGCGGCGCTACAAAAAGACGGCAAAAGCTTTCGGGCTCCGCCGCACGCCGTTGGGGACGGATCCAGTCAGACGCGATGCGAATTTGGGGAAGCGGCGCAGTCCTGGCCGCCCACTCGCAGTTGTCGAAAATGGGAGAAAGACAAATGCTGAAATCGATCGGTAAGACACTTCTGGGCGCGGTGTTCGTCGGCGGGCTGTTCGTCCCCCACGCCTTCGCCGAAACCACGTTGAACGCGCTCTTCATGGCGCAGGCCGCCTACAGCGAGGCCGACGTGCGCTCGATGACGGAGGCCTTCACCAAGGCTAATCCGGACATCAAGGTCAATCTCGAATTCGTTCCCTATGAAGGCCTGCACGACAAGACCGTGCTCGCTCAAGGATCCGGCGGCGGCTACGACGTGGTGCTGTTCGACGTCATCTGGCCGGCCGAATATGCGACCAACAAGGTGCTGGTCGACGTCTCGTCGAAGATCACCGACGACATGAAGAAGGGCGTGCTGCCTGGCGCCTGGACCACCGTCCAGTATGACGGCAAGTACTATGGCATGCCGTGGATCCTCGACACCAAGTATTTGTTCTATAACAAGGAAATCCTTGAAAAGGCCGGCATCAAGGCGCCGCCGAAGACCTGGGAAGAGCTCGGCCAGCAGGCCAAGATCATCCAGGACAAGGGCCTGCTGAAGACGCCGATCGCCTGGAGCTGGTCGCAGGCCGAAGCCGCTGTCTGCGACTACACCACGCTGGTCAGCGCCTATGGCGGCGACTTCCTCAAGGACGGCAAGCCCGACTTCCAGAACGGCGGCGGCCTATCGGCCCTGAAATACATGGTGGACAGCTACAAGTCGGGCCTCACCAATCCGAATTCCAAGGAATTCCTGGAAGAAGACGTCCGCAAGGTGTTCGAGAACGGCGATGCCGCCTTCGCGCTGAACTGGACCTACATGTACAACATGGCCAACGATCCGAAGGACTCCAAGGTCGCGGGCAAGGTCGGCGTGGTGCCGGCGCCGGGCGTTGCCGGCACCAGCGAGGTCTCGGCCGTCAACGGCTCGATGGGCCTTGGCGTCACCGCGGTGTCGAAGCACCAGGACGAGGCCTGGAAATACATCGAGTTCATGACCTCGCAGGCGACGCAGAACCAGTATGCCAAGCTCTCGCTGCCGATCTGGGCCTCGTCCTATGACGATCCGGCCGTCACCAAGGGCCAGGAAGAACTGATCGCCGCCGCCAAGCTCGGTCTCGCCGCGATGTATCCGCGCCCGACCACGCCGAAATATCAGCAGCTGTCGACGGCACTGCAGCAGGCGATCCAGGAATCGCTGCTCGGCCAGGCGGCGCCGGAAGACGCGCTCAAGACCGCTGCTGAAAACAGCGGCCTCTGATCCGGCGTTCCCCGACGGGCGGGCGGCCTCATACATGAGCGCCGCCCGTGCTATTTCCGACCGGATGAAGGAAGAGAGGCGCCTCCGATGTCAGGCACCTGGATGACGACTCGCGCGTGGCTGTTGATGCTGCCCCTTCTGGTGATCATGGTCGCCGTCATCGGCTGGCCGTTGGTCGATACGATCAGGCTCTCCTTCACCGACGCCCAGCTGGTCGGCACGGCTGGCAATTACGTCGGCTTCGACAACTACACCAAGATGCTGACGAGCTCGAACTTCAGCCGCACGCTGGTCACAACCACCTGGTTTGCGGTCATCTCGGTCGCCGCCGAGATGGTGATCGGCGTGCTTGCGGCTCTTCTGCTCAATCAGGAATTCCGTGGCCGCGCCGTCTTGCGCGGGCTGATGATCCTGCCATGGGCGCTGCCCACCGTCGTCAACGCGACGCTCTGGCGGCTGATCTACAATCCCGAATATGGCGCGCTGAACGCGGCGCTGACCCAACTCCATCTCATCGATGACTATCGCTCCTGGCTGGGTGAGCCCGGCACGGCGCTCGCGGCGCTGATCGTCGCCGACTGCTGGAAGAATTTTCCTCTTGTCGCGCTGATCGCGCTCGCCGCCCTGCAGGCGGTGCCGCGCGACATCACCGCCGCGGCGCTTGTCGACGGCGCCGGCCCGTTCAACCGCTTTCGCTTCGTCATCCTGCCCTATCTTGCCGGCCCGCTGATGGTGGCGCTCGTGCTGCGCACCATCGAGGCCTTCAAGGTCTTCGACATCATCTGGGTCATGACCCGCGGCGGCCCGGCCAACAGCACACGCTCGCTGTCGATCCTCGTCTATCAGGAAGCCTTCTCCTTCCAGCGCGCAGGCTCCGGCGCATCGCTGGCGCTGATCGTCACCTTGCTCGTCACCGTGCTCGCCGTCGCCTATGCGACGCTGGTCAAGAAAACCGCGGGGGGTGCCGTCTGATGGAACGCAAGAGCCCGGTCTTCACCGCTTTTGTCTATGCCTGCGCGATCCTGCTTGCCGCCGTCATCCTGGCCCCGCTCGCCTGGCTCTTCGTCATGAGCATATCGCCGGCCGCCGATCTTGCCGCCAAGCCGCTGCGCTGGTGGCCGCAGGCGGCCGACTTCTCCCGTTACGCGCAGCTTCTGTCGACGGCCGAAAACAGCGCCGGCGCCGCCTTCACCGCTTCGCTGCGCAACAGCCTGGAAGTCGCCGGCATGGCGACGCTTGCCGCTGTTGTCCTTGCCGTGCCGGCCGGCTGGGCCGTTTCGCGCACCCCTTCGGTGGGCTGGTCGCTGTCGATGGTGATCGCAACCTATATGCTGCCGCCGGTAGCGCTCTCCGTGCCGCTTTACATGGGCCTGTCTTATCTCGGCCTGCTCAACAACATCTTCGGCCTTGCGCTGATCTATCTGACGATCCTCGCGCCCTTCACCACCTGGCTGATGAAATCGGGCTTCGATGCCATCCCGCGCGAGATCGAGGCCGCGGCGATGATCGACGGGGCCGGGCTGCTCCAGACCTGGCGCATCATCACCTTGCCGCTGGCGGCGCCTGTCGTGGCGACATCGGCGCTGTTTGCCGTGCTGCTTGCCTGGGACGAGTTCTTCTACGCCCTGCTTTTCACCTCGGACCAGCGGGCAAAGACCCTGACGGTCGCCATCGCCGATCTCGCCGGCGGCCGCGTTTCCGACTACGGACTGATCGCCACCGCCGGCGTGCTCGCGGCCTTGCCGCCGGTGCTGATCGGCCTCGTCATGCAACGCGCGCTGATCTCGGGCCTTACCAGCGGCGGAGTGAAAGGATAATCATGACTGCAGAGAAGAAACGTCCGGCAGGGCTTGTCGCAATCGACCGCGAGATGGCGCGTCAGCATGAGGATGCGCTTGCCTCGTTCGAGAGCAATCGAGAGGCCGCCGCCAAGGTAGCCGCCTCGATCAGGAAGAACGGCAGGCTCGTCCTGCTCGGCATGGGCGCCTCGCATGCCGTCGCGCGCGCCGTCGAGCCGCTCTATCGCGCGCAAGGCATCGACGCCATCGCGCTGCCGCTCTCGGAGCAGCTTGGCCAGCCGCTGCCGCTTGACGGCAAGACGGTGATCGTCACCTCGCAGTCCGGCGAGAGCGCCGAGGTGCTGCGCTGGTTTGACGAGACCGGCGACCGCGCTGAAACCTTCGGCCTGACGCTGGAGGCCGGTTCCTTCCTCGGCCGTACGGTGCCTTGCCTCGTCGGCGCCGGCGGCACCGAGCTTGCCTTTGCCGCGACCCGCAGCCTGACCGTGACCTTCGCCCTGCACCTCGCCATTCTCGCCGCGCTCGGCGAGGACCCCGCCGCCGCGCTCGCGGTGCTCAAGGCGACGGAGACGGTCGGGATCGATGCCGCGCTCGCGGCGCTGAGCACGGTCGCGACCGTCGTGACCTCCGGCCGCAGGCTGCAGGGCCTCGCCGAGGCGCTGGGGCTCGGCCTGACCGAATTGTCGCGCCTGCCGTGCTTTTCGCTCGAAGGCGGTCAGCTTCGCCACGGGCCGATGGAGATGCTCGGGCCCAAGATCGGCGTCGTCCTCTTCCGCGGCGACGACCCGACCGCGGAGCTGGTGACCGCCATGGCCGTTTCGGCGGTCGAGACCGGCGCGCCGCTGGTCATGTTCGACGCTTCTGGCAAGCCGCCGGTCGCGGGCGCGGTCACGCTCGCCTTCAAGCCCGTCACGGGCTTGGCGGCGATCTTTGCCATGCTGCCGGTTGCGCAACGCCTGATGATCGCCTTCGCCGATTCCCGCGTCGAGAATGCCGGAACGCCGGTGCGCACCACCAAGATCACCAGGAGCGAGTGATGCGGCCGCTCGCGGTGATCGGCAACGTCAATGTGGACCTGATCGTCGGCCCGGTCGCGCCGTGGCCGAAAGCGGGCACGGAAACCGTCGTCGATCACGACGACCTGCGCGTCGGCGGCCAGGCCGGCAACACCGCGCTTGCCTGGCAGGCGCTGGGCATCGACTTCGACATCGCCGCCAACATCGGCGACGACCAGTTCGGGCGCTGGCTGCGCGAAGCCTTCGGACGCCGCGCGCAGAAATGGCCGGTTCGTCCCGAAGGCACGACATTGTCGGTCGGCATGACCCATCCAGATGGCGAGCGCACCTTCTTCACCACGCGCGGCCACCTGCCCCGCTTCAGCCTGGCTGACGTGCTCTCCGTGCTGGACGGCAATCGGCTTGCTGGCGGCCACGCGCTGCTCTGCGGCTCTTTCCTCACCGACGACCTGACGCGCGATTACGACGCTTTCTTCGACTGGGCCGAAGCGCATGGCATCGCCGTTGCGCTCGACACAGGCTGGCCGATCGACGGCTGGACGCAAGCGAATTGCACCGCCGCGCGCGGCTGGCTGTCGCGCTGCGCCCTGGCCCTCTTCAACGAAGTCGAGACGACCACGCTGGCCGGCCTGGCAAGTCCATCGGAAGCCGCGCGCAAGATCCGCGACGGCATGAAGGACGGAGCGACGGTCGTCGTCAAGCGCGGGCCGGACGGCGCGATCGCCATCGGCGCCGACGGCGAGCTCATTCAAGTGCCGGCACCTCGAGTCGCCGTCATCGACACGATCGGCGCCGGCGATGTCTTCAACGCCGCCTTCCTGGCGGCACTGGCACAGGGGCAATCGTTGGTGAAATGCCTGTCCGCCGCCATCCTTGTGGCCTCGCGCGCCATTTCAACCTTGCCCCGCGATTATGGCGGGCCGATCCAGTTCGAGGATGCTGTTCATGAGCGCGCTTGAAATTCGCGATGTCCGCAAGAATTACGGCAGCGTCGAGACGCTGAAAGGCATCGACATCGCGCTCGAAAACGGCGAGTTCCTGGTGCTGCTCGGTTCGTCGGGCTGCGGCAAGTCCACTTTGCTCAACATCATCGCCGGTCTCGCCGAGGCAACCAGCGGCGATGTGCTGATCGGCGGCCGGTCGGTGCTTGGCGTGCATCCGAAGAACCGCGACATCGCCATGGTCTTCCAGTCCTACGCGCTCTATCCGAACCTCACCGTCAGCCGCAACATCGGCTTCGGCCTTGAAATGCGCAAAGTCCCCGCCGCCGAGCGCGACAAGGCGGTGCGCGAGGCGGCAAGATTGCTGCAGATCGAGAACCTGCTCGACCGCAAGCCCGGCCAGCTCTCCGGCGGCCAGCGCCAGCGCGTCGCCATCGGCCGCGCTTTGGTGCGCAAGCCGCAGGTCTTCCTGTTCGACGAGCCGCTTTCCAATCTTGACGCCAAGCTGCGGCTGGAAATGCGCACCGAACTGAAGCGCTTGCATGAAATGCTGCGCACCACGGTCGTCTACGTCACCCATGACCAGATCGAGGCGATGACGCTGGCGACCCGCATCGCCGTCATGCGCGACGGCCGCATCGAACAGCTGGGCACGCCGGAAGATATCTACAACCATCCGGCGACGCTCTATGTCGCGGGCTTCGTCGGCGCCCCGTCGATGAACAGGCTGGAAGCGACCGTCGAGGACGGCAAGCTGGCGATTGCAGGCACGGATGCGCGGCTGGCGATTCCGGCTCGCTACACCGACGCGGCCCGCAACAATGCTTCAGTTGTGGTCGGCATCAGGCCGGAAGCGCTCCGCCTTGGACCGGGCAGCGGCGCGGAACTGTCGCTGCCCGTCGAGATCGACGTCGTCGAACTGACAGGCCCCGAACAGGTCACCACCGCCCGGGTCGGCGCGCAAAGGCTGACGGCGACCCTGCCGCCCCAAGCCCGTGTCGCCAAGGGCCAGCCGTGCGCGTTCGTCTTCGATGCGGGCGCGCTCCGCCTGTTCGATCCGGCAACCGGCAAGGCTTTCTGAGCGGTCGCCCGCCTTCCGCCTGCATGACCCGATCGATAGTCGGCCGGGTCAGCTCGCGAGTGCGGGCTGACCCGTCGCTTCGTCCTCAGTCAATGTCGAACGACACGCCCTGCGCCAAAGGCAGCGCCTTGGAGAAGTTCACCGTGTTGGTGGCGCGGCGCATGTAGGCCTTCCAGGCGTCCGAGCCGCTCTCGCGACCGCCGCCCGTCTCCTTCTCGCCACCGAACGCCCCGCCGATCTCGGCGCCCGAGGTGCCGATATTGACGTTGGCGATGCCGCAGTCAGAGCCATCGACGCCCAGGAAGCGCTCCGATTCCTGCAGGTCACGAGTGAAGATCGACGACGACAGGCCCGCCGCCACCGCATTGTGCAGGTCGAGCGCCTCGTCGAAATCGGAATATTTCATCACATAGAGGATCGGCGCGAAGGTCTCTTCCGTCACCGGCGAAACCTGCTTCGGCATCTCGACCAGCGCCGGATGCGCGTAATAGGCGTCCGGATGGCCGTTCTCGACGCGCGCGCCGCCGGTCACCTTGCCGCCATGCGCCTCAGCTTCCTTCAGCGCCTTCTGCATGTTGTCGAAGGCGGCCTTGTCGATCAGCGGGCCGACCAGCGCCTTGCCTTCCAGCGGATTGCCGACCGAGACGGACTGATAGGCCTTCTTCAGCCGCGGCAAGAGCGCGTCATAGACGCTGTCATGCACGAACAGGCGCCTGAGCGTGGTGCAGCGCTGGCCGGCCGTGCCCATGGCGCCGAAGGCGATGGCACGCAGCGCCATGTCGAGATCGGCGGTGGGCGTCACGATGCCGGCATTGTTGCCGCCGAGCTCCAGCACGGCACGGGCAAAACGCTTGGCGAGCCTGGGACCGACCTCCCGGCCCATGCGCGTCGAGCCGGTGGCCGAGACCAGCGGCACTTTGGGATGGTCGACCAGCACCTCGCCGGCGACGCGGTCGCCGATCAGCACCTGCAGCAGCCCTGCCGGCGCATCCTTGCCGAAACGCTTGGCGGCGCGCTTGAAGATCGCCTCGCAGGCAAGTGCGGTCAGCGGCGTCTTTTCCGACGGCTTCCAGACCACCGCATCGCCGCAGACGAAGGCAAGGGCTGCATTCCACGACCACACCGCGACCGGGAAGTTGAAGGCAGAGATCACACCGACGACGCCGAGCGGATGCCACGTCTCCATCATGCGATGACCGGGGCGTTCGGTGGCGATGGTGAGGCCATACAATTGCCGGGAGAGACCGACGGCGAAGTCGCAGATGTCGATCATTTCCTGCACTTCGCCGAGACCCTCGGACGGGATCTTGCCGACCTCGATCGACACCAGGCGGCCGAGCTCGTCCTTATGCGCGCGCAACTCCTCGCCGAGCAGACGCACCAGTTCGCCCCGCTTCGGCCCCGGCACCAGCCGCCAGGCCTGGAAGGCCCTGTGCGCGGCATCGATGGCCTGGCCGGCATCGGCGGCCGAAATCGATCTCAGCGCCGCGATCTGTTCGCCCGTCACCGGGCTGCGCACGACAAGGTCGCCGTCCGAAAGCGCATCCTTGGCAACGCCGAGTTTCTCAAGAAGTGCAGCCGTTTCCTTCGCCAGTGTCATTTTATCCCTTTCAGATCCCGCGATTCGTGAGCGGGAATGGAAGCCATGCGCCGTGTCGTGTCCGTACCGCAGGGCACAGCCGGGCGCTTCATGGCGTGGCATTTACTCGTTTCGGGGAAAAACCGCCACCCCGGCATGGTCCAAGCCCGGGTCGCGAAATTGGGCCAAGCAGCGAAGCCGTATCAGTGCGCCTTCCGGATCGAGGATTTCTCGGCGCTTTCCTTGATCAGCCGGTCGATATGCATGCGGATATGCGCCGCCTCGGCGGCGGTATTGGCCAAAGCGATGGCGCGGTCGAAGGCAACGCGCGCCTCCTCGTTGCGGCCAAGCTGCATCAGCAGCCCACCCCTGAGGCCGAAGAAATGGAAATAGCCCGAGAGCCTGTCTTCCAGCGGCTCGATCATGGCGAGCGCGGCTTCCGGGCCGCGCACCTTGCTGACCGCCACGGCGCGGTTCAGCGTCACAACGGGCGAAGGCTGCATCTGCTCCAACAGACCGTAGAGCAGGTCGATCTCGGTCCAGTCTGTATCTTCCGCCGTCGCCGCCCGCGCATGCAGCGCCGCGATCGCCGCCTGAACCTGGTAGGGGCCGGGCTTGCGGTGGCGCAGCGCCTTGTCGACCAGCGCCAGGCCCTCGTCGATCATCTTGCGGCTCCATAACGAGCGGTCCTGGTCCTCGAGCAGGACGATCTCGCCATTCTCGTCGAAACGCGCCGGCGCCCGCGCGTGCTGCAGCAGGAGCAGCGCGGTCAGCCCCATGATCTCCGGCTCGGCTTGGAAGAGCCTGAGCAGCAGACGGGCAAGCCGGATCGCCTCCTCGCAGAGCGGCGCGCGGGCCGGTGCCTCGCCGCCATTGGTCGAATAGCCTTCGTTGAAGATCAGATAGACCATCGCGGCGACAGCGGCGAGCCGCTCCGAGCGCTCGACCGCGCCTGGCGTTTCGAACGGCACGCCGGCATCGGCAATGCGCGCCTTGGCGCGGGTGATGCGCTGTTCCATGGCGCTCTCGCCGACCAGGAAGGCGCGCGCGATCTGCTTGACGGTAAGGCCGGAGACGATGCGCAGCGCCACCGCGATCTGCTGCGTCGCCGGCAGATCCGGATGGCAGCAGATGAACAGAAGCCGCAGGATATCGTCGCGGTAATGCGCGCCGTCGAGCCGCTCGGCGATGTCGCTCTCGGCGTCCTCCAGATCGGAGACCTGGTCTTCTTCCGGCATCGGCGCCTGCTTGGCGCGCTTGCGCACGGCGTCGATGCCGCTGTTGCGGCCGACAAAGATCAGCCAGGCGACGGGATCGCGCGGCGGCCCGTTCTTCGGCCAGTTCTTGAGTGCCCTCAGGCAAGCATCCTGGAAAGCCTCTTCCGCGGCGTCGAGGTCGCGGAAGTAGCGCAGCAGCGCGCCCATCGCCTGCGGACGGGCGTTGCCGATCGCCGTGCTTATCCAGGCAAGCTCGGTCATACCGCTACCTTTGTGGGATTGAAGATCGAAACCGGCCGGATCTCGTAAGAGCCGCCGCTCGGATTGACCTCGGAGAGCTCGCGCGCGAATGCGACCGCTTCGTCGAGATCGTCGCATTCGAGCGTGTAGAAGCCGAGGAACTGTTCCTTGGTTTCGGCGAACGGGCCGTCCAGCACGACCGCCTCGCCCTTGACCTTTCTCAGCGTGGTCGCCGCGGTCGTCGGCAGAAGGCGCGCCACGGGGCCGAGCCGGCCCGCCTTGGCGTATTTGTCCTGCACGTTGAGGATCTTTGCCATGACCTCGTCGTCCTGTTCCTTGCTCCAGGAGCAGACGACGTCTTCGGAAGCGTAGCAGAGGATGGCGTAGAGCATGGTGCGTCCTTTCCGTATCAAAGGACGCGACACTAGGACCCTTCCCGACACAAGGTCGATAAAAAAATTTATCGGGGGAGCCCGGACTTGGCTGCCTTCGCGCCTGCCTGTCAGGCGCCGCGCGCCTGCAGCCATCTGAGCACCAGCGTTTCTTCCTCATCGAGGCCGGATATCCGGCGTTTGCGCTTGTTGGCCCCGGCCATTTCGTCGAGCAGGCGCCCTTTGCTCCATGCCTCGAACACCAGCGGATGGATGTAGCATTTGCGGCAGACGGCACGGGTATTGCCCAACCGCTCGGCGACCTTGTCGACGACACTGTTGATCATCCGCTTTTGCCGCGTCTTGCTTTCCGGCAGCTCGGTCCCGGCAAACAGCGACGCCGCATGGATCGTGCCGCCCCAGGTGCGGAAATGCTTTGAGCTGAAATCGGCGCCGGATGCCTCGCGAATATAGCGGTTGACGTCCTCCGAGCGCACCGGGCACCGGTCGCCATTCTCATCGAGATATTGGAACAGCTTCTGTCCGGGCAGGTCCTGGGCGCCGCGCACGATCTTGGCGATGCGGCGATCGACCAGCTTCAGCTTCCATTCCTTGCCCGACTTGCCCTTGAAGGCGAAGCGCAGGCTGGAGCCCGTGATCTCGACATGGCGGTCGCGCAGCGTGGTCAGCCCGAAACTCTTGTTGTCCCGCGCATAGGCTGCGTTGCCGATGCGGATAAGGGTGTTGTCCAGCAACCAGACCACCGAGGCGACGACGCGCTCCATGGGCAGACCGTGGCGGCGCAGGTCCGCATCGATCTGCAGCCGCAGCGCGGGCAGGCTTTCGGCGAAGGCGACGAGGCTGGAATATTTGACGCCGTCGCGCTCCTCGGTCCATTGCGGGTGATAGCGGTACTGTTTACGGCCGCGCTGATCCCGGCCTGTCGCCTGGATATGGCCGTCCGGATCGGGCGAGATCCACACATCCGTCCAGGCCGGCGGAATGACGATCGCCTTGATGCGGGCAAGGGTCTGCGCGCTGACCGCGCGTCCGTTCGGACCGACATAGGAAAATCCCTTGCCTTTTCTCAGTCGTCGGACGCCGGGATCGGTATCACTCACATAGCTGAGCGACGCTCGCTCGGCCGAATCTTGCGCACCGTTCCTTCGAGTTTCCTCGTTCCGCGTTGAACGGCCCGAGGACAATTGTGAATGCTGCAACATGCGGGCTCCGCGAAATTATCCGTAGATAAAGCCGCTCGCCGATGACTGGTTCCGGATGCAAACGGCGATGCGCACCATCGACGCCGTCGCGTCACGCTGCCACCGGAATGACGTCGACCGCCTGCTCGCCGACCTGACCGCCTGTCGTCTTCAGCACGCCGACGATCGGCGCCACGTCGGAATAGTCGCGGCCGTAGCCGACCGTGATATGGTCGTTGCTCGCCCGCATGCCGTTGGTCGGGTCGAACTCCTGCCAGCCGGCGTCGCGTCCGCACCAGGCCTTGACCCAGGCATGCATGGCATCCGCGCCTTCAAGCCGCGGCTTGCCCTTCGGCGGGATCGTGCGCAGGAAGCCGCTGACATAACCGGCCGGGATGCCAAGCCCGCGCAGGCCGGCGATCATGATATGCGAGAAATCCTGACAGACGCCGCGCTTCAGGGCAAACGCATCGCTGGCCCGGGTCTGCACGGTCGTCGCCTTGCCGTCATAGGTGAAGTCACGATGAATGCGGTTGCAGAGATCGACCGCCGTGGCGACGGTTGACCCCTGCAAACTGTCCCGCGCATAGGCCGTGATCGCCGCGTCGATGCCTACATGATCGCTGGCGGCGAGGAAATGGTGCGGCGCGGACGGCGAGAGTGACCGCACCACATCGAGCTCCGACCTTAGCCCGTTTATATCCGGCGAGACATCGAGACCCGGCTCAGGCCGCGAGACCGAAACGCGCGCGCTCATTCGGATGTCGAGCGTCTCATGCGCGTCGCGAAAGGCGATCGATGTGACGTTGTTGCCGAAGAAATCGGAAAAATCGGCGCGTTCGGCCGGCGACGGCTGGAAGGACAGCGAGGCCGCGATCACGCGCTGCACGCCGGCGATCGTCTGCGGCATGACGCGCACCTGGTGCCGTCCGCCGCCGGCGGCGGCGGCATAGTCGTAATGCAGATGGAGTTTGATATCGTAGAGCATTAAAGCAATTCCAGCAAAAGCGCGCAGAGGTTTTGCGTCCGGAATTGCGCAAAAACAAAGAGATAGAGCATTGGAGGCGATCCTTTTCGCTGGAAATACTCTAACCGAAATAGCCTCTGGCGAGGCTGTTGTAGAGAGCGCCGATCTGGCCGGCCAAGTCGTCGAGCACCTTGGCGCTCATATCCGACGGCTCCATGACGGCGATTGCCGTGTTGAGCTGCAGGATTTCCTTGGCGGCGGGCGACATATGCCCCTCGCCGCCGACCGAAGGCAGCATGGCGATCTCGGCCTTCAGCCGCTCGAGCTGGAACAGGATCGAGCGTGGGTTGAGCGGGTCGAGCGCGAGCAGGTCGATCACCGTGCGCCGCCCGGCCTGCACCGGATACTGCCGGCGATGGGTCATGACGCTGTCGCCGATCTCCAGCATCATGTCGAGCGCCCCTTCCGGCGCCCCGTTCCTGGTCAGCCGGCTGAGCGTGCCGGCGATCTGGATGCCGCGTTCCAGCCTGCGGCCGATCTCCAGAAAGCGCCAGCCCGTGAAGCGGTACATGTTCTCATGCAGCAGACCGGAAAAGCCGGCGAGCTTGCGCAGCATCACCGTCATTGCCCGCGTCGCGTCGTCTCCGGGCGCGACCGTCTCCGCGAATTTGTGGATGGTCTTCGACAGATCCTTCAGCGCCAGCCAGCCGTCGGGGGAGAAGCGGTCGCGAATCTGGCCGGCGCTGTAGACCGCGCTGTCCAAAGTGCCGATCAACCCTGGCGGTATCGCCGTTTCGGCCTCGATGCCGAACGGCTCGAGATAGTCCCTGATATCGGCGAGCAGCGGCATGTCCGGATCGGACGTCTCGGCAAGCCGCACGTGATAGGCGCGCAGCACGCGCACCGTATCTTCGGAGCGCTCGATATAGCGCCCGAGCCAGGTCAGGTTCTCGGCCGCGCGGCTGGGCAGGCTGCCTGGCATGGTGCGGATGAAGCCGTCATGCTCCTGCGGCAACAATGTCTCGCGCTCGACCGGCCTGTCGCTGACCACCCAGACATCCGCCGCCTGGCCGCCGCGCTGCATGGCGATCGCCGTCGGGTCGAGCGAGAAGCCGACGCGGGCGAAGCCGCCGGGCATCACCGTCCAGCCTTCCGGCGTGCGCGCCAGATAGACGCGCAGACTGGCGGGGCGCGGCTCAAGCACACCGCCGGCGAACACCGGCGTGGTCGAGAGTGTCACCGCTTCCTGGCCGACAAAGCCGGCGCCGTCGGCTTCGATCCGCGCGACAAGCTCCGCCCGTTCCCCCGCCGAAAGCGCCGAACCGAGCCTGGTCGCGCCATCGTCCTCGAAGGCGAGCCGCGTCGACAGCGCCGGGCCGACCACCATATGGTCGATATTGGCAAGCACGTGGTCGCGTTCGTTCTGCTGCCCGCACCACCAGGTGGCAACGTTCGGCAACGACAGATCTTCACCTAGCAGTTCCCGCGCGATCCTGGGCAGGAAGGAAAGCAAGGCCCGCGTTTCCACCAGGCCGGAACCCAGCGCATTGACGGCCGAAACGGAGCCGCGCCGGATCGCCTCGACCAGCCCCGGCGCGCCGATCTGCGAGTCCGGCCTGAGCTCCAGCGGATCGGCGAAGGCCGCGTCGAGCCGCCGCCACAGGACGCCGATCGGCAGCAGGCCTGAAACCGTTCGCACCATCAACCTGCCGCCGGATACGGTCAGGTCCTCGCCCTCGAGCAGCATGATGCCGAGATAGCGGGCGATATAGGCGTGCTCGTAATAGGTTTCGTTGAGCGGTCCCGGCGTCAGGATGGCGACACGGCCGCCCGATTCCCTCGCCATGCCGTTCAGCGCATCGCGGAAACGACGGAAGAAGCCGGCCAGCCGATGCACATGCATCTCGCCATAGATATCCGACAGCGCGCGCGTGGTGGCGACGCGGTTCTCCAGCGCGAAGCCGGCGCCGGACGGCGCCTGGGCGCGATCGCCCAGCACCCACCAGCGCCCGTCCGGGCCACGGCCGAGCTCGAAGGCGACCATATGCAGGAAATGCCCGCTGGCCGGCCGGACGCCTGCGACGGGGCGCAGATATTCGGAGCTCGCCGCGATCAGCCCGGCAGGCAGGATCCCCTTCTCGATCAGCCGGTTCGGCCCATAGATGTCGGCCAGGATGGCCTCGAACAGGTCGGCGCGCTGGACGAGGCCGGCACTGATCTCGGCCCATTCCTTCTCGTCGATCAGCAGCGGGACATGCGCGAGCGGCCATTCGCGCTCATTGGCCCCTGCCTGCTCATAGACGCGATAATAGACGCCGGCGTCGCGCAGATACTGGTCGGCGCGGGCAAACCGCTGCCCAAGCCGTTCCGCGCCCAGATCGTCGAGCGCGTCGATGAAGAAGCGCCAGGCCGGACGCGGGCTGCCCGACGCGTCGACCATCTCGTCGACGACGCCTTCGATCGGCCGGTAGCGCTCCAGCAGGCCCTGCGCCCGCGGCCTGCCGCCTGCCCGTCTCTGATTCCCCTTGGCCATTGTCGATCAGAATCTCGCCGGCCGCCTGAGGTCAAGGGTCATGGGAAACTCTTCAGAAGCTTCTTCGTTACGCAGCATATAGCCGCCCGGCGTATGACCGCGCGGTTCGAACCGGGCAAGCCGCCGCGCTTCGGCTTCGTTGCCGTTGACCGGAAAAGTGTCGTAGCTGCGCCCGCCCGGATGCGCGACATGGTAGATGCAGCCGCCGATCGAGCGCCCAGACCAGCGGTCATAAATGTCGAAGACCAGCGGCGTGTTGACCGGCAGGGCCGGATGCAGGCCGGAGGCCGGCTGCCAGGCCTTGAAGCGCACGCCAGCCACCGCGACCTCGCGGTTGTCGGTGACTTTCATCGGCACGATGCGGCCGTTGCAGACGATGGCGTGGCGCTCCGGATTGAGGCCTTCGGTCCGCACCTGCAGTCGCTCGACCGAGGAGTCGACAAACCGGACGGTGCCGCCGATCGCGCCCTGCTCGCCCATCACGTGCCAGGGCTCCAGCGCCTGCCGCAATTCCAGCTTGACGCCGGCTTGGCTTACCTCGCCGCAGAACGGGAAGCGGAATTCGAGCTGGGCCGCGAACCATTCGGGACGGAAGTCGAAGCCGTTGAGCTTCAAATCCTCCAGCACGTCGAGGAAATCCGCCCAGACATAATGCGGCAGCATGAAACGGTCGTGCAGCGAGGTGCCCCAGCGCGCGAAACGGCCGTCGAGCGGATTCTGCCAGGCGCGCGCGATGATGGCGCGGACCAGCAATTGCTGGGCGAGCGACATGCGCGCATTGGGCGGCATCTCGAAACCGCGGAACTCGACCAGCCCCAGCCGCCCGGTAGGCCCATCCGGCGAGAACAATTTGTCGATGCAGATTTCCGAGCGATGCGTGTTGCCAGTGACATCGGTCAAAAGGTTGCGGAACAGCCGGTCGACCAGCCACGGCAAAGGCGCCGCGCCCTTGTCAGGGTACGGCACCTGCGCCAACGCGATTTCCAGCTCATAAAGCGAATCGTGCCGCGCCTCGTCGATGCGCGGCGCCTGGCTGGTCGGGCCGATGAACAGGCCGGAAAACAGGTAGGACAGGGACGGGTGCCGCTGCCATTGCAGCACCAGGCTCTTCAACAGGTCCGGCCGGCGCAGGAACGGGCTGTCGTTCGGCGTCGCGCCGCCAACCACGACATGATTGCCGCCGCCGGTGCCGGTGTGGCGCCCGTCGATCATGAACTTGTCGGTGCCGAGCCGCGACCGCCTGGCTTCCTCATAGATTGCCGTGGTCGTCGCCACGCAATCCCGCCAGTTGGCGGCCGGGTGGATGTTGACCTCGATGACGCCCGGGTCGGGCGCGACGCGGATGACGTTGAGGCGCGGATCCTGCGGCGGGGCGTAACCCTCGATATGCACCGGCAGGCCGATGGCCTTGGCCGCGTTCTCGGCCGCCGCCACCAGTTCGAGATAGTCTTCCAGCGCCTCGACCGGCGGCATGAACACGCACAGCCGCCCGTCGCGCGGCTCGACCGAAAGCGCGGTGCGCACCGCGCCACCGATCTCAGTGATCTCCTGCTCGACGCGATCCTGCTGGCCGGTCGCCGCGGTGAAGGACACGGCCTGCTGGCGGCGCGCCATTTCGTCGGCGCCTTCAGGCTCCGCCGTGGCGGCCCCCGGCAAGATAGCCTCGCGCGCCGGCAGCGGCCCACGCGGCAGCGACGGATCGACCGGCACGATATAGGGGAACTGCTCCGGCGGCACGTAAGGCAGCGTGCCGAGCGGCAGGCGGTAGCCGACCGGGGAATCGCCCGGCACCAGGAACAGGCGGCCGCGCCGCGTCGTCCATTTCTCCGAGCGCCAGCGCTGTCCGGCGGCCTGGCTGTTCCAGCGCTGCACTGGCAGCACATAGCCCGACGGCTTGGTCAGCCCGCGCTCGAAGACGCGCGCCATGCGGCTGCGCTCTTCGGGGTCTTCCAGCTTCGAATTGGACGGATCGACATTGTCCGGCAGCTTGCCTTCCTTGAGCAGCCACTCGCCCGGATCCTCATAGGCCTCGCCGACCATCGCCTTGTCGATGCCGAGCTCGCCGGCGATCGCCTTGAGCAGGCTCTCGGCCTGTTCAGGCCCGACCGCGGCATCGCCGTTCTCTCGTGCGATCAGCGACGGGTCGCGCCAGACCGGTTCGCCGTCGGCGCGCCAGTAGAGCGAGAAGGTCCAGCGCGGCAGGCTCTCGCCCGGATACCACTTGCCCTGGCCGTAGTGCAGGAAGCCGCCCGGCGCGAAATGCTCGCGCAGCCGGCGGATGAGCTGGTCCGCCTTGTCGCGTTTGGTTGGACCGACGGCCGCCGTGTTCCATTCCGCCGCTTCGAAATCGTCGATCGACACGAAGGTCGGCTCGCCGCCCATGGTGAGCCGCATGTCGCCGTCTTTCAGCACCGCGTCAACCTTTTCGCCCAATTGATCGAGCGCCTGCCAGCTTTCGTCCGAGAATGGCTTGGTGATGCGCGGATGCTCGGCGATGCGATCGACCCGCATGTCGAAGCCGAATTCGACATTGGCGAAGCTCGCCATGCCGGAGATCGGCGCGGCATTGCAGAAATGCGGCGTTGCGGCGAGCGGCACATGGCTTTCGCCGGTGAGCAGGCCGGAAGTCGGGTCGAAACCGATCCAGCCGGCGCCCGGAATATAAACCTCGCACCAGGCATGCAGGTCGGTGAAGTCGACAGCGGTTCCCGGCGGTCCGTCGAGCGAGACGAGATCGGGCTTCAACTGGATCAGATAGCCGGAGACGAAGCGCGCGGCGACGCCCAGATTGCGCAGTATCTGCACCAGGAGCCAGCTCGAATCCCGGCAGGAGCCCTTGCCGGCGGCCAAAGTCTCCTCGGGCGAATAAACACCCGTCTCCATGCGCACGATATAGGCGATCTCGCGCTGCAGCCTTGCATTGAGGTCGACGAGGAAATTGACAGTGTTTCTCGGGCTGCGGTCGATTGTCCGAAGGAACGCCGACAAAAGCGGCCCGACCGGCTCCGCCGCGCGGTAGATAGCGAGGTCTTCCCTGATCTCTTCGGGATAGTCGAACGGAAAGCTCTCGGCGCTCTCCTCGACGAAGAAGTCGAACGGGTTATAGACCGTCATGTCGGCGACGAGGTCGACCTCGATCTTCAGTTCCGTCACCGGCTCCGGGAAGACGAAGCGGGCGAGGAAGTTGCCGTAGGGATCCTGCTGCAGGTTGACGAAGTGGTTTGCCGGCTCGACCTTCAGCGAGTGGCTGAGCACCTTGGTGCGCGAATGCGGCGCCGGCTGCAGCCTGATCACCTGGGGACCGAGCACCACCGGCCGGTCATATTTGTAATGGGTCAGGTGATGGACGGCTGCCAGAATTGCCATGGTGCCCCGGAGTTCGGCGTTTCAGTCGCCGAACCCTGACATAAATGCTGGCCATTCTCCAAGCAGAGATGTTGCGCTGCACCTAATTTAAGCAGCGTTGCCAGCTTAGAAAAACGCCTGGATACCCGTCTGCGCCCTTCCGAGAATCAGCGCATGCACGTCATGCGTGCCCTCATAGGTATTGACCGTCTCCAGGTTCTGCGCGTGGCGCATCACATGGTAGCCGATCTGGATGCCGTTGCCGCCATGCATGTCGCGCGCCTGGCGGGCGATATCGAGCGCCTTGCCGCAATTGTTGCGCTTGACGATCGAGATCATCTCCGGCGCCATCTTGCCTTCGTCCATCAGCCGGCCGACGCGCAACGAGCCCTGCAGGCCGAGCGCGATCTCGGTCTGCATGTCGGCGAGTTTCTTCTGGAACAGCTGCGTGCCGGCAAGCGGCTTGCCGAATTGTTTTCTGTCGAGGCCATACTGCCGCGCCCGGTGCCAGCAATCCTCGGCGGCGCCCATCGCGCCCCAGGAGATGCCGTAGCGTGCCCGGTTGAGGCAGCCGAACGGACCGCCGAGGCCCTTGGCGTTGGGCAGCAGCGCGTCTTCGCCGACCTCGACGCCTTCCATCACGACTTCGCCGGTGATCGAGGCGCGGAGGCTGAGCTTGCCGCCGATCTTCGGCGCCGACAGCCCCTTCATGCCCTTCTCCAGCACGAAGCCGCGGATCTCGTCCTTGCCGTTCTCGCCTTTCAGCTTCGCCCAAATGACAAAAACGTCGGCGATTGGGGCGTTGGATATCCACATTTTGGAGCCGGAGAGCTTGTAGCCATTCGCGGTCCTCTCGGCGCGTGTCTTCATGCCGCCCGGATCGGAGCCGGCATCCGGCTCGGTGAGGCCGAAGCAGCCGATCCATTCGCCCGACGCCAACTTCGGCAGGTATTTCTTGCGCTGCGCTTCCGCGCCATAGGCATGGATCGGATACATGACCAGCGAGGACTGGACGCTCATCATCGAGCGGTAGCCGGAATCGACGCGCTCGACTTCCCGCGCGACCAAGCCATAGGTCACGTATCCGGCGCCAAGTCCGCCATACTCTTCCGGAATGGTGATGCCGAGCAGGCCCGCCTCGCCCATCTTGCGGAAGATCGACGGATCGGTCTTCTCGTCGGCATAGGCTTCCTCGATGCGCGGCGCGAGCTTGTCGGCGGCGAAGGCGGCTGCGCCGTCGCGCACCATGCGCTCGTCCTCGGAAAGCTGGTCCTCGATCAGGAAGGGATCGTTCCACACGAAGGCATTCTTCTCGGCGGCCATGGCTCGCTCCCGGTATTTTTTGATGTGCCCGGCTTATCCGCCCGCGCCAGCGAAAAATCAAACAAAATTGCATCACGGATCAATGAGCGTTAGTAATAGATCATGAGTGTCCAGCGCCGTCTTTTGCCGAATACCGCGGCGCTTGCCGCCTTTGAGGCGGTGGCGCGCCTCGGCTCCTTCACGGCAGCCGCCCGCGAACTGGATTTGACGCAAGGCGCCATCAGCCGTCAGATCGGTCTTCTCGAGGAGCAGTTCGGCCGTCGGCTTTTCGAACGCGACAGCCGCAATGTCCGGCTATCGACTGCGGGCGAGATCTATGCCGAAGCGGTGCGCTCGGCGCTTGGCCAGCTTCGCGACGCAGCACTTGGATTGATGAGCAATCGGCATAGCGGTGTCCTCAATGTTGCGATCCTGCCAACCTTCGGCACACGCTGGCTGATGCCGCTGATCCCGGATTTCGTCGCGCGCCACCCCGACATCACCATCAACTTCGCCACCCGTATCGGCCGCTTCGACTTCGCCCGCGAGCGGCTGGACGCCGCCATCCATCACGGCATGCCCGACTGGCCGGAAGCGGACTGTACGCTGTTGATGCGCGAAACCGTGATGCCGGTGGCTTCGCCCGAATTCCTCGCTACCCGCGCCATCGCCACGCCCGCCGACATCAGCCATCTGCCGCTGCTGCACATGGCGACGCGCCCCGGCGCCTGGAGCGAATGGTTCGAGCATCAGAGGCTGGAGGCGCCGACCGGTCCCGGCATGCAGTTCGAGCAGTTCGGCACCGTCGCCCAAGCCTGCATGGCCGGGCTCGGCGTGGCGCTGCTGCCGGAAATCCTGATTGCCGGCGAATTGCAGCGCGGCCAATTGGTGCCCGCTCCCGGCCAGCCGATGCAGAGCCGCAGCGCCTATTATCTCGTCGTGCCGCATGACAAGCGCGGCCACCCGCCGGTCGCCAGTTTTCGCGACTGGCTTCTGGGTCAGATCGGCAAGGAGCCGGCTGTCCTGGCGTGGTAGCTACTTGCGCTTCATCGCCTCGGCTAAAGCCGCGCCGAACGCGCCCTGCGATGGCCGCTCCGGCTGGCGCTGCGGCACCGGCAAACGCGGTGGCGATTTGCCGCCGCCATTGTCGCGTGGGCCTCTCGGCGCTCCGCCCTCGCCGCCATCCTTGCGCATCGATAGCGCGATGCGCTTGCGCTTGATGTCGACATCGACGACGCGCACTTTCACCACGTCGCCAGCCTTTACCACCTCATGCGCATCCTTGATGAAGCGGTCGGCCAGTTGCGAGACATGCACCAACCCGTCCTGGTGCACGCCGATATCGACGAAGGCGCCGAAGGCCGCGACATTGGTGACGGTGCCTTCGAGCAGCATGCCGGGCTTCAAATCCTTGATGTCGTCGACGCCCTCGGCAAAGGTCGCCGTCTTGAAGCCGGGGCGCGGATCGCGTCCGGGTTTTTCCAGCTCGGCGATGATGTCGCGCACGGTCGGCAGGCCGAAACGCTCGTCGACGAAGACGCGCGGGTCGAGCGCCTTGAGCGCTGCGCTGTCGCCCATCAGCGCGCGCACGTCGCGGCCGCAGGCGGCAACGATCTTCTTGGCCACCCCATAGGCTTCCGGGTGAACCGACGAGGCGTCGAGCGGCTCGCTGCCATTGGCAATACGCAGGAAGCCGGCGGATTGTTCGAACGCGCGAGGTCCGAGCCGCGCCACCTTGAGCAGGTCCTTGCGGTTGGCAAACGGCCCGGTCGTGTCGCGATGCGCGACGATCGCTTCGGCAAGCGATGGGCCAAGGCCTGAAACGCGTGCCAGCAGCGGTGCCGACGCCGTGTTGAGGTCGACGCCGACGGCGTTCACCGCATCCTCGACCACCGCTTCCAGGGAACGGCCGAGCCGGTATTGGTCGACATCATGCTGATATTGGCCGACGCCGATCGACTTCGGCTCGATCTTGACCAACTCGGCCAACGGATCCTGCAGGCGCCTGGCGATGGACACCGCGCCGCGCAGCGAGACATCCAGGCCCGGGAATTCCGCCGCTGCCGTGGCCGAAGCGGAATAGACCGAGGCGCCGGCCTCGCTGACGATGACCTTGAGCGGCTTCGGCCCCGCACTTGTCGGCAGGTCCGCCAGCATGTCGGCAACCAGCTTTTCGGTCTCGCGGCTGCCGGTGCCGTTGCCGATCGAGATCAGCTCCACCTTATGCTGGCGGATGAGAGCGGCAAGTTCGGCCTGCGTGCCGCGCACGTCGTTCTTCGGCGGGAACGGATAGACAGTCGTCGTCGCCACCAGCTTGCCGGTGCCGTCGACAATCGCCACCTTGACCCCGGTGCGGATGCCTGGGTCGAGCCCCATCGTCGGCCGCGAGCCGGCGGGCGCGGCCAGCAGCAGGTCCTTCAGATTGCGCGCAAAGACGTGGATCGCTTCTTCCTCGGCCCGCTCGCGCAAATCACGCATCAGGTCGAGCGTCAGATGCAGCGACAGCTTTATCCGCCAGGTCCAGCCGGCCACGTCCATCAGCCATCTATCGCCGGGAAGGCTGCCGCCGATCGCATAGGCATTGGCGATCATGCGCTCGACCGGCTTCACCGGCGAGGCGTCGTCCGCGTCGACCTCGACGTCGAGGGACAGCACCTCTTCATTGCGGCCGCGCAACATGGCCAAGGCGCGGTGGCTGGGCACGCCCGCCCAGCGCTCGACATGGTCGAAATAGTCGGAGAATTTAGCGCCCGCTTCCTGCTTGCCGTCGACAACTTTTGCGCGCAGGAAGGCGCGTTCCTTCATATAGGCGCGCAGCTTGCCGACCAGATCGGCATTTTCGGCGAACTGCTCCGACAGGATGTCGCGCGCGCCTTCGAGCGCCGCCTTGGCGTCCGCCACCTCTTCCGTGACATAGGCGAGCGCAAGCTCGGCCGGCACCGCCGAGCGATCGGCAAGGATCGCCTCGGCGAGAGGTCCGAGCCCGCGCTCCCTGGCGATCTCGGCCTTGGTGCGCCGCTTCGGCTTGTAGGGAAGATAGATATCCTCGAGCTCGGCCTTGGTGCCTGCGGCGGCGATCTTCGCCGCGAGTTCCTCGGTCAGCTTGCCTTGTTCGCTTATCGAGCCGAGGATCGTCTCGCGCCGCGCATCGAGCTCGCGCAGATAGACGAGACGCTCGGAAAGGTCGCGCAATTGCGTATCGTCGAGCCCGCCGGTGACTTCCTTGCGGTAACGCGCCACGAACGGGACCGTCGCGCCCTCGTCGAGCAGCCCGATCGCCGCCGCGGCCTGCTCCGGCCGCGCGCCGATCTCGGCCGCGATGACTGCTGCGATGCGCTTGATGTCCGATGCCATGCTGGTCCCTGCAGAAAAGAGCGGCGACCATAGGCCGGGATGCCGTCCGCGCCAACCGCGCCGGCTTCATCCAGCGAGGAAGGTCCACAGGAAAGACGCTGAGCCCGGCCGCCAGGCCGGATCAGACTATCCGGCTCAACCCCTCGAAGAACGCCACGAGGTCCCCATCCAGCTTATCGTCCACCGGCTCCGGTTGCGACGACATCTTGGCGATGACCACTTCCGTCTTCGGATTGACGTAAAGCCACTGGCCGTGGATGCCGATGCCGCAGAAGGCGCCGCTTTCGTGGCCGGTCTGGTACCACTTGTTACGGTAGCGTCCCTTCGGGAACAGGAACGCCATCGTGCCGCGCTGCCAGGCTTCATGGCTGCCGCCGGTGGCGACCGTGTCGCGCACCCAGGCTTCCGGGACGATGCGGCGGCCGTTCGCCGTGCCGCCCTGCCGCATCATCTCGCCGACACGGGCAAGATCGCGCGGCGTCATCGACATGCCGCCGGCGGTGCGCGCGGTGCCTTCCATATCGACCGTCACCGACATTTCGCTTGCGGCACCGAGCGGTTGCCACAGTTTCTCGCTGAGCAATTGGCTGACGCGCATGCCGGAAGCGCGCTCGACCAGGATGCCGAGCACATCGGAATTGGGCGAGCGGTAGCGATAGGTCTGCCCGTGCGGCTCGGCAAGGCGCTGGATCGTCATAAGGAACGCCGCGAGGCTCTCCGACCCGCCGCCGGGGTTCCACAACGTCGAGCGGCGATAGCGGGCGAAAGCGCTCTCCGGATCGAGATAGGCTTCCTCGAAATCGAGGCTGACCGTCATGTCGAGCACGTTGCGCACGCTCGCATCGCCATAGGCCGAGCCCTTGGCTTCGGGAATGTATTTTGTAACCGGCGCGCTGGGGTCGAACAATCCTTCGCCTTCCAATATGCCCGCGAGGATCGCCGTCACCGACTTGCTGATCGAAAAGATGATGTGGCGGGCTCCGAACGGCATATGCGGCGCCGACCAGTCGCCGACCACTTTCCCCGCCTTGAGGATCGTCAGCCCGTCCGTGTCGGAACGCATCAGGAAGCTCTCGACGGTTTCGCTGCCGCCGGCGATCGGTATCTTTTCCTCAAGCAATGCGCCGAGCGATTTCGCCTGCTCCTCGCCGCCGGGCGCCGCCGCGACATGCGCGCTCGGCACCAGTTCGCCGACATTCTGGAAGGACCATCGGTTGAACGGCGCCAGCCGCCAGGTTTCGAGCCGCACATCCTTGCGGGCAAAGCCGTACAGGGCCTCGAACGCGGTCTTGCCGGTCATGACACTCTCCCGGATTTGCCGTTTCAGGCCAGCGCGGCGGCGATGGCATGCACCGCCTTCTGCGTCGCCACCGAATAGGCGGAGTTGAGGAAATCCGGATAGGTCGAAAGCTTCACCACGACCATCCGGTGTTCCCAGCTCATATGGATCAATTGGCCGAACACGCCGCGGCACATCAGCGAGCGCGAGCGCGAATCCTCGATCCAGAACTGGTTGCGGTAGCTGCCGTCCGGCAGGCTCGGGCTGAAATTCGGCCCGTGCTTGCCGCTGCGCGTCGCCTCGATCCAGTCGGCCGGGATCACGCCGCCGCCATTGTCGAGGATCAGCTGTCCGAAGCGGCCATAGTCGCGCAGCGTCGCGTTGAAGCCGCCATCGGCCAGCGCGTAGCCGGCGCTGTCGACGGTGAAGCAGGCGCTCTCATCGGCGCCGAGCTTCTGCCAGAGTTCTTCCGAGACGAGCTGCGCCAGTCGCTTGCCGCTCACCCGTTCCATGACGAAGGCGAGCACGTCGGTCTCGATCGAGCGGTACTCGAACGCCTCGCCATGCGGGCGCACTCTGTCCTTCAGCCGCAGGATCAGCTCGAACAGGTGCGACGGCCAGGCGAAGTCCGGATCGCTGCCCGGCGGTATCGGCTTCCAGCCGGTCGCGACATCGACCTGGCCGATCTCGGAATAGCGGTCGGTGTATTCCTCGGAAAAGCGCACGCCCGTCGTCATGTCGAGCACGTGCTGCACGGTGGCGCCGGCCCAGCCGGTCTCGCCGAGTTCCGGCAGATAGTCGGTGACCAGCTTGCCGGGATCGATCAGGCCGCGCCCGACCAGTATGCCGCACACCGATCCGGTGACCGACTTCGCCATCGATTGCGACAGATGCAGCGTGCGCTCGTCCATGCCGTTGAAATAGCGCTCATAGGCGACCTTGCCGTCCTTCAGCACCAGGAAGCCGTCGGCATAGGTTTCGTCGAGCAAGCCGGCGAGCGTCGTCGGCGCTCCGTTGCTGTCCACGACAGCCAAGCCATCGAGGTCGACTTCATTGCGCTCCAGGCGATGGCGATGGCCGCTGCCGCGCCAGACCTCGACCGTCGGCAGGAATTCGCGGATGTGCTGGAAGGCCCAGCGGTTCCAGGGCGGCCGGTCCCAATCGAGCTTCGGCGGCACCAGCTTCGGGGGCGAGCCCTGCATGATCGGCGGCCGCGGCTCGGAGTTGCGATAAGACGTCATAGTGTCCTCCCGGCAGACACAAGAAAGGGAGGCCGGAGCCTCCCCTCCTTCATGCGTTCCGGCAAAATTATTTGCGCAGGTTGGTCCAGATCTTGTTGTAGATCTCCACCACGTCCGGCGGGCATGGCGGCACGAATTCCGGCGTCGGCGAGCCGGCCGGAGGGCTGATTTCCGGCGAGTTGGCGAATTCCGTGGGCAGGAATTTGTGGCTGCCGGCGATGCCATTGTCGTAGCCGGCGAACTCCGAGATCAACGCCGCGTTCTCGGGCGCCATGACGAAGTCCTGGAACAGCTTGGCGTTGTCGAGGTTCTTGGCGCCCTTCAGCACCGCGACATTGTCCATCCAGCCTTCGATGCCTTCCTTCGGATAGGCATATTTGATCGCCGGGATTTTCTGCCGCGCCCGGTAGGTCGCGCCATTCCACTGCTCGGTCACGATGACGTCGCCGGCGGTGATCTTGGTGATGGTGTCGTAGCTGAACGTCTTCCACGACGGCTTGGCGGCCATCAGTATGTCGTTGACCTTCTTCAGGTTGGCCTTGTCGGCGCCGCAGCGCGGCACGCCGGCGTAGCGCTCGGCCGCATGCATGACGGAGGTGACGTCGTCGAGCATGTTGATCTGGCCCTTCAACTCATCCGGCGGGTTGAACAGGATCGCCAGCGTATCGATGTCGCCCTTGAATTTATCGGTGTTGACGGCGAACGCCGTCGTGCCGAACTGCCACGGCACCGTGTAGTGGCGGCCCGAATCCCAATAGATGTCGAGGAACCGCGGATCGATGTTCTTGCCGTTCGGCATCGCGTTGGGCTCGGTCTTTTCGAGCAGGCCCTCTTCGACCATGATCTTCACGGTGTAGTCCGACGGCACGACGATGTCGTAACCGGAATTGCCGGCGCGCACCTTGGACAGCATGGTTTCGTTGGAATCATAGTCGTCCAGCGTCACCTTGACATTGTACTGCTTCTCGAACTTTTCGATCAGCTTCGGGTTGGTGTAGTCGCCCCAGTTGTAGATATGCAGTTCGCCATCGGCGAGCGCCGGCGCTGCCGATAGCAGAACGGCCGCGGAAACGGCCGCCATCAGTTTTGCAGACATTTTATGTTCTCCTTGCCTTCCCATTGTTGTGTTGGAGTCCGTGGTCATTTTGCGCGCCGTCGCGCGATCAGGAAGGAGACCGAGACGAACAGGATCGACACCATGAGCAGGATGGTGGAGATGGCGTTGATCTCGGGCGTCATCGGTCGGCGGATCTGGTTCCAGATATACAGCGGCAGCGTCGTCTGGCCGGGACCGGCGACAAGCTGCGTGATGGTGAAATCGTCGAAGGAAACGATGAAGGCGAGCGCCCCGCCCGACATGATGCCAGGCACCAGCAGCGGCAGCGTGATGCGCCTGAAGGCATTCCACGGCGTCGCGTAAAGGTCGGCCGCCGCATATTCCAGCGTCAGGTCCATGTCCTCCAACCGCGCCCGGATCGGCATATAGGCGAAGGGGATGCAGAACACGGTGTGGGCGAGGATCAGATTGCCGATGCCGAAGTTCAGTCCGAACGTGCCGGCGATCAGCGCGAAGAAGGAGAGTGTCGCCACCGCCGTGATGATCTCGGGCACCATCAGCGGCAGGTTGATGATCATGAACGCCGCCGCAAGCCCGCGCCATGGCTTCACCCTTGTCATGCCGATCGCGGCGAGCGTCGCACAAATGGTCGAGACGATCGTCGCGGTCACCGAGATGATCAGCGTGTTGCGCGCCGCGGCATGGAATTCCCCGTTGAGGAATGCCGTGCCGTACCAGCCGAGCGTGATGCCTTCCCAATGTGTCACCAGCGAGCCGCTGTTCAGCGAGAAGACCATCAGGATCAGCACCGGCACATAGAGTACCAAGAGACAGATGATGGCGATGGTGCGGAAGCCCGGCTGGTCCTTGATGTCCATGATGCGGGGCTTAGCCATGCTGCACCTTCCCCGACGTGTTGCGGACATAGAAGTAGAGCGCGACCAGCACCGCGGCCATCAGGATCAGCGCCTGCGCGCAGCCGAGCGGCCAGTTGCGGCCGGAGCCGAACTGTTGCGCAATCAGGTCGCCGATCATCAAATGGATGCCGCCGCCCAGGATCAGCGGCGTCACATAGGCGCCGAGCGCCGGGATGAAGACGAGCAGGCAGCCGGCGATGATGCCGGGCTTCGACATCGGGATGATCACCCGCCAAAGCACCTGCCGGCGCGTCGCGTAAAGATCATACGCGGCTTCGATCAGCCGGAAGTCGAGCTTCTCCAGGCTCGAATAAAGCGGCAGCACCATGAACGGCAGGAAGGCGTAGAGCAGCCCGAGCTGGATGGCGAAATTGGTGTAGAGCATGGTGATCGGCTTATCGATCACGCCGAGCCCGATCAGCGCGTTGTTGATCAGGCCCTCGTCGCGGATGATGAACATGATCGCCAGCGTGCGGACCAGAAGGTTCGACCAGAACGGGATGGTGATCAGAAGCACCCACCAGTTGCGCTGCGCCGGCGGCCGGGTGGCCATGAAATAGGCGGTCGGGAAACCGAGCAGCAGGCAGATGACCGTCGTCACCACCGCGAACAGGAAGGAGCGCAGGTAGATGATCAGGAAATCCGACGTGAACTGCAGCGTGTCGTCGAAAATGTCGCGTTGGAACAGGAAGTTCAGATAGGCATCGGTCGAGAACTGCCACTGCACGCCGCCATAGGGCGCGGCGACCAGGAACGAATAGACGCAGATGATGAGGAGCGGCAGCACGCCGAATATGCCGATGATGATCAGCGCCGGCAGCGACAGCAGCCGGTTGCGCCGCGCGCTGGTTTTCACCGCCTGGGCTTCGAACAACGCGGCCTTGGAGAGCGTGGTCGGGGAGAGCGTGGCTGTCGTCATTAGTCCTTCAGGACGCGGGCGGCGTCCTCCTCGAACTGGATGCCGACCTTCGCGCCGGTCTCGTAGGTGACCGGCGCCGAGCGACTGTTCTGGTGGCGCACGATGAAGTTCTCGCCGCCGTCGAGCTTGACGTGATAATGCGTGTCGGTGCCGAAATAGACGATGTTGGAGAGCGTCCCGGCGACCGTTCCCTTGGCCGGATCGGGTACCAGGTCGGCGTGCTCGGGCCGCACCACCAGCGTCACCTCGCCGGTCGGATCGAAGCCTTCCGGATAACCCGCGGCGATCGTCGCGTTGCTGGCGAACTTGACCGTCGCCACGCCAGGCTTTTTCGACACCACCGTGCCAGGCAGGAAATTGGTTTCGCCGATGAAGTCGGCAACGAAGCGTTCGGCCGGCCGGTCGTAGATGTCGCGCGGCGTGCCGACCTGCAGGATCTTGCCGGCCGACATGACCGCGATGCGGTCGGACATCGTCAGCGCTTCTTCCTGGTCGTGGGTGACGAAGATGAAGGTGATGCCGGTTTCGTTCTGCAGCCGCTTCAATTCGATCTGCATTTCCTTGCGCAGCTTGTAGTCCAGAGCCGAAAGCGGCTCGTCGAGCAAAAGCACCTTCGGCTGCGGCGCCAGCGCCCGGGCCAGCGCCACGCGCTGCTGCTGGCCGCCCGAAATCTGGCTGGTGCGGCGCGCCTTCAGCGCCTCCATCTTGACCAGCTTCAGCATCTGGGCGACGCGCGCTTCGGTCTCCCCTTTCGACTTGCCGAGCATTTCCAGCCCGAAGCCGATGTTCTGCGCCACCGTCATGTGTGGGAAGAGCGCGTAGCTCTGGAAGACCGTGTTGACCGGGCGTTTGTACGGCGGCAGCGGCGCTATGTCCTGGCCATGCAGCAGGATTTCGCCGGCGGTCGGAAAATCGAAGCCGGCAATCAATCTCAGCAGCGTCGTCTTTCCGCATCCGGACGGGCCGAGCAAAGTGAAAAACTCGTTTTCGCGGATCGACACCGACACCGTGTCGAGAGCGGCTACCTGGTTTTCGCCGGTACCGAAGACCTTGCGAACACCGCGAACTTCAATCGCGTTCTTACCCGGTTGTTCCGGCACGATTACCCCATTGAGAGAGCCTGCTCTTATCGGCAGGTGTGTTCCTGTTTGATTGTCACCACAAGCCGGTCGGCTTGGCAACTGTGGAGCAGTGACTCGATCCGAGTCCCTATTCAATTAAGCAATTCCTACGCCATCGTTAGGCTTGGTAGGTGATCTTCCCCCCGCAGATGGTGGTGACCGGATGCACGGTGTGCAGCGCTTCCGGCGCGGTCGCCTCGATATCAGCCGACAAAACGACGATATCGGCGAGATATCCGGTTTTGAGGCGACCCTTGCGGTGCTCCTTGAATTCGGCGTAAGCGCCCTCGACAGTGTAGCCCGCTATTGCTTCCTGCAACGAGAAGCTCTGGTCCGGCATGCCTTCTGCCCAAGGCTTGCGCATCACTGCCGCCTGGATGGACAGGATCGGATCGACCGGCGAAACCGGCCAGTCGGACGCGAACACGACGCGCGCGCCGGCATTTTTCAGCGTGCGCCAGGCATAGCTCAGCGCCCACTTGTCGCGGCCGATGCGCGAGATCGTCGGCTCCATCGGGAAGTTCAGCGCGCCCGGCGGATGCGCCGGCTGCATCGACGCCAGAACGCCGAGTTCGGCGAAGCGCGGCACGTCGGAGGCCGTGGTTACCTCGATATGCTCGATGCGATGCCGGCTGTCGCGCCTGCCGTTCTTCTTGAGCGCCGCCTGGTAGCCGTCGAGCACCGCCCTCACCGCGCCGTCGCCGATCGAATGCACGGCGATCTGCAGGCCGCGCCTGTCGGCCTCGACCGCCACTTCGGCGAAATGCTCCGGCGAAAACAGCGGTTCGCCGCGCCATCCGGGGCGGTCGGCATAGTCGTCGACCATCACCGCCGTCCAGGAATCCAGCACACCGTCATAGAAGACCTTGACCATGCCGGACGACAGCCATTCCGAATTGTAGCTCGCGGCCATCCGCGAGGCTTTTTCCAGCATGTCCAGCTTCATGAAATTCTTGAAGTGGAACGGGATCTTGGTGCGGCAAAGCAGCCGCCCCTCTTTTTCCAGCCCGGCCAGCAGCTCGAGCTGGTAGAGATTGCCGTCCATGTTCTGGATCGAGGTGATGCCATGCTTGGCGCACCATTGAAGGCCGCGATGCATCAGGTCGCGATCGGCCGCCAGTTCCTTCGCCGAAGGATAAGGATCCGGCTCGGCCCCCTCGAGGCCGAGCCGCGTCCGGTTTGCCCCGTAATGGTCGAGGAGCGGCCCGAAGGCCTCCCCTTCGCGCAGCTCGCCCGCGGCAAGTCCGTCGGCGCCCATGACGATCTCATTGCCTTGTCCGACCTGCCTGCCATGCAGCAGCCCGGCCTCTTCCAGCGCCTTGGTGTTCGCCCACATCGTGTGGTGGTCCGAAGCCGACATGGCGAAGGGCCGGTCGGGAATGATGCGGTCGAGATCGTGGCGCATCACCGGCTCCGGCAGGATCGCGTAGTCGACGCCGGCGCCGATCAGGAGCCTGACGTCCGGACGCCTGGCGGCGAAATCCTGGATCGCGTCGCGCAGCGCGTCGAAGCCGTGCACGCCCGCCAGATGCAGGTTGTCGAGCTCGGCCGCGCCGCCGAAGAGATGCATATGCGCCTCGATGAAGCCCGGCAGGACGGAGCCGCCCTGGGCGTCGACAACCTTTGTCGCCGGTCCCTTGAGCGCTTCGATGGAAGCGCGGTCGCCGATGGCAATGATGACGCCGTCCTTGACGGCAACAGCCTCGGCGGCGGAATTGTCATCGTCCATGGTCAGCACTCGGCCGTTGACGACCACCAGATCCGCACCACCATCCGCAACCGACATCGCGACTCCACATTTGCTGAGGGACCGACAACGCCATGTCCGACGAGCCGCCGCTCCACCGGGCGACGCCATGAACAAAAGTCGATGCCGATGCGCCGTCTTCGAAATTCCCCTTGTTATCGTCGAAGACAGCGTGGATAAAGAATGCGACTGTTTATTCGCGTTTGTCAACAGCCGGAATTTGGAATGTATAGTGGACTGCACCGCGCGCCGATGGTGAGGCCGGGCGGGGAACGGGGGCAACGAGCAGTGAAGCGCAGTCTCGACCGCAAGACCAGGATAGCGCTCGAACCGCGCAAGCAGCCGCGGCAGCAACGGTCAAGCAAGCTGGTCGACAGGATTCTAGACGCGGCGCTGATCCTGACGCGCGAGCAAGGAACCAGAACGCCGACGACGCTCGCCATCGCGCAGCGCGCGGGCTTGTCGGTCGGTTCGGTTTATCAGTACTTTCCCAACAAGGAAGCCATTCTTCTGGACCTGGCCCGGCGCTGGTTGTCGTCTTTTCCTGAGGTCATCCAGAAGCGCATCGACGTCCCCCGGCCAACCAACCGCGACGAATTTCGGCGCGAAGTGCGCAAGCTCTTCATCGACACGTCCAGACTCTATCTCGACAACGCCACCCTGATGCCGGTGATCGAGGCCATATCCGGCAATGCCGACCTGAGACCGATCCAGGACGAATACGACAAGGAGATCATCGCCCTCTACGCCGCCTGGCTGCAGCATGTGAATCCGGCTCTCGAAGACAAGATCGCCAGCCGGCTCGGCGTGCTGATGATGGAAGTCGGCCATGTCTGCCGGCTTGTCGGGCTGAAGAGGGACCGCAGGACATTCGACCTCATCGAGGACGATGTGGAAGCCATGTGGCTTGCTCTGGTGACTCCCCATCTCAACCTCGAGTGATTTTCGCGCCTCCAACTGATTTCGCACTTCCAGGGGAATTTCTATGAAAACTGTCTATTCGCCGCTTCATGCCGGCCATTCAGGCCAGGTGGAACTGGTCACATCGGCGATCGTGCCGGGTTTCGAGAAGCCGTCGCGGGCCGAATTCATCAGAGCGCGGGTGGAGAGCGAGAAGCTCGGGCCGATCGTCGGACCGACCGAGCACGACCTCGCCGCCGCCAAACGCGTGCATGAAGCCCATTACATCGATTTCCTGCCGACGGTGTGGCCGGAATGGGTTGCCGCCGGCTTCAAGGGCTCGGCCATGGGCTTCACTTGGCCGACGCGCGGCTTGCGCGGCGACGTGCCGCCGAAGCGCGTCGATGCCTTGCTCGGCTATTATTCCTTCGACGCCGGCGCCACCTTCGTCGAAGGCACCTGGGCTGCGATCAAGTCCTCCTATGACGTCGCGCTGACCGCCGCCGCTTTGGTCAAGGGCGGCGAGCGCACCGCTTTCGCGCTTTGCCGCCCGCCCGGCCATCACGCCGGCGCCGCCTTCATGGGCGGCTACTGCTTCATCAACAACGCCGCCGTCGTCGCGCAGTGGTATCGCGACCAGGGCGCCAAACGCGTCTCGATCCTCGATGTCGACTACCATCACGGCAACGGCACGCAGGAGATCTTCTACCGCCGCGGCGACATCCAGGTCCTCAACCTGCATGGCGACCCGATGGTCGAGTATCCCTTCTTCCTCGGTCATGCCGACGAGCGCGGCGAAGGCGAAGGCGAAGGTTTCAACGTCAATTACCCGATGCCCTTCGGCACCAACTGGGACGGCTGGAGCGCGTCGCTGGAGGACGCCTGCGCCAGGCTCGCGGCCTACGCCCCCGATGTCGTCATCGTCTCGCTCGGCGTCGACACTTTCGAGAAGGATCCGATCAGCCAGTTCAAGCTGAAGAGCGAGGACTATCCCAAGATCGGCCGCCGCATCGCCAGGCTCGGCCTGCCCACGCTGTTCGTCATGGAGGGCGGCTACGCCGTCGAGGAGATCGGCATCAACGCCGTCGGCGTGCTGACCGGTTTCGAGGATCGCTAATGCCTGTCGCGCAAAAGTGTGCAGCGGTTTTGCGATAACGACATGCATGAAAACAAAGCCTTAAAGCGCGTCGCCTGAATCCGTTTCAGCGCGACGCGCTTTAAGCCAATCCCCTTCAAGGAGATACGCCCTCGGATGCAGCCGGGGGCGTATTTTTGCGACCCCGCCGCGAAATCATCGGCTCAATTCGGCTTTGAAATCACCGCCAAGTAACGCGAAGACCGGCTGCTGAGTCGCAAAGCGAGTCCATCAGATTCGATTTTGTCAAATCGCGTTTGATGTCGGATTCATCTGCGGGTAGATTAGACCCGAATCAGCCGGTCCATGGGGGGCGCGGCGACCACCCAAAGTCTCGAGTTCCGGCGCCAGGCCGGTACCAGACGCGGACGGTTTCGCGTTCCCTAGAGGGATTCGGCGCGGTTGGGCGCCGTTCGCGCCCGTGGGTGTGTCTTCGTAAACGTGACGCGTTTCGGGTCCGGCCGCTGGTTTTGCCAGCATCGGGCACAAGGATCGATTCCGGCAAGAATCCAAGAATTAAAATGAGCAGTCCCGCCGCGCTTCTCCAACCCGACGCTCCAGCCTCGCGCCTGACATCGCGCGGCGATCTCACCAGTTTCTTCATGCAGCTTGCCGCCGATATCGGCGCCGACAGCTACATGCTGGTCGCCATCGTGCACGACCAGGACCGCAACGATGCCCGCATCGTCTCCTCGAACTGGATCTTCGACGGCATAGAGCTGATCGGCAAAAGGCTGATTGCCAACCTGGCACTGGGCCCCTTGACCGTGGCGCCGGGCGTACGCCCGAAGCCGCTGGTGGCGGCGCACGCGCCCGACGCCGGCGCATTGCTGACCGGCGAGGAAGCCCGCCTGCTCGACGTGCTCGGCCACGCCGAGATCTATTCGTTGCGGCTCAATGTCGGCCGGCAGCGCGTGTTCGT
Source organism: Mesorhizobium sp. B4-1-1 (assembly GCF_006439375.1). Classification (NCBI taxonomy): domain Bacteria; kingdom Pseudomonadati; phylum Pseudomonadota; class Alphaproteobacteria; order Hyphomicrobiales; family Phyllobacteriaceae; genus Mesorhizobium; species Mesorhizobium sp. B4-1-1. Next base: position 296,403 of record NZ_VFTH01000004.1, read on the forward strand.
GCTGTTCTCGGCCGCCGAGGCGGGCAAGATCGACCTAGCCGCCCTGATGAAGGCGCAGATCAAATGCTGCTACGCGCTTTCCAGCATTCCGCAGCTGATCGCCGCGGCGTCCATGCAGGATCCGCTGTCGGACCGCGAGCGCGAATGCCTGTTCTGGGTTTCGGAAGGCAAGACCACCGATGAGGTGGCCGTCATCCTCGGTGTCTCGTCGAACACCGTCAACAGCTACATCACGCACGCCATCCAGAAGTTCGCGGCCAGCAACCGCGCGATGGCCATCGCGACCGCGATCAGGAGCGGCATCATTTGAAGCACGCACAGGTCAAAGAGGCCGCCGCGGCCCTTTTCAACGATCAATGCAACCCGTTCGGCGCCTTCTCGCTCGGCTCGGAGACCCATCACGCGGTCACCATTCCGGATGCCGTGCGTCGCTGCCGCTGGATCGCCGTCGATATCAACGCCTCGGCCTTCGGCCTCTATTTCGTCAGCCCGTCGCCCGAGCGCGCGCGTCTCGTGGCGTGTTTCGATTCCGACTATCCCGGCACCGCTGTCGCGACCAAATTCATCTCCGGCGCCAATGGCGAGGATGTGGTGCGCCACAGCCGCATCTCGACGGCGCCGCGCTGGTGGGCCGACGACGGCACCGCCGGATCGCGGCAAGCCTTTCAGGCGCTCGCCTGGGCCGAGCCGACAGCGCCGCTGGCGCCCGGCACCAACGGCATCGCCTTTCCGGTGCATGCCGATCGCGGCCAATGCGGGCTGGTCGTCTTCCTGGGCTCGGAGATCGCGCTGTCCAACGAAACGCTGTGCGAGATCCATGCCCGCTCCTTCGCGCTTTTCGCGGCGGTCGCCCGCATCCGCCCTGGCGACACCGGCAGGACGCGCTCGATCTCCAAGCGCGAGCTCGAATGCCTGAAGCTGACCGCCAACGGCAACACCAGCGAGGACATCGCCAAGCTCCTCAAGCTCTCGGTGCATACCGCCAACCAGTACCTCACCCAGTCGACGCAGAAGCTCAACGCGGTCAACCGCAACCAGGCGGTCGCCAAGGCGTTGCGACTCGGCCTGATCGAATAGCTACACAGCCGCGGCGCCGTAAACGCGCTGCAGCAAGATTGGCTCGGCTGCAATCAAATCGTCAGGGGAATGCGAGCGGCTCGGTCCTGCGGATGCGAGCCTCTTCGATCGCGTCCTCGAGCAAGACGGTATTGTGCTCGGGCGTCTCGCCGGGCTTCTCGAACGACACGTAGTTGACCACCACGGACGCCTCGTGCTCGGTCAGTGTCAGCTGGAAATAGACCGTCACGCCGCGCGGCCGCAGTTCGAGATCGAGCACGATGCGCGGGCTGCCGCTCCAGTCGACATGCGCCTCCGCGCCATGGCCGAGCCGCAGCGTGCCCGGCCGGAAGTAAAGCTCGGCCGCCGAATCCACCAGGTCCGACAGGCAGGCGAGATGCTCGAGCCGGATGAAGGCGATATAGTCCGCAACGTCGATGAGCCTCAATTCGCCCACCACGGGCTCGATGGCGCTGGCGACGATCAGCTCGCGGGAATTGGCGTGTGGTTGCCGGTCCATGGATTAGCGGCGTCCGTTCATTGGGTTGCTTTGCGCGTGGCCTTCTTCGAGTAGACGATCCGCACCAACTCGGCGACCGCCTGGTAGAATTGCGACGGGATCACGCTATCAACCGAAACTTGCTTGTACATGGAGCGCGCAAGCGCCACATCCTCGAAGATCGGGATGTTGTTCTCCCTGGCGATCTCGCGGATCTTGAGCGCCACAAGGTCCTGCCCCTTGGCCAGCACGATCGGCGCGGAATCTTCCTCCCGCACATATTTCAGCGCGATCGAATAGTGCGTCGGGTTGGCGATCACCAGCGTCGCGCGCGGCACGGCCGTCATCATGCGCTTGCGCGCCCGGTCGCGCGCCAGCGAGCGCAGCCGCGACTTGACGATCGGATCGCCTTCCGACTGCTTCATCTCGTCCTTGACTTCCTGCTTGGTCATGCGCAGGTCGCTCCGCCAGTGGAAACGCGACCAGACGATGTCGACCACCGCGATCAGCCCCATGACGAAGACGATCGCCACGAGAATGTCGACAAAGATGCCGCGTATGACCAGCCCGAACGAGACCGGGTTGGTGATCATGCCGGCGAGCAGCTTGCGATGATCTTGCGAGAGCGTGAAGCTCAACACCGCGATAGCGAAGCCGAGCTTGGCCAGCGACTTCAGGAATTCGACCCAGCCCTGCACGCCGAACATCCGGCTCCAGCCCTTGGCGATCGAGATGCGCGACAGCTGCGGCCTGATCCGTTCGCCGACGATTTGCGGCATGTTCTGGAACACCGAGGCACCAATGCCGGCAACCGTCAGCAGCACCAGCAGGCTGACGACAGCGCCGCCGATCTCGACCATGACCTGCTTGTAGAGCGAGATGACGTCGGTCTCGGTGTCCATCGGCCAGGCTTCCGGCTTTTCCAGGAACGTCGACAGGAACATGCCGAGATCGACGATCGCGTCCTTGGCATAGAAGACGGCGAAAACCAGTATGGCGAGGAAGGACGCAAAGATCGCGGTCTCACGCGAATGGGGCAGCTTGCCCTGTTCGATCGTGTCGCGGATCTTCTTTTCTGTGGCTTCCTCTGTTTTGGAATCCTTGTCGACCGCTTCAGCCATGGCGCTCTGACCGGGTGATTATCGTCAAGCGGCTTCGGCGGCGGCGGTCTGCGTCGAGGGCAGCTCGAAGGCTCCTTCGCGTGACAGCCGGATGGCGGCGACCGATATGCTCTTGCGCGCCGCCATGATGTCGGCAAGCGCAATGCCTTCCGATCCCTGTCCGAGTTCGGATTCGATCATGCGGCGAGAGCGCGCTCCGATCGCCGAGAGCGCCGATTCGGCGAGTTCCGGCGACGCGCCGCGCAGCGCCAGCGTGACGAGCTCGGTCGATAGCCCGTCGAACAGCAAAACCCGGGCTTTCTGCGGAAGCTGCGGCAGATCGTCGAAGGCGAACAGCCGCGACCTGACGCCGGCGAGATCGGGCGTGCCGACGTCCTCCAGGTCCTGCATGAGGTCGTCCAGTTCCGGCTTCGCCATTTCGTTGAGCATGCTGGCGACGCGTTCCTGGCCGGCGGACGTGTCCCTGCTGGCCTTCTGCGACAGCACGCTCACGCGCAGCTGGTTCTCGACGATCCGCGACGCCGCTTCCGGGACGTTGGCCATTGTCACCATGCGCTTGATGATCTGGCTGCGCATCGGTTTTTCCATGGTGAGCAGCACGTTGGCGGCCGTCTGCGACGCGAGCTTCGAAAGCACCATGGCCGACGTCTGCGGATGCTCTCCGGCAAGGAAGCCGCCAAGGCGCGCCGGATCGAGCTTCTCAAGGTCCGGCCATATCGGCGGCGGTCCTTCCGGAACCGGCTCGAACTTCTTTTCGCCCATGATGGCGCTCATCTCCTCGGGCGACAGCGATTCGTTCAGGATCGTATCCATCCGGTCGGCTGAATCGAGCAGGCCGGCGCCCTCGGTGAACTCGGCTTCGAACTCGGCGACGATGCGCTCCAGGTCGGCCTGTGGAATGGTGCGTAAGAGACGCGCGCCTTCGATCAGCGCCTTCAACTCGTCCTGTTTGAAGAATTTGAGCAGGCGGCTCGCCGCGGGCTTGCCCATAGCCACCAATATGGCCGCCGCCTTTTGCGGACGTGTGAGCGCCAATGCCGTCGTCATGCGTGCTGTCCTCGCTACCGATTGGTCCGCTCGCCGGCCATTCTCAGGCGCTCTTCGTCGCGGCGATGATTTCGGTGAGCCGGATGCCGAAACGCGTCGGATCGCTTTCCAGCACCGTGATCTCGCCGCGCGCTATTCTGCGGCCGTTGACCACGACGTCGACCGGCTCGCCGATGCGGCGATTGAGCGCGACGGTGGAACCTTTCTGCAGCGCCATCAACTCCGACACGGGCATCTCCGTGCTGCCGAGGATGATCTGCACGTCTACCGGAATGGTCATGATGATCGAGGAATTGGCGCCAGACCGAAGCGCAGCGTCCGGACGGCCCTCCTCTTCACGGAGCACGCCGCGCAGTTCTTCGATAGCGCGATCAAGCTGCTCGCTAGGTTGGCCGGTTTCCGTTTCGGCCTCGGCTTCCACATTTGTCGCTGCCATGCTTCGTCTCCATGAATCCCGGGCCTGGCGTCAGCCCGGCATAAGTCCGTCGATGAAATCCTGCCCGGCATCATGCGGATGACTGATGCGGACGGTGTAATTCTGCCCCAGCTTGCCGAACTCGCAGACAAACAGTGTCTTGTCGCGGGCGCTGAGCCTGGCGTTGAGCTGCGCGCTCTCCTCGAATTCGATCACCTGGCCGGGTTCGAACGCGGCGAGGTCGCCGAGCGTCAGCCGGGCGAGCGGCATCGTCGCTTCGAGCCGGACGGTCGAGCGCATTACCTCTTCGGAGAAGCGGGCTCGCCAGTCGAATTCCGTGGTCTCGCCGTCCTCGCCCGTGGCGACGTCGCCGCTGCGCGAGGACAGCAGCAGACGCTGCGGGATCATCACCGTGAGCGTGCCGCTGTCGGACGGCGTCGACAAGCCATAGACGATGCGCACGGCGGCGCCGTCGCGCAGCACCCGCCGCCTCGCATCGTTGCCGGACATTGCTTTCGGCACCGGCAGGCGCAGGTCGAGCGAACGTTTGCCGGATCCGTTGAGTGCCGTCGCGACCTCCTGGAACACGCTGGTCGCGACGTCGGCCTCGATCTGCGACAGGTCGCGCTCGATCGGCGCCACCGGCTGGTCGGGATCGCCGCCGAACAGCGCGCTCACCATGACGGCGACCGCTTGCGCATCCATCACCAGCGTCATGGCGTCGGCCGAGGCCGGCGAGGCAACAACGGTCAGCGCAAAGGCATCGCCGGCGCGCGAACGCGCCTCGGGAACGCGGCCGACCTCCACCACTTGCAGATCGACGATCACTGGCGCGCCGAGCTCGCCCGCAAGCGCCTTCTGCAACACCGGCAGCGCCCGCTCGGCCATGCCGCGGCCGACGCCGATCACCTGCGCCGCCTCGCCGCTGTCGCCGACGAGCCGCTCGATGATCAACTCCCGGGTTTGCGAAGGACTGCCCGGACTTGTCATGACGGCAGGCGGCCCTGTCTCGGATGCAGCATGCTCAGGCCGCCTTCTTCTCGGCGGAGCCGGCGTTCATGGTGCTCTGCTCCACCGCGTCGATCGTCGGACGCTCGTAGGAGGATATGGTCTTGCGGCCGAATTCGATAGCCACCTGCGGCAAGGCGCCGTTCATATACGCAAGCAGCGTCTGCTTGACGATGATGTAGAGGCGATTCTTCTTTTCGCGCACCGTCTTGATCTTGGTGGCGACCGGACCGACCACCGCATAAGACAGGAAGATGCCGAGGAAGGTCCCGACGAGTGCCGCGCCGATCAGGCCGCCGAGGATTTCGGGCGACTGGTCCAACGCACCCATCGCCTTCACCACACCGAGCACGGCCGCCACGATGCCCAGCGCCGGCAGGCCGTCGCCGACCGCGACCATCGCGTGATATGCTTTCAGCTTGTCGGTGCGGATCGTCTGGATCTCTTCGTCCATCAGCGCTTCGATCTCATGCGAGCGGGCATTGCCGATGATGATGATGCGGCAGTAGTCGCAGATGAAGTTCGTCAGGTCGTGGTTCTTCAGCACGGTCGGAAAAGCTTGGAAGATGGCCGACTCCTCCGGATTGTCGATATGCGCCTCGACTTCGCTGCGCGACTTCGAGCGCAGTTCGCGCATCAGGCTGTGCAGGACGCCCAGCGTCTCGAGGTAGTCGCGCTCCTTCGGCACCGCCTGTTTGAAGGCTTCGAGAATACCCTTGCCGGTATCCTTGACGGTCTTCATCGGATTGGCGACGAGGAAGGTGCCGAGCGCGGCGCCGCAGATGACCACCGCTTCCCATGGCTGCATCAGCACATGCAGATGCCCGCCCATGGCCATGAAGCCGCCGAGGACGCAGCCGAGCGTCACCACAAGTCCGATCAGAATGCCCACGACAGGTCCTTCCGCATGTCACGTCGTGATCAGGGATAGTCCTCGTGCCTTGTGTGAGGCTTGAATCGAAGGCCGCGAACGCGATTCAGCTTCGCGCAAGGAAGTGACGTTATTGTGCAGGGATAGCTTCGGCCGGAGGCGTGTCCTTGCTCAGTACCTACACCAGCTACCAGTTGATCGCGAAAGACATCAACAAATCGATCGTCCAGGTTGAGAAACAGCCGATGGTCGATCGCGATACGCAGTATTATCTGGCCAATATCGGCAAGGTTACATCGATCGACGATTTCGTAAACAATGATCGGCTGTTCAAATATGCCATGAAGGCTTACGGGCTGGAGGACATGGACTATGCCAAGGCCTTCATGGTCAAGGCGCTGAAGGAAGGCATCTCCGACGCCGACAGCTTCGCCAACAAGCTGACCGACAAGCGCTACGCCCAGTTCGTCGCTGCCTTCAACTTCGCCACCGATGGCACCAGTGCGACGATCTACAACCCGACACAGCAGCAGGTTACGGCGAACTACGCTACACAGGCCGAGATCGCCGGCCTTGATCCGGATTCGGACTATGTAAAAGGCGAGACGACCTACTATCTCGCCAACATCACCAAGGTGAAGTCGATCGACGATCTGATGTCGAACGACCGGCTCTACACTTACGCGCTGGCCGCATTCGGCCTGGATTCGGCCACCGAGGACAAGGACCTCATCAAGTCCGTCCTGCAAGGCGGCGTGAAGGATCCCGACAGCGTCGCCAACCAGCAAACCAACAAGGCCTATGCCGGGCTCGCCGCCGCTTTCAACTTCGCACAGTACGGCGACACGACCACCACTCGCGTTGCGGCGCAGCAGCCGACCGTCGACATGTATCTGCGCCAGACATTGGAAGAGAATGCCGGCCAGACCAACGAAGGCGTGCGGCTGGCGCTTTATTTCCAGCGCAAGGCGCCCGACATCACCAGCTGGTACGACGTGCTCGCCGACACCGCTTTAGCCAGCGTGGTCCGCGCAGCGCTCGGCCTGCCCGATTCCTTTGCCACCGCCGACATCGACAAGCAGGCGCAGCTCTTCGAGCAGAAGCTCGACATCTCGGACTTCTCCGACCCCGAGAAGCTCAGCAAGTTCCTGACCCGCTTCACCAGCATGTACGAGATCAACCACCCGACCTCGACGGCGGTGACGTCTGTCAGCGTGCTCTTCGCGCAGCCGACCAGTGTCGGCATCTCCACCGATCTGATGATGGCCATGCAGCAGTTGAAGTTCTGAGAAGATCATGCAGGACAGTCTTTACGTCGCCCTTTCCTCGCAGATCGCGCTCGAGCGCCGTCTCGACACCATCGCCGATAACGTCGCCAACGCCTCGACCATCGGCTTTCGCGCCACCGGCGTGAAGTTCGAGGACGTGGTCTCGGGCACCGGGCCGAAGTCGGTCTCCTTCGCCTCCTCCGGCAAGACCTACCTTTCCGGCGCGCATGGCGCGCTGACCGAAACCGGCAATCCGTTCGACTTCGCCATCCAGGGCGACGCCTGGTTCGCCATCGAGACACCCGCCGGCACGGTGATGACGCGCGACGGCCGCTTCTCCATGAACGAGAACGGCGAACTGATGTCGACCGAAGGCTATCCGGTGCTGGACGGCGGCGGCGCTCCGATCCAGCTCGATCCGCGCAACGGCCCGCCCAAGGCGGGCGCCGACGGCTCGCTCAGGCAGAACGACCAGTTGGTCGGCGCCATCGGTCTCTACAATTTCGACCCCGGCGAGAATTTCGTCCGCTACGGCAATTCGGGCATCGTTCCGGCGCGCACGCCCGAACCCGTCACCGATCGCTCGGACGTCGGCGTCGCTCAAGGATTTCTGGAAGAGTCGAACGTCAACCCGGTGCTGGAAATGACCCGGCTGATCCAGGTGCAGCGCGCTTTCGAGAACACGGCGGCGCTGATGCGGCAGACCGATTCCTCCACCGACGACGCGATCAAGACGCTTGGCTCGAAGTGACGGCATGACGAACGGCTCGTCCTTGTTGCGCGCTTCCGATAGCCCGGCGGATACCGGGCGTGCCGACAGGCTGGCCGCGCTCGAACGCGTCTGGCAGCGGTTCGACGATCCGCAGGCACTGCTTGCGCGCGGCGGCCGCGTCGTCGAGATATCGCCGACACATTACAAGGTCCGTGGCCTGTCCGGGATTGCCAGGCTCGGCGACATCGTCGAGCAGCGGGGCAAGGCCGGCGCACGCCGCGGCGAGATCGTCAAGATCGGCAGCGACGAGGTGGTGGTCGCGCCTTTCGAACGCAGCACCGATGCCGGCATCGGCGATGCCGTCTTTCGCCGCGGCCCACTCGCGGTCACGCCGCATGTCTCCTGGCGCGGGCGCGCGATCGACGCCTTGACCCGCGTCATTGACGGCGGTCCGCCGCTGGTCAGGCCGAATGCAGCCGATGCCGCGCATAGCGCGACGCCCGGCGCCATGGCGCGCCAGCGCGTCGGCACCGGCTTCCTCACCGGCGTCAGGGTGATCGACATCTTCACGCCGCTCTGCTTCGGCCAGCGGCTTGGCATCTTCGCCGGTTCCGGCGTCGGCAAATCGACGCTGCTTGCGATGCTGGCCGGCGCCGAGGCCTTCGATACGGTGGTCGTGGCGCTGATCGGCGAGCGCGGCCGCGAGGTGCGCGAATTCCTCGAGGATACGATCGGCGCCCAGAGCATGGCCAAGACCGTCGCCGTCGTCGCCACCAGCGATGAAAGCGCCATGATGCGCCGGCGCGCGCCCGACACGGCCATGTGCGTGGCTGAGCATTTCCGCGACCAGGGCCATCGCGTGCTGTTGGTGCTGGACTCCATCACGCGCTTCGCGCATGCGCTGCGTGAGGTGGCGACCGGAACGGGCGAGCCGCCGGTCGCGCGCGGCTATCCAGCCTCGGTCTTCACCGACCTGCCGAAATTGCTCGAACGCGCCGGGCCGGGGGCCGAAGGTCCCGGGGTTAAAGGTAGGGGTTCGATCACCGCCATCATTTCCGTGCTGGTCGACGGCGACGACCACAATGATCCGGTCGCCGACTCGGTGCGCGGCATCCTCGACGGCCATGTCGTGCTCGACCGCGCGCTCGCCGAGCAGGGTCGTTATCCGCCGGTCAATCCGCTGTCGTCGATCTCGCGCCTTGCCGACAAGGCCTGGAGCGCCGAGCAGCGCATGCTGGTGACAAGGCTGAAATCGATGATCGCGCGCTTCGAGGATACACGCGACATCCGTCTGCTGGGCGCTTACCAGAGCGGCGCCGATGCCGAGCTCGACAACGCGGTGCGCCAGGTGCCGCTGATTTACGAGGCGCTCACGCAGTCGCCGAGGGACCGCGCATCGGCCGATCCGTTCGCCGACCTCGCCCGCCATCTCAAGGGGAAGCTGAATGGCGATCAAGGAGACTGATCTCCAATACACCGAGCGCATGCTGCGCGACATGCTTGCAGAGGCCGAGGCGGCGGAAAGAGCCGAGGCAGACGCGGCAAGACCTGCCAAGGACAAGGCCGCGCGCGCCAAGGCTGAGAAAGCAACGGCGCTTCTGACCAAAGCCGACAGGCCGCGTCCGCCGCGGACATCCGCCACAAGTACCGCCGACGTTGCACAAGCCAGCCGCGATTCGTTGCTCGACGGCCTTTTTCCCCGCGCCGAATGGCCCGAGCCGCCGAAAGCCCAGTTCCCGCGCCTCACCGACAAGAGCGCCGACCGCCGCAGCGATTTCGTCATTGCCGCGCTCGGCATCACGCTCGGCCTGATCTGCGCGCTGTTCCCCTGGTATATCTTCTTCAACCAGGAGCAGTTCGGCGTTCAGGCGATCAAGTTCGGCGGCAGCGGCGGCAATTCCGGACGCGCCGGCGGTGGCGTCGTGGCCGAACGCAGCGGGCCGCTGACGGCCAAGGACGTTCCCAATGCCGATATCGACCTGTTCGCCACCGGAACGGTGCAGGACGACCTCGCGCCGCCGCCCGGCGATCAGCCCTTCCCGGCCGCCGCCTCGGAATTCAAGATGGTGCATGTCGCCAACGACCGCGCCATGATCGAGGACGATGCCGGTCTGTGGATCGTCCAGCGCGGCTCTGTCCTGCCCGATTCCAGCCGCGTCGCCTCGATCGAGCAGCGCGGCGGCAAGTGGGTGATCGTCACCAGCACCGACAAGGTGATCCAGCTCTCCAAGTAAGAACCCGGGCCTTACAGCTCGTCCCGCGCAAGGTCCGCGCAAGACTGGCCGCCTAGTCTTGTGCGTACTTGCCCGGGAGATTCCCATGGAACCCGTAAATCTTTTCGATCTTGCCACGCGGCAATCGCAATGGCTGGCCGTGCGCCAGTCGGCGATTGCCTCGAATATCGCCAATGCCAACACGCCGGGCTACACGGCCAATGACGTCGAGCCCTTCGAAAAGGTCCTCGACCGCACCGCGGTGACGCTTGCCGCCACGCAGGCTGGCCACCTTGGCGCCGAAACGGCCCATGCCGGCTTCAACGTCAGGCCGGAAGACGCTGACGGCGCGATCATGCCGTCGAAGAACACCGTGGTCCTCGAGCAGGAGCTGATGAAGGCCGGCGAGGTCCGCCGCTCCTTCGAGCTCAACACGGCGATCGTCAAGGCCTTCCATTCGATGATGACGATGGTGGTGAAGAGCTGATCATGGATGCGCTGACTGCAGCCCTCAAAGTCGCGGCTTCCGGTCTTGGCGCCCAGTCGGAGCGCCTGCGCGTGGTCTCGGAAAACCTAGCCAACGCCCAATCGACCGGCAGCACGCCGGGCGCCGAGCCCTATCGTCGCAAGACGATCACCTTTCAGTCCGAGGTCGACCGCGCAACCGGCGGCTCGCTGGTGGAAGTCAGCGCGATCTCCCGCGATCCTTCGGACTTCCCGATCGAATTCCAGCCCGGCAACGAAGCCGCCGACAACAAAGGGTACGTCAAGATGCCCAACGTCAACACGTTGGTCGAAATGGCCGACATGAGCGAGGCGAACCGCTCCTACGAAGCCAACCTGCAGGTCATCAAGCAGGCTCGCGATCTGATTTCCATGACCATCGACCTGATGAGGAACCAGTAATGATCGGCGGTATCGGGGCAATACAATTCAAAACGGCGGTCGATGGAGCGGAACAGGCTTCACCGGGTCTGCTGCGGGGCGGTGTCGGAACGCAGGCCGGCGAAAGCGTCGGCAGCACCTTCGCCGAAGTCCTCGGCCAGGCGGCGACGAAGACCGTCAACACGCTGCAGGGCGCAGAGCAGATGTCGATACAGGCGCTCAAGGGCGATGCCGACACGCGCCAGGTCGTCGATGCTGTGCTGAGCGCCCAGCAGGCGCTGCAGACCACCATCGCGATCCGCGACAAGGTCGTCTCGGCCTATCTCGAAATCAGTCGCATGAGTATCTAGGAGCGCGTCATGAAAGCCCTTGCCATCGCCGCCACAGGCATGAACGCCCAGCAGACCAACCTGGAAGTCATCGCCAACAACATCGCCAACATCAACACCACCGGCTACAAGCGGGCGCGGGCCGAATTCTCCGACCTGCTCTACCAGGTCGACCGCACGCAGGGCGTGCCCAACCGCTCCAATACCTCGCTGGTGCCGGAAGGCGTCTCGATCGGTCTTGGCGTCAAGACGACGGCGGTGCGCAACGTCCACACGCAAGGTGAATTGGCCAGCACCGGCAACAGCTTCGACCTGGCATTGACCGGCAGAGGCTGGTTCCAGATCGAGGGTGCCGACGGCGGCACGCTCTATACCCGCGCCGGCGCCTTCAACACCAATGCCACCGGGCAGCTCGTGACCGCCGACGGCGCCAACGTCATCCCCGCCATCACCGTGCCGACCGACGCCATCGAGGTGATCGTCAACAAGACCGGCCAGGTCTTTGCCCGCATCGACGGCCAGACCAATTTGCAGCTGCTTGGCCAGCTTCAGATCGTCAACTTCGCCAATGAGGCGGGCCTGGCGCCGCTCGGCGACAACCTTTTCCAGGAAACGGCTGCCTCCGGCCCGGCCAATGTCGGCGTTCCCGGCGATCCGGGCTTCGCCACGATCCAGCAGGGTTATCTCGAGTCTTCCAACGTCGATCCAGTCAAGGAAATCACCGAGCTGATCTCTGCCCAGCGCGCCTACGAAATGAATTCCAAGGTCATCCAGGCCGCCGACGACATGGCCTCGGTGGTCTCCAAGAACATTAGGTAACGGATGATGGCCGGGCCGATCTCCTCCGCACTCCGTCGCGCCGCGCTGGCCACCGCCCTGGTGGCCACCGGCATGCCGGCTTTCGCGCAGGATGCGACCGGCCGGTCGGCGAACCAGATCGCCGCCGGCCAGGCCGTCGGCGAGGCCGTGCTGATCCCCAACCGGGTCATCTATCCCGGCGAGACCATCGAGCCCGCCTCGCTCAAGCAGGTGACGCTCATCCCCGGCAAGCACAAGCCGGACGGCATGGCGACGCGCTCCGAGGAACTCCAGGGCAAGGTCGCCAAGCGCACGCTTCTGCCCGGCCGGTATATTCCGGTCAGCGCCATCCGCGACGCCTGGCTGGTCGAGCAGGGCGCTTCCGTGCAGGTCTATTTCACCGCCGGCGCCCTCACCATTTCGGCCGCCGGCGTCACGCTGCAGCCAGGTGCTGCCGGCGACCAGATCAAGATCCGCAACGTCGACAGCGGCAAGATCATCTCGGGCACGGTGATGGCCGACGGCACCATCCAGGTCGGCGCTTCGTGATGCGGGTGCTTGTCCTCCTGCTGAGCGCGGCCATCGGCCTTCAGCCGGCATTGGCGGACGGTCTTACGCCCAAGGCCAAGCGCGAGCTGGCGCAGAAAAACGGCGGCGTCTACGACGATCCGGAATACGATCCGGCCACCACCCAGCGCATGTTCCGAGTCTCCACCGGGCCGAGCACGCTGCCGCCCGGCCAGGTCGCGGCGCGCATCAAGGACATCGCCCAGCTGCAAAGCGCGCGCGATAACCAGCTCGTCGGCTATGGCCTGGTCATCGGCCTCGCCGGAACCGGCGACAGCCTGCGCAACTCGCCCTTCACCGAACAGTCGATCCGCGCCATGCTGGAAAATCTCGGCATCGCCACCGAAGGCGGCAGCGCGCGCGCCAAGAACGTGGCCGCCGTCATCGTCACCGCCAACATGCCGCCCTTCGTCCAGTCGGGCAGCCGCATCGACATCGACGTCTCTTCGATGGGCGACGCCACCTCGCTCGCCGGCGGCACGCTGGTGATGACGCCGCTGAAGGCAGCCGATGGCGAGATCTATGCCGTCGGACAGGGCTCGGTGATCGTAGGCGGCTTCACCGCCCAGGGCCAGGCCGAGCAGTTGACTCAAGGCGTGCCGACCGCCGGCCGCGTGCCGAACGGCGCCATCGTCGAGCGTTCGGTGCCGGCCGAATTCGACGACCAGGGCGTGTTGACGCTGCAATTGCGCAATCCCGATTTCTCCACCGCCATCCGCATCGCCGACGCCATCAACGATTACACCTCGCAGCGCTTCGGCATGCGGGTCGCCGCCGAACGCGACGCCCGCACGGTGCAGATCAGGCGGCCGAAGAATGTCTCCGCCGCGCGTTTTTATGCCGAGATCGAAAATCTGGTCGTCGAATCCGACGCCCCTGCCCGCGTCGTCATCGACGAACGCACCGGCACCATCGTCATCGGCAGCAATGTCAGGATCTCGCGCGTGGCGATCAGCCATGGCACGCTTACGGTGCGCATCACCGAAGCGCCGAAGGTGGTCCAGCCGGAACCCTTCTCCAGAGGCGAGACCGCGGTCGAGCCTTTTACCGCCATCGAGGCAAGCCGGCCCGACGCGCGCGTCGCCGTGCTCGACGGTCCCAACCTCGAAACGCTCGTTTCCGGTCTCAATCGCCTCGGCGTGAAGCCCGACGGCATCATCGCCATCCTGCAAGGCATCAAATCGGCCGGCGCCCTGCAGGCCGACCTGGTTCTCCAATAGGCACGCCGATGACCGCACTTTCCTCCCAAACACCCCGCCGTCACCTGAGCTTCTGCGCCATCGGAGCAATGGTTGCTCTGCTTGGCGGGACCGCCGCCCATGCGGACGAGGTACGACAGGTGTTGCCGGGCGGTCAGGCGCCGGTTCAGCCGGCCCAGCTCACACACGAAAGCGCGCCGCTTCGGCCGGCTGCGCTCGCGGCCGGCAAGGCGCCTGACGAAAGCGAGGTCCAGCGCTTCTGCTCCAACATCGCGGACGCCGCGCGCGACCGCCGCTACGCGCTTCAGGCCGAGGAATTGAAGCAGCTGCAGGCCGGCATCGACGAGCGCATGAAAGCGCTCGAGGCAAAGCGGGCCGAGTACGAAGAATGGTTGAAGCGCCGCGAAGTGTTCCTGGCGCGCGCCGAGGACGGCGTCGTCAAGATCTATGCCGGCATGAAGCCCGACGCTGCCGCCGAACGGCTGGCGATGGTCAATGCCGAGCTCGCGGCAGCCATCCTGATGAAGCTCGATTCGCGCAAGGCCGGCGTCATCTTGAACGAAATGGACCAGAAGGCGGCGGCGACGCTCACCGGCATCATGGCCAGCGCGGCGCGAAGGGTTGATCCGTCATGAAGTTGAAATTCTTTGTTTTCGTCGCGGTTGCGGCATTGTCCGGCTGCGGCACCAATTTCAAGGAGATTGGCCGGGAGCCCGCTCTGTCGCCGGTCGGTTCCGGCATCGGTGAGGGCGGTTCCGGCCCCTACAGCTATCCCGAGCCGCCTGCCTCGCGGCCGAAGAAATTCTCGCTGTGGGACGATCGCCAGAGCCGGCTCTTCACCGATCCGCGCGCGCTGCGCGCCGGCGACATCCTTACCGTCAACATCAAGCTCAACGACAGGGCCAATTTCAAGAACCAGAACGACCGCAGCCGCACCGCCGCGCGCAAGCTCGGCTACGACGTCAATCTCGGCTGGGAAAGTGCAAGCACCAGCGGCAAGGGCGACGCCGGCCTGAGCTCCAGCACCGAGACCAATGCCGACGGCGAGATCAAGCGCTCGGAGGACATCGCCCTCAACGTCGCCGCCGTCGTTACCGAGGTGCTGCCCAACGGCAATCTGATGATCAGGGGCTCGCAGGAGGTCCGCGTCAACTACGAACTTCGGGTGCTGACCATCGCCGGCATGGTTCGTCCGTCCGACATCGGCGCGGAGAACACCATCCCCTACGAGCGCATCGCCGAAGCGCGCATTTCCTATGGCGGCCGAGGCCGTGTGAGCGAGGTCCAGCAGCCGGCCTATGGCCAGCAGGTCCTCGACCAGGTTCTTCCTTTCTAGGGCCGGGGGAAGCGCTGCCGTGGCGAACATCGAACAGGTCCAGCCCAAGAAGGGACCTTCCCTGGCGATCCAGCTCGCCATGCTGTTGGTCATAACGGGCGCGGCGGTCGGCATGGGCTGGCTTTCCGGCGGCTATCTCAAGCAAGGCGAAACGCCGGCACCGGTGCCCGCGGCGCCGGAAAACGCCGGCACCGCGGAGAAACCCGCCGAAGGCGGCAAGGCGGCCGCCGGGCCGGCGCTGGTTCAACTGGCGCCGATCACCACCAATCTCGCCTCGCCGTCGGACGTCTGGATCCGGCTGGAGGCGTCGCTGCTCTACGATGCTCCCCAGCCGACGGAAATGGCCGAGCAGATCCACCAGGACCTGCTCGCCTATGTGCGCACGCTCAAGCTGCACCAGATCGAAGGCGCCAGCGGCTACCAGCATCTCAAGGCCGATCTCGAGGAGCGCGCGGCGCTGCGCAGCGGCGGCCACGTCAAACAGGTTCTCGTCAGGACGATGCTGCTCGAATGAGAAAGTTCCTCATAGCCACCGCGCTCATCGTCGTCACCACTTCCGTCGCCGCGGCCCAGCAGCTCGATCTTAGCGGCATCGGCAAGGCCGACGGTACGACCGTCGGCTATCTGATTCAGATGTTCGGCCTGCTCACCGTGCTTTCGGTGGCGCCGGGCCTCTTGATCATGGTGACGAGCTTCACCCGCTTCGTCATCGCCTTCTCGATCCTGCGCGCCGGCATCGGCCTGCAATCGACGCCGGCCAACCTGATCCTGATCTCGCTCTCGTTGTTCATGACTTTCTATGTCATGGCGCCGACCTTCGACCAGGCCTGGAACACCGGCGTCAAGCCGCTGATGGACAACCAGATCACGCAGGCCGAGGCGTTCGAGAAGATTTCCGGCCCGTTCCGCGACTTCATGCTGCACAATGTGCGCGACAAGGACTTCGATCTCTTCGCCGACCTCGCCCGCGAACGCGGCCAAACCGTCTCGCGCGAGAGCGTCGACCTGCGCATCCTGGTGCCGGCCTTCATGATCTCGGAGATCCGGCGCGGCTTCGAGATCGGCTTCCTCATCGTCCTGCCCTTCCTCGTCATCGACCTCATCGTCGCCACCGTCACCATGGCCATGGGCATGATGATGCTGCCGCCAACGGTGGTATCGCTGCCGTTCAAGATCCTGTTCTTCGTGCTGATCGATGGCTGGAACCTTCTGGTCGGCAGCCTGGTGCGATCCTTCACTTGACGCACCCGGCGCGGGTGCCGAAACGGCGCCCGTTCCACTCGAATTTTACGCAATATATTTTCGATTAACCGTCCGATTTAGCTCTTTGGTAGCAACTTGCCGCCATAGTCGCCTGCAGATGGCGGGTGATCGGGTTCACAGATCATTGGCATGATGCCGCACCGTCATACCGGACATGCCGGTATGTCAAAAAAATCCGTGTAAAAACAAGGTACGTGTACCATGGCCAGTATCATGACCAACGCCTCGGCGTTGACCGCTCTGCAGAGCTTGAACGCCACCCAGAAGAACCTCGACACCACCCAGTCCCGCATCTCGACGGGTTATCGCGTCTCGCAGGCTTCCGACAACGCCGCTTACTGGTCGATCGCCACCACGATGCGCTCCGACAACCAGGCCATGTCCACCGTCTCGGACGCTCTCGGCCTCGGCGCCTCGAAGGTCGACACCGCCTACACCGGCATGGACAGCGCGATCTCGACCATCAACCAGATCCAGCAGAAGCTGACCGCTTCCTACGGCCAGACCGATGCTTCGAAGGAAAAGACGCAGGTCGAAATCGCCGCTCTTCAGAACCAGTTGAAGGCCTATGCCGACGGCGCCACCTTCTCCGGCACCAACATGCTGTCGGTCAACAGCGGCGCCACCGCCACCAGCGCAGCCGACGTCAAGATCGTTTCGGCCTTCAACCGCGACGCCAGCGGCTCGGTTTCGATCTCGACGATCGATGTCAACGTGGAAAGCATCAAGCTCTACGAGGCTGGCACCGCGGCGGGTGTGTCGAAGGGTATTCTCGACGCCGACCGCGTCGGCGCGTCCGGCGCTGTCACCACCACCGTGCAAAACCCGACCCTGGGTGCAGCATCGGCGGCGGGCGACACCTATTCGGTCGCCACCATGAAGATCTTCTCCGGCACCACCGCTGCCAGCGATACCCAGATCGCGGATATGATGAAGGTTGTCGACGCTGCGCTCAAAGACATGACGAACGCCGCCACCAAGCTCGGCGCCGCCAAGAGCTCGATCGACCTGCAGAAGACCTTCACCTCGAGCCTGATGGACTCCATCGACCGCGGCGTCGGCCAGCTTGTCGATGCCGACATGAACAAGGAATCGACCCGCCTCCAGGCGCTGCAGGTCCAGCAGCAGCTCGGCGTCCAGGCGCTGTCGATCGCCAACGGTTCGTCGCAGTCGATCCTGTCGCTCTTCCGCGGCTGATCGCTCTATACTGACCAGGCTAAAGCATCGGGCCGCGCCAAAAGCGCGGCCCGATTTTCGTTTGCTCAAGGCCCGCGCAACCCTCGTTTCTTAACTTCTCGAAAGCCTACTTTTAACAGGCCATTAACCATATCGCGCTAGATATGGTTAACCAACGACTTACGACAGGTTGTCGAGTCGGCCCGACCGGCACGACCGCAACCGATGGGCAGGTCGAGACCCGGCCTGTGTGGCATGCCGGCTTTTGAGAAGGAGCGAGTTTCTTGGCGAGCATCATGACGAACGCTGCGGCGTTGACTGCACTTCAAAGCCTCAACGCCACCAACAAATCGCTCGAGCAGACGCAGGCCCGGATCTCGACCGGCTACCGGGTCTCCGAGGCCTCCGATAACGCCGCCTACTGGTCGATCGCCACCACCATGCGCTCCGACAACTCGGCGCTGTCGACCGTGCAGGACGCGCTCGGGCTTGGCGCCTCGAAGGTCGACACCGCCTATACCGGCATGAACAACGTCCTTTCGACGATCGGCCAGATCAAGACCAAGCTTTTGTCGGCCGTCGGCCAGTCGGGTGCCAACAAGGCCAAGACGCAGACCGAAATCACCACGCTGCAGGCGCAGATGAAATCCTTCGCCGACGCCGCCACCTTCTCGGGCTCTAATTATCTTTCGGTGACGTCGACGCAGGTCGCGGCCGCCAATGACGGCGTCCAGCCTGACGCCAAGATCGTCTCTTCGTTCAATCGCTCCTCGTCCGGCGCCATCTCTCTCGGCACCATCGACATCGATATCGAGAGCACCAAGCTGTTCGATTCCGGCCTCTCCACCGCCGTCAAGAATCAGGGCATCCTCGATCGCCAGACTTCGATCTATTCCACCGCCGCGGACCAGTCGGCATATGACGCCGCCTATGCGGCCTCGATCGCCGGCGGCGCCACCGACATCGCCGCCAACACCGCGGGCCAGGGCGCTGTGACCGGCACGCCCGTCAAGATCGACAACGTCTCCGCCTTCAATCTCGACATCACGGCAACGGGCGTGACCGACGACATCATCACGCAGATGGTCACCAAGATCGACAACGTCATGAGTCAGCTTACTGACGCCGCCACCGTGCTCGGCGCCGCCAAGAGCTCGATCGACCTGCAGAAGACCTTCACGCAGAGCCTGATGGACTCCATCGATCGCGGCGTCGGCCAGCTCGTCGATGCCGACATGAACAAGGAATCGACTCGCCTCCAGGCCCTGCAGGTTCAGCAGCAGCTCGGCATCCAGTCCCTGTCGATCGCCAACAGCTCCTCGCAGTCGATCCTGCAGCTGTTCAAGAACGGCTAAGCCGCGGGATTACTCCCACCAGAAAAAGGCCGCGCCTGAGGCGCGGCCTTTTTCGTTGCTCGATAAGACGCCGGTTCGACGCTTTGCGGGCTCTTCGGCGGCACGCCTATCATCCTCGCACAAGCTTCGCGGTCTAGTCTTCCGGCGGACAGTCATGCTGGGAGCGGTTGAAACGTGCCGGAACAGATCCAGAGCATCATCGCGAATTTGAAGAGCTTCGGCGTCAGGCGTCTGGCGCTCATGGGCGGCATCGCGGCCCTGGTCATGGCCGTCATCGGCATCGCGTCCGTCTATCTTAACCGACCGGCCTATGAAACGCTCTATGTCGGCCTCGAGCGTTCCGACGTCAACCAGATCGGCCTGGTGCTGGCCGATGCCGGCATCGGTTTCGATGTCGGCTCCGACGGGACCTCCGTGCTGGTGCCGGCCGGCACCACCGCGCAGGCGCGCATGCTGCTTGCCGAGAAGGGACTGCCGACCAGCGCCAACGCCGGCTACGAGCTGTTCGACAATGTCGGCTCGCTCGGCCTTACCTCCTTCATGCAGCAGATCACCCGCGTGCGCGCGCTGGAAGGCGAGATCGCGCGCACCATCCAGTCGATTTCCGGCGTCAAGGCGGCGCGCGTCCACATCGTCATGTCCGAGCGCGCCAATTTCCGTCGCGACGAGCAGCAGCCCTCCGCCTCGGTGGTCATCCGCTATGCCGGCAACGATGCCGAGAAGAGCGCCATGTCGATCCGCCACCTCGTCGCCGCGGCTGTTCCCGGCCTCTCGGCCGACAAGGTCACGGTGCTCGATTCCAACGGCAACCTTTTGGCCGCCGGCGACGATCCGTCCAACACGAGTGCGGCGCGCACGCTCGGCGTCGAGCAGACGGTCGAGGCGCAGATCGGCGACAACATCCGCCGCGCGCTCACCCCTTATCTCGGTCCGGACAATTTCCGCGCCAGCGTCAAGGCCGACGTCAACACCGACACGCGCCAGACCGAGGAAACGATCTTCGATCCGAACTCGCGCGTCGAGCGTTCGGTGCAGTCGGTGAAGACCAACGAGGCCAGCAACCAGAAACAGGCCTCGACCCCGACCAGCGTCGAGCAGAACCTGCCCGAGACGCAGACCACCAGCACGGAGGGACCGCAATCCACCTCGCAGAACGACCGCAAGGAAGAGATCACCAACTACGAGATCAACTCGAAGAAGATCGCCACTGTCTCCAACGGCTACACGGTCAACAAGATGTCGATCGCGGTCGTCGTCAACCAGGATCGCCTGAAGACCATCCTCGGCAAGGACGCTACCCCGGAGCAGATCGCCAAGCGCGTCGCCGATATCCAGAAGATGGTGGCCTCGGCGACCGGCTTCGACGACAAGCGCGGCGACGTCATCGACGTTTCGGCGGTCGAGTTCATCAACGGCCTCGACGGTGAGCCGATCGATCAGCCCGGCATCCTCGCCTCGATCGGTACCTATACAGGCACCCTGATCAATGCCGGCGCCTTCATCGTCGTCGTTTTCCTGGTGGCGTTCTTCGGCCTGAAGCCGATGGCCGCCGCGCTGACGGCGTCGGCGAACCCTGCGGCCATTGCCGGCCCGAGCTTCGACGACGTGCAGCGTTCCTTGCCGACGCCCGACGCGCCGGTCGCCGCGATCACCGCCGAGACCCCGGCCGGTACGCGCGCCGGCGCGACGCCGCTCGATGACCTGCGCCAGAAAATCCGGCCGGCGCCGCAGGAGCGGCTTGCCCGCATGGTCGACCTCAACGAGGAGCGCACCGCGCAGATCCTGCGCAAATGGGCAGCCGCCCCAGAGGCCGTGGGTTAGGCCATGGCCTCGGCGCTCTTCGACCTCCTGCCCGATTTTGGTTCGCGGACCCCGCGTGCCAGCCAGCCGCCGTCCGCACGCGCCGCCGAGCATATGCCTGCCGCCGTGCCGGCGCCGCAGGCCGACATCGGCGCGCTGATCGCCGAGGCGGTTGCCGATGCGGAGGCGGCGCTCGAGGCACGCCTTGCACTCTCCCATCAGGCTGCGCTCGACGCCGAGCGTCAGGCCAGCGACGATGCGGCGAAAACATTCCTTGAAAGCTTCGGCGGCGATCTCGGCGCCGCCGTCGCCACGCGCATCGAAGCCATGGAGCAGCGCGTTGCCGAGCTTGCCGGCGCGACCGTCGCGCGCATCGTCGGCGGCCTTCTCAGCGACGACCTGCAGCAGCGCTCGCTCGCCGCCCTTTCCCGCGCCATCGGTGCAGCGGTCGCCGACAGCGAGGCCGTGCGCATCGGCGTCCGGGGGCCGCTCTCGCTGTTCGAGCCGCTGCGGGCGGCGCTCGGATCGCGCGCCGCCAATCTCGACTTCACCGAGGCTCCGGGCTTCGACCTGACCGTCACCATCGACGAAACGGTGTTCGAAACGCGTATCGCCGAATGGTCGGCGTCCTTGTCGGAGGTCCTGTCATGAGCGCCGTGGACCATGCCGACCACCGGCACGAGATCATCATCGTCAAGCGCAATCACGACGGCCACGACGACGCTCACCATGGTGGCGTGTGGAAGATCGCCTTCGCCGACTTCATGACGGCGATGATGTGCTTCTTCCTCGTCATGTGGCTGATCAACGCCGCCAACGAGCAGACCAAGGCAGCCGTCGCCAGCTATTTCAATCCGGTCGAGCTGATCGACCGCAATTCCAGCCGCAAGGGCCTGGAGGACCTCGGCGACGGCCCCAGCAAGGTCGGGCTGACCGCGGACAACCCGCAGCAGGGCGCGACCAAGGCGGGCGATAATGGCAAGGGCGGCGCCGGTTCCTCTGAGCGCCGGCAGACGAAGGACGGGGCGCAGGATGCCCAGCTCTCCGATGAGAAGCTGTTCGCCGATCCCTATGCCGTGCTGGCGGAGATCGCCGCCGATACGGGCGTGATGCAGAACGTCAGCGCCAAGGGTGAAGGCGGCGCCCAGACGGCCGGTCCGGCAACCGGCGCCTCCGGCGGCGAATCCTATCGCGATCCATTCGCGCCGGATTTCTGGTCGCAGCAGGTGGCGGCGCCCGACGCCGAGGCAACAGCCGAGCGCGCCAAGTTCGATGGCGATCCGGTCAAGCCCGGCGACAAGGTCGCCGCCGCCGCGGTGCCGAAGGTGAAGGCCGTTCCGGCCGCCCCTCCGCTGACGGCCGCGCGGCTGGAACCGCTGGCCGCCCCGGAAGGCACCGACGCCAAGGGCATACAGAAAGCCGCGCAAGGCAAGGCCGGAAAGCCGTCGAGCGAAGGGAAGAAGAGCGAGAAAGCCGACGCCGACAAGCGCGAGATTGCGGACACCGACACCAAGGCTGAAGCGGCCAAGGCGGAAAAGACCGAATCCGAGCAGGCCGCCGATAAAGGTGACAAGGCGCCGAGCAAAGCCGCTCTTCAGGAAGCGGCGGATATCAAGAAGGAACTCGCCAAGGCATTCCTGCCGGGCGAAAAGCTCGCCGACGGCGTCTCGGTCGAGGCCACCGACAAGGGTGTCGTCATTTCGATCACCGACCAACTCGACTTCGGCATGTTCGAGATCGGCTCGGCCATGCCACGCCGCGAGCTGGTGCGGGCGATGGAAAAGATCGGCCACATCATCAACGAGAAGAAGGGCACCATCACAATCAGCGGCCACACCGATGCGCGGCCGTTCCGCAGCGACACTTACGACAACTGGCGGCTGTCCACCGCGCGCGCCCATTCGGCCTACTATATGCTGGTGCGCGGCGGCGTCGACGAAAGCCGCATCACCGAGGTCGCGGGCTTCGCCGACCGACAGCCCAGGATCGCCTCCGATCCGATGGCTGCCGCGAACCGGCGCATCGAAATCCTGATGGCGGCCGGCGGATGAGGGCCAGGACCGTCATCGGCGGCGCGATAGCGCTGCTGCTGTTCGCCGCGGGGTCGTCACCGGCGGCTTTCGCGCAGGATGCGCTGCAGCCCTATCAACTGGTGCGTTCGCTGCAACTGGTCCAGGATCGCATTGCCGGCGGCGATCACGCCGCGCTGCCGATGCAGGCAAAACTCCTCGAAATGATCGACGCCCGGATGCGCGGCGCGAACGCCGAGGATTTCAAGGAGCCGAAGAACTTCCGCGCCTTGCTCGTCTATGGGATGAGCGGCGGCAATCCGGTGACGGTCGCGGCGGCAGCTTCGCGCGCGGGAACCGACCCGCAAAGCCTGGCCATCGCCAAAGGCGTCGTCGCCTATCTGAGCGGCCAGCCGGCCCAGGCGATCGAAATGCTGAAGCCGATCGATCCGATGAGCGTGCCCGCCGATCTCGGCGCCTTCCTGGCGCTGGTCGAGGGCTCGCTGCTTGCGACCGACGACCCGTCGGCAGCGCTTGCGCTGCTCGACGAAGCGCGCCTGCTCAGCCCCGGCACGCTGGTCGAGGAGGCTGCGCTTCGCCGCTCCGTGGGCATCGCGGCCGCGCAGGGCGACGCCGCCCGTTTCGCGCTGGCTTCGACCCAGTATGTCGCGTCCTTTCTTTATTCGCCCTACGCCAGCCAGTTCGCCGATGCGTTTGTTTCCGGCGTCATCACGCTG
Source organism: Mesorhizobium sp. B4-1-1 (assembly GCF_006439375.1). Lineage (NCBI taxonomy): Bacteria > Pseudomonadati > Pseudomonadota > Alphaproteobacteria > Hyphomicrobiales > Phyllobacteriaceae > Mesorhizobium > Mesorhizobium sp. B4-1-1. Next base: position 320,067 of record NZ_VFTH01000004.1, read on the forward strand.
CACATGGCGATCAGCCAGGACAAGATAGCCGACATCACCTCGATGATGGATCCCGAGCGCGAGAAAGTGATCTACCTGCGCATCGCGCGCCGTGCCGCGATCGACGGGATGACGGAGCTCTCGGCTTTCGCCTCGGCCAAGGCCGAACTGGGCCGCAACGGCAACGGCAACCGGGACGACCCGCGCACCCAGCTCTATTCGAGCCTCTCCACCATGACATCGGCCAATGTCGATGAAGCACGCGCCAAGTTGGGCAAGATCGACCGCGGCAAGCTTTCGCAAAGCGACCGCGACCTGCTCGACGCCGCGCAAGCTGTCGCGGGCGAAGTGATGGCGCCGGTGAAAGCGGCCGCCAATGCCGGACCTAAGCCGGCAACCGTTGTGAAAAGTGACGAGGCGAAATCAGCGACGGAGGCCTCGGCCGATCCGGCCAATGCGGACTTGCCGCCGGTGGAAGGAGCGATGCCCGACCAGCCAGCGGTCGCGGCGAGCGATCCGCCGGTCGCTGCAAGCGATCAGGCGAAAGACACGCCCTCGCCGCCCGCTGTCCCGCAACCGGCGCAAGCATCGGCCGAAACGCCGGCGTCCACTCCGGCACCGATTGACGCCGCGCCGGTGGTGCAGGCATCGGCGCCGGCGACGCCCGATGCGCAAGACCCAATCGATGCGGCGGTGACCAGCACGCGCCGTCAGCTAGACCAGATCGACCAGTTACTCGGAGCAGCCCCCAAATGACCAGCGTCAACCAGACCCTGCCGGGCTTTGCTTCGACCCAGCCCCGGCAGCACTCGACCGGCGGCGAGGACAAGGATCAGAATTTTGGTGACCTTGTGCATGGGCCCGAGAAGACCGATCGGCCACAGGACAAGCACGCGACCGGACCGGTGATACCAGACGCGCATCCGGCAAGGCGCTCGCCGGCCAATACCGGCAAGCAGGAGCCGGACCAGCATCCGCAGGGGAAAACCGGGGCGCAGAAAGCAGCCACGGGAAAGTCCGGGAAGACCACCGCCCAGGACGATCAGGCGAAGCTGACGGCGGACAAAGATTCCGCGGTGCAAACCGACGAGTCCGCGCCGCTGCAGGATCGCCTGCCGTTGCTGATGGCGCTGAGCGACATGAAACATTTCGCGCAATCGTCGGGCACGGGCGGCAAGGGTTCCGCCGACGGTGAAGAGGCCGCGGGCGAGGGAGCATCGTTGGAAACGCGGCTGCGCCCAGGCAAGCGCGCGGCGGTCGACGATTCCGCCGAGCCGCAGTCGCGATCCGCTCGTTCGACGGCGGCTGTAGCGTCCGGGCCCGACTTCGGGCAAAAGCCGGTGAAGGCGGACATGGCTCTCGACATGCCGGGCCGCGGCGATACCAGGATCTTGCCGAAGCAAGGGAATGAACCGCAGGCCGACAACCCGGTACCGCCGCAAGGCTGGCGGCCGGCTTCCGCCTCCAAGGCCTCGCAGCTATCGCAATCGACCACGCAGCAGACACCGGCCAAGCCGTCTTCTTCCGCCACACGCATGGAAGTCGTCAGCGAGCAGAGCTTCCCGGCGCCGGCGCAAAACCCGATCGGCCAGACGGCATCGGCGCTGGTTGAAACGCTTGCCTCCGACAATGGCGTCCAGCAGGCCTTCGCAAGCGCCTCGGCAGGCTTGCAGACGACCAATTCTGTTGCCGTTCCGACACATGTTCTGAAGATCGAGCTCCACCCTTCGGAGCTCGGATCGGTCATCGCCAGCCTGCGGCTCTCGGGGGAGCAACTTTCGATTGAGATGAAGCCCGAGACACACGAGGCATATCGCCGTCTCACCGCCGACAGCGACGCCATCGTCAAGTCCATGCGCAGCCTCGGCTTCGACGTCGACAAGGTTACCATCCTGCAACCTTCGATAGCAGCGCATGCGGCCAGCCGCGCCGACGCAACCAGCGCCATGCCGATGTCGACAGGCCGCGACCAGCCTTCGTTCCAGCCCGGGAACTCGGGCGGCAACAGCGCGGGCGGCGGCCGGCAACCGGGAAGGAACGATGGCAATGGCGCACAGGAATTCGGCCGCGCGGCTCCGCCTCCTCGCGAAGGTGGTGGCGACGATATCTATATCTAGCTTCGGCGCCGGCACCGCTGTCGCCGCCGCCAATCCCTGCGAGCCGGAGATCCTGCGCGCCGCCGATCGCTACGGTGTGCCTGCCGGGATCCTCTACGCCGTCGGCCTGACCGAGACCGGAAAGAGGGGCAGCCTTCAACCTAATGCCCTGAATATAGAAGGAAAAGCTGTTTTCCCTCGCAGTCGCGGCGAAGCGCTCGCCGCATTCGAGGACGCGCGTCGCGAGGGCAAGACGCTGATCGATCTGGGCTGCATGCAGATCAACCATCGCTATCACGGCGATCGTTTCCGCAGCGTCGAGGACATGCTCGACCCGCATCAGAATGTCGACTACGCGGCGCGCTTCCTGGCGAGCCTGCATGCCCGGCATATGACCTGGTCGATGGCCGTCGCTCGCTACCATGCCGGTCCCGACAACGACCCGGCACAGAAGGTCTATGTCTGCCGCGTCATCGCCAACATGGTCGCCACCGGCTTCGGCAAATGGACGCCGAATGCCAGCACTTTCTGCAATCAATAGTTGTCAAATTCCGGATCCAGCCGACCTTCGCCAGCCTATCCGCCGGCGCCAATATTCGTGCGCCAACAGTTGGCGCGAATACACCCGCGCAGCCGCTTTATTACGGCTCCCAAAAAAACTCCCAAGAAAATAGCTACAAGAAATGATGGTTTTTCAGGATTCGTCGAGCCGGGTACCCCTTTCCGCACGGGGCAAGTGAAATGATTCGGAGGGCGGGCCGATGATCGTGATCGTTGACGAGCGAGAGCTCGTGACAGAGGGCTACTCTTCACTTTTCGATCGCGAGGGGGTGGCCACTGCCGGCTTCGCACCAGGCGAATTCGGCGAGTGGGTGAGTTCCGCCGCCGACACCGATCTCAGATCGGTCAGGGCCTTTCTCATCGGCGACTGCCGCGAAGGTGCGATATCGCCACGCCAGATCCGCGACCGCACCGGCGCGCCGGTGATCGCGCTCAGCGAACATCACTCGCTCGAACACACGCTGCGGCTGTTCGAAAGCGGCGTCGACGACGTCGTCCGCAAGCCGGTGCACATCCGTGAGATTCTCGCCCGCATCACCGCCATTCGCCGCCGCGGCTCCGAAGAGGCCGCCTATACCGAAGTCGGGTCGATGCGCATCTTCATGGACGGCCGCGATCCGGAGATCAACGGCGAGCCGCTGCCGCTGCCGCGGCGCGAGCGGCGCATCCTGGAATATCTGGCCAGCAACCGCGGCCGGCGGGTGACCAAGACCCAGGTCTTCAACGCCATCTACGGCATCTTCGACGAAGAGGTCGAGGAGAACGTGGTGGAGAGTCACATCTCGAAGCTGCGCAAGAAGCTGCGTGAGAAGCTCGGCCACGACCCGATCGATTCCAAGAGGTTCCTCGGCTACCGGCTGGTGTTTTGATGGCCGCCCAAGGCACATCCCGCACCAGCCTCGCGCAAGACACGAGGCATAATTTTATGGCCTCCTACCCAGGCACTGCGGAGATGTATCGATGAGCCTCTACGGAATGATGCGGACCGGCGTTTCCGGTATGAACGCGCAGGCCAATCGCCTCTCCGCGGTGGCCGACAACATCGCCAACTCGGACACCACGGGCTACAAGCGCTCTTCGGCCGAGTTCTCGACACTGATCATGCCCGGCACCGGGGGCGCCTATAATTCCGGTGGCGTGACCACCACGATCCGCTCGGCCGTCGGCACACAAGGCGTCATGACCTACACCACCTCGGTGTCCGACCTTGCCGTCAACGGCGACGGCTTCTTCGTCGTCCAGGATGCCGGCGGCACGCCCTATCTCACCCGCGCCGGCTCCTTCGTTCCGGACGCGCAAGGCCGGTTGGTCAATGCCGCGGGTTACCAGCTCATGGCCTACAGCTACGCCAATGGGGACCCGGCCGCGACCGCCAACGGCTTCGAAGGCCTCGTGCCGGTGCAGATCTCCGACCAGCAGATGACAGCGACGCCGAGCACCGAGGGCCTGTTCTCCGGCAATCTGCCGGCGGGCGCGACGCCGCCCTCTGGCCCGTTGCCGTCCAGCAATAGCGCGACCGCCGAATACACGTCGAAAACCTCGCTGGTTGCCTATGACAATCTCGGCAACAAGAAGCTGCTCGACGTCTACTTCACCAACACCGGCGCCGGCACCTGGCAGGTCTCGGTCTTCGACCAGTCGAAGGCGACCGCGGGCACCTCTTTCCCCTATACGGGCGGCGCGCTGGGATCGGCCAACCTCACCTTCGACACCACGACAGGCAAGCTTACCGGCGCGACGGACAGCGTCTCGTTCACGGTACCGGGCGGCTCGACGCTGGACCTCGATCTCTCCCAGCTGACGCAGCTCGGCACGGGCTTCACCGTTGCCGACGCCAAGGTCAACGGCAACGCGCCGAGCTCCATCCAGAAGGTCCAGATCGGCCAGGACGGCATCATCTACGCGCAGTTCGAGGACGGCTCGACCAAAGCGCTTTACAAGATCCCGCTGGCCGACGTTCAGAGCCCCGACAACCTCACCGCAATGCCCGGCAACGTCTATGTGCAGAGCACCGACTCCGGCGCCGTCCACATCGGCTTTGCCAATGAAGGCAAGCTCGGCTCCATCGTCTCCGGGGCGCTTGAAAACTCCAACGTCGATATCGCCGAGGAACTGACCAACATGATTGCGGCGCAGCGCAGCTACACCGCCAATTCCAAGGTCTTCCAGACCGGCTCGGACCTGATGGACGTCCTCGTCAACCTGAAGAGATAAACGACGGGCGCCGCCCGTGAAAGATCAGCATGTCGCTTTCCTCCGCACTAAGCATTGCCCAATCGGCGCTCCTGGCCACGTCCAAGCAGACCAGCGTCGTATCGCGCAATGTGGCCGACGCGTCGAACCCGGACTACACACGCCGCATCGCCGTGGTGACCAGCACGGCGCCCGGCGCCCGGGCGGTGGAAATCCAACGCGCCGCGAATGATCTCCTGTTCCGCCAGAACCTTTCGGCGCTGTCGGCATGGAGCGGCCAGAGCGCGCTTTACAACGGCATGGATCAGCTCGATCTGTCGGTCAACGGGGTCGACAACGCATCGTCCCCCTCGACGGCAATCGCCAACCTGCAGCAGTCCCTGCAGCTTTACGCCACGACGCCATCGAACCAGAACCTCGGCACCAGCGTCATCGACGCCGCCAAGCAGGTGGTGAACTCTCTCAACAGCGGCACCAAGGCGATCCAGGACTTCCGCACCCAGGCCGACAGCCAGATCTCCACCGCCGTCAACGATCTCAACTCGCTGCTCAGCCAGTTCCAGGACGCCAACAAGGCGGTCATCTCGGGCACTCGCTCCGGCACCGACGTGTCCGACGCGCTCGATCAGCGCGACGCGATCCTGAAGAAGATATCGGAATACGTTCCGGTCTCGACCTTCACCCGCGGCGACAACGACATGGTCATCACCACCAAGGACGGCACGACGCTGTTCGAGACCGTGCCGCGCTCGGTGACCTTCACGCCGTCGGCCGGTTATACGGCCGGCACGCCCGGCAACACCATCTATATCGACAACGTGCCGGTCTCGGCGGGCACCGGGGACACCACCGCCGACGGCAAGATTGCGGGCCTCTTGAAGCTGCGCGACGGCGTCGCTTCGACCATGCAGAGCCAGCTCGACGAGATCGCGCGTGGTCTTGTCACTGCATTTGCCGAAACCTCGTCGTCGCAGCCCAATGCCGCGGGCCTGTTCACATGGTCGGGCGCCCCGGCAATTCCGGCCGCCGGCACCTTGATCGACGGCCTTGCCGGCACGATCAGCGTCAACGCCGCCTTTGATCCGAGCGCCGGCGGCAATCCCGCGCTGTTGCGCGACGGTGGCGCCAATGGCGCGGCCTATGTCGTCAACACCGGCGGCGCATCCTATTCGGACCTGCTGATCAGCTACGGCAACAAGCTCGATCAGCCGATGGCCTTCGACAGCTCGGCCGGCATCACCGTCAGCTCGAGCGTCTCCGACTACGCGGCCAATGCCATCGGCTGGTTCGAAGGCGTGCGCCAGCAGGCCTCGACCAATGCCGACAGCAAGCAGGCGCTGGCCGCGCGCACGGCCGAGGCGCTGTCCAACGACACCGGGGTCAATGTCGACCAGGAGATGTCCCTGCTCCTCGACCTCGAGCACACCTATCAGGCCTCGGCGCATATGATGAAGACGGTCAGCGACATGCTGGACTCCCTGATGGCCGCGGTAGGATAATCCATGAAAGCGACAGGCGTTTCCTCAGCTGCCATCTCCAACGCCCTGCGTTACCAGCAGGCGAAGATGCAGGCCGACCTCGTCAAGGCGACCAAGGAATCGCAGACCGGCACCGTCGCCGATGTCGGCCTGGCGCTTGGCAGCCGGACGACCCAGGCCGTCACCTTCCAGCGCGATCTCGACCGGCTGAACGGCATCGTCGATTCCAACGCGCTCGTCTCGGCCCGCCTGACATCGACCCAGGATTCGCTCGGCCAGATTTCCGATGCCGCGCAGAGCTTCCTGTCGGCCCTGACCAGCGGCGTGTCGGGCGACTCCTCGACCAGCATCCTGCAGACTGCCAGCGCCTCGGCGCTGCAGCAGATGACGGGTATCCTGAACACCAGCGTCAACGGCGAATATCTGTTTGCCGGCACCAACACCGACGTCAAGCCGATCGACGATTTCAACGCCGCCGGCTCACCGGCCAAGGCCGCCTTCGATGCCGCCTTTTCGAGCTATTTCGGCTTCACCCAGACAGACCCGGCGGCGGCCAACATCACAGCCGCGCAGATGGACGACTTCATCACCACGCAGGTCGAGCCGCAATTCCTGGGCGCCGGCTGGCAGGCCAACTGGTCGAGCGCCACCGACGATCAGATCACCAGCCGCATCTCGCTCAACGAAACCACCCAGACCTCGGTCAGCGCCAACGAACAGGGCATCCGCAAGCTCGCCATGGCATCTGCCATGGTCAGCAGCCTGCTTACCGGCAGCATCAGCGAGGCCGCCCAGAACGCCGTCGTCAGCCGTGCCCAGACGCTGGTCGGCGAAGCGATCGGCGGCATTACTCAGATACGGGCCGAGACAGGCGTTGCCCAGCAGCGCGTGTCCGACGCCAGCGACCGCATGAAGACCCAGGTCGACCTCTTCGAGAAGCATATCGTCGATCTCGAAGGCGTCGATCCGGCCGAAGCCGCCACCCGCGTCGCCGATCTGACGCAGCATATCGAGACCTCCTTCGCCTTGACCGCGCGTCTGCAGCAGCTCAGCCTGCTGAACTATCTGACTTGAACATAAACCGGAACGCCAGAGCGCCGACGATGTATCAATTCTCCTACGCCGACATCCAGACCGACTCCGTCGCCGACGCCAAGGACCGGGAGCGGCAATTGCTCACCCGTTCGATCGACATGCTGGCCGCCGCGGCAGCCGTCGGCACCGAGTCGATGGAAGCGGTCGAGGCGCTCCACTTCACCAACCGCGTCTGGACCGCCTTCGTCGAGGATCTCGGCTCCAGCGACAACGCCCTGCCCAAGGAGTTGCGCGCCAACCTGATCTCCATCGGCCTGTGGCTGCTGCGCGAGACGGAAGACATCCGCCAAGGCCGCACCAACAATTTCGAAGGATTGATCGAGGTCTCCCAGATCATCCGAGACGGCATCCAATGACCAACACGCTGAAGATCTCGCTGAAGCCCAACGAGAAGATCTACATCAACGGCGCGGTCATCCGCGTCGATCGCAAGGTCACCATCGAGCTGATGAACGACGTGCAGTTCCTGCTCGAAAGCCATGTCATCCAGGCCGACCAGGCCGCGACGCCGCTCAGGCAGCTTTACTTCATCGTGCAGATCATGCTGATCAACCCGGCGGGCGCCGCGGAGGCGCGCGACATGTTCCGCCGCTCGCTGCCGATGCTGATCGCAAGCTTCGAGAACCAGGACATCTGCAAGGGCCTGAAGCAGATCGACCGCATGGTCGGCGAGGACGAGATCTATGAGGCGCTGAAAGCGATCCGCGCCCTCTATCCGCTCGAGCGTAGGGTGCTCGAGGACAATGACGACATTCCCGAAACGCCGCGCGCACTGGCTGTAGGAGCATAAGATGGCCGTCGACATGACGACAACGATCCCGGTTGGCGCCAACCAAGCCAGCCAGCAGACCTCGAAGACGGCGGTGGATTACCAGTCGTTCCTGAAGCTCCTGATCGCCGAGATGAAGAACCAGGATCCGACCAAGCCGATGGATTCCACGCAATATGTCGCGCAGCTCGCTACCTTCTCCCAGGTCGAGCAGTCGGTGCAGACCAACACCAAGCTCGACCAGATCATGCAGTCCTCGGCCTTGTCGCAGGCCGACGCGCTGATCGGCCGCTCGATCACCTCGGCCGACGGCAAGACCACCGGCACGGTGGCTTCGGTGACGCTCTCCAGCAGCGGCCTGATCGCCGTGTTGCAGGACGGCACCCAGGTCCCGGTCGGCGCGGGCGTGTCGATCAAGCCGGCCGCCTAAGCAGGTCTCCCGAAAGTGGGGCCGGTTTCGGACAACGACATGCTTAAAATCAAAAAAACTTTAGCCGGATTCGCATAGGGGCACCCCATGAACGAGGCCGACGCCCTCGATATCGTCCAGTACGCGGTGTGGACGGTTCTCGTCGCTTCCGCCCCCGTGGTGCTGGTGGCGATGGTGGTCGGCATCGGCATCGCGCTCATCCAGGCGCTGACCCAGATCCAGGAAATCACGCTGACCTTCGTGCCGAAGATCGTTGCCATCATGCTCGTGGTGGCGCTGACCGGCCCGTTCATCGGCAGCCATATCTCGGCCTTCACCAACGTCATCTTCGAGCGCATCGAGCACGGCTTCTGACGCGAAACCTCAGCAAGTGTCTGGCGGCCTGTTCGCAAGCCGCGAGATCGCTTGCGGCGGCGCTTCTTGCAGCTAGATTGTAGGCGCGACGGCGTCGGCCGACGTCTCAGGCGATTCAGGAAGTGATGCATCAGGCAAGAACGGCCGGCGGGCCATGTGCGGAATAGCCGGCGTCTGGCGAAAGCGCGATCCGATCGGCAGCGGCGATCATCGCGACGTCGCGCGCATGATGCAGGCATTGGCGCATCGCGGTCCCGACGATCACGGCAACTGGAACAACGCCCGCCTGGCGCTTGGCCACCGCCGGCTGACCATCATCGATCCATCGCCCGCCGCGCGCGAGCCGATGCTGACCGCGTCCGGCGACGGCGTGCTGTGCTACAATGGCGAGGTCTATAATTTTCGCGCGCTGCGCAAGACCCTGGAGGCCGAAGGCCTAGCGTTCCAATCAGTATCCGACACCGAGGTGGTGCTTCAGGCCCTGCATCACTGGGGTCCGCAAAAAGCGGTGCCGCTGTTCGACGGCATGTTCTCCTTCGCCTATTTCGATGCCCGCGACGGCGCCCTGTGGCTTGCCAGGGACAGGCTGGGCATCAAGCCGATGTCGGTCGCCGAAACCGGCGACCGCGTGCTGTTCGCCTCCGAGGACAAGGCGATCCTCGCCTGCCACGACTTTGCGCGCCGGATGGACACACGCGAGCTGACGTTGCGGCTTGCCTGGCAGAGCCGAGATTCGAGCTACAGCGTTTTCGACGGTATCGAGCGTCTCCCACCGGCAGGCCTTTGGAGGATCACCGGAGACGGCATCGACAAGCGCCGCTTCTGGCACGTCCTCGATGTTCTCGATACCACGCGCATCGCCGGCGACAGGACGTCCGACGCCGAGCATATGGCGACGCTCGAGAGGCTGCTCGCGGAAAGCGTCGAGCTGCATTGCATCGCCGATGCCAGCCTTGCAACCGCTTGTAGCGGTGGCGTCGATTCTGGGCTGATCACCGCGCTTGCCAAGCGCTTCAGGCCGGAGATGCACGGCTACGTCATCGACCAGAAGCTCGGGCACAGCGAAGCGGCGGACGCCGAGCGCACCGGTCGCCATGTCGGCGTCAGCCTGCGCCGGGTGCCTTTTGACAAGGACCGGTTCCTCGAGCTCTGGCCGCGCGCGGTCTGGCACCTTGAAACCGACGGCTGGCATGCCAGCCACGCCGCGCTGCTGGCGCTTGCCGAGCGGTGTCGCGCCGACGGCGTCAAGGTGCTGCTCACCGGCGAGGGCTCCGACGAGCTCTTCGGCGGCTACAAATGGCAAGCATCGACGATCAGGGTCTGGCGCCAATCCTGGCTGCAGCGCCTGTTCCGCTCGAAGGCCAGGCGGGACCGCAAATTCGCCGAATTGCGCCGCGCCCCATTCCGCAACTCGATCGGTCGCGGCTCGCCGACTGACCGCACCATGGCGCTCAGAGCCCTGTCGCCCGAGCTGAACTTCCTGCAGACAAAGCTGTTCGACAGGCTGGAAGGCGTCGCGCCGGCCAGCGACCGCGCTTTTCTGGCAAGCTGCTTCTACGACCTCTACTCGCATCTGCAGGACCTGCTGCACAGGCACGACCGGTTGAGCATGGCGGCGTCCGTCGAGCTCAGGGTGCCGTTCCTCGAGAACCGCCTGATCGACTTCGCCCTTCACCTGCCGCGCAGGCAGAAATACCGCGACGGAACCGGCAAGTGGCTGCTGAAAAAGGCCGCCGAGCACCATCTGCCGCGCGAAAACATTCGCGCCGCGAAGAACGGCTTCGAGATGGATGCCGCTTTTTCAGCCGGAACGCAGGGCCTGCTGCGCGGCGGTGTGCTGCGCGACGCGATGAAATGGTCTGCTTCCGAATTGGACGACCTCATCGACATGGCCAGAAGCCAGGAAACGTCGCGCCTGCGTCTCGTCGGCATGGAAATGCTGCTCAGGCTTTACATGAATGGCGAGACGACAGGCGGCCTGACCGAGGCCCTGCATGCCGAGGCGAGAAACGCGAAATAGCCAAAAGTTGGTCCAGACCGGCCTGATGCTTGGTTTAAAGCTTCGCCGACGCATTTTCGCCTTTGCCTTCCTATTGTTGGGCCGCACTCTTTGGCGAGTCGCTGGCCCTTCCGGGTGCGGCGAGCTTCTACAGAAGACGAAGGCGCAACCATGATCGACGACGAGCCGGAAAGCGAACGCGTCTCCGCGCTGGCGCCGTTCCGGCACGGCATCTTCCGCGCCGTCTGGTCGGCCAGCCTGGTGTCGAATTTCGGCGGCCTGATCCAGGGCGTGGGCGCCGCCTGGATGATGACCACGATCGCCACCTCGCCCTACCAGGTGGCGCTGGTCCAGGCCTCGACCACCTTGCCGATCATGCTGTTCGCGCTCGTTGCCGGCGCCATCGCCGACAGCTTCAACCGCCGCAAGGTGATGCTGGTGGCGCAAACCTTCATGCTGGTCGTGTCGGCGCTGCTGACCTTGTTCACCTGGCAAGGCTGGATGACACCCTGGACGCTGCTTGCCTTCACCTTCCTGATCGACAGCGGAACGGCGCTGAACAGCCCGTCATGGCAGGCCTCGGTCGGCGACATGGTGCCGCGCGCCAAGGTGCCGGCGGCCGTCGCACTCAACTCGCTGGGCTTCAACATCACCCGTAGCGTCGGCCCGGCCATCGGCGGCGTGATCGTCGCCGCCGCGGGCGCCGCGGCCGCCTTCGCCGCCAACGCCGTCAGCTATATCGGCCTGATCGTCGTGCTCGCCCGCTGGAAGCCGGCGCTGCCCGAGCAAACCCTGCCGCGCGAATCGCTGGGCGCGGCGATGGGCGCCGGCCTGCGCTATGTCGCCATGTCGCCCAACATCGCCAAGGTGCTGGTCCGCGGTCTGGCCTTCGGCTTCAGCGCCGGCGCGGTGCTGGCGCTTCTTCCCCTGGTGGCGCGCGACGTCGTCAAGGGCGACGCGCTGACCTACGGCATCATGCTCGGCGCCTTCGGCATCGGCGCGGTCGGCGGCGCGCTGATCAGCGTGCGGCTCAGGCAGCTGCTGTCCAGCGAGGCGATGGTGCGCATGGCCTTTTGCGGTTTCGCCCTATGCGCCCTCAACGCCGCCGTCAGCCACAATGGCTGGCAGACGTCGGCGGGCCTGCTCATCGGCGGCGCCTGCTGGGTGATCGCGCTCTCGCATTTCAACGTCACGGTGCAGATGTCGACGCCGCGCTGGGTGGTCGGCCGCGTGCTGTCGATCTACCAGACGGCGACCTTCGGCGGCATCGCGCTGGGCAGCTGGATCTGGGGCGTCGTCGCCGACGCGCATGGCGCCGAGACCGCGCTGATCGCGGCGGCGGTCGCGATGCTCGCTGGCGGCGCCATTGGCTTCGCCCTGCCGCTACCGCGGCAGACGGTGCTCAACCTCGATCCGCTCAACCGTTTCAAGGAACCGATGCTGGCGCTCGACCTCAAGCCACGCAGCGGCCCCATCGCCATCATGATCGAGTACATCATTCGCGAAGACGACGTGCCGGAATTCCTCGCGACCATGGCCGAGCGCGGCCGTATCCGCCGCCGTGACGGCGCCCGCAACTGGACCTTGGCCCGCGACCTCGAGAATCCCGGCATCTGGATCGAGCACTACCACACGCCGACCTGGGTCGAGTATATCCGCCACAACCGGCGCGCCACCCATGCCGACGCCGTGGTCGGCGAACGCATCCGCGCGCTGCACAGCGGCGAGAACCCGCCGCGCGTGCGCCGCATGATCGAGCGCCCGACCACCGCGGGCACGACGCTCGTCTCGCCGAAGGGCCCGATCGATCACTGACGGCACGTCGTTCGAAGCACGCTTCCGGCAAACGACGTGCGCCGAAGGGTCAGGGATCAATCGGCGCTCTGGATCATGTAGAGCTTGCGGGTGGTCTCGTGGATGCGCCACTCGCCCTTCCATCCCTGCGGCAGGACGAGAAGGTCGCCCGGCCCCAGCTCGCGCATCTCGCCATCGGCGCGGCTCACCTCGGCGCGGCCGCAGATGATGTGGCATATCTCCGACGAGTTCGTGCGATCGGCGGTGAACCGCCCGGGCGTGCATTCCCAGATGCCGATATCGATGGTTCCGTCCGGCGATTGGAAGAACGACCGCGCGGCCTCCAGCTGATCCCCTTCGAAAGAGGTCGGCTTCGGAGAAAAAGCGCCGATGTCGGCCTTGGCGAGGTCGTGGAAAGTCGAAAGATCGATCAAGCTGGTCTCCATGGATCAGGGCAATTCCAGCGGTCCGGAACTGCACGAAAACGAACGATTGGGCGGACGCCGAACCGCCCTAGTGGCCAGTCAGGCTGTCGGCCAGGGCGGCCAGCTTCGAGGTATGCGAAAGCCCGGCGGCCTCGCGGTTATCGGCGATGCGGTAGAGTTGGTACGTCGAATGGACGCCCAGCCAACGGAACGGCTCCGGCTCCCATGGCCGCACCTTGCGGTTGACCCAGGGCAGCCGCGTGAGTTCGGTGCTCTCGCCGAGCACGAGATCGCTCAGCGTGCGCCCCGACAGGTTGGAACTCGACACGCCGAGCCCGACATAGCCGCCGGCCCAGCCGATGCGCGTCGCGGGATCGAGGCCCACCGTCGTGCACCAATCGCGCGGCACGCCGAGCACGCCGCACCAGGCATGATCGATGCGGCATCCGGCGGTCTGCGGCAGCAGCGTGGTCAGGATCGCGTGCAGCTGGTCGATCGTCGCCTGCTGCGTCTGCCCGTTGACATCGGTGCGCGAGCCGTAGCGGTAGGGCACGCCGCGCCCGCCCATGGTGATGCGCCCCTCGCGCGTGCGCTGGGCATAGCAATAGGCATGCGCGGCATTGCCGAGCAGCTCGTGCCCCTCCCATCCGATCTTGCGCCAGAGCTCGTCCGACAGCGGCTCGGTGACGATCTGCGCGCTGTTGAGCGCCAGCCAGGTCCGCTCCTCTCCCGGGATGCCGGCCGTGAACCCTTCCGTGGCGCGGATGACGGTTTCGGCCCGCACCGCACCCCGGTCCGTTGTCACAACGCCCTTGGCAATCGTCGTCACCGTCGTCTTTTCGTAGATCGAAACACCGAGACGCTCGACCGCCGCCGCCAGCCCGCGCACCAGCTTGGCCGGCTGCACGCGCGCCTGGCCGTGGATGACGAAGCCGCCCATCACATTCTTGATGTTGATGCGCGCCCGCGCGGCCTCGGCGTCGAGCGTCTCGATCCGTTCGGGATCGGCATCCCAGGAGCGGATCGTTTCGCACTCCTCGCGCACGCGCCCCAGCTGCGCCGGATTGGTGGCGACCGTCAGATTGTCGACGCGACGGATGTCGGCGTCGATGCCCTCTTCCGTCGCCACCCGGATCACCTCGTCGACGCAGCCGGCCATCGCCTTCTGCATGGCGGTGACGCCTTGCCGTGTCGAGGTCTTCAGATACTTCTCGCGCGACCAGCCGAAGCCGCCCGACAGCCAGCCGCCATTGCGCCCCGAGGCGCCGAAGCCGGCAAACTCCCGCTCGACGAGCACGATGCGCAGCGAAGGCTTCGCCTTCTTCAGATAGTAGGCCGTCCAAAGCCCAGTATAGCCGGCGCCGACGATCGCGACATCGGCCTCGATGTCGCCGGGCAAGGGCGGACGCGGCGCGGGGATATGACCCAGATCCGCATACCAGAACGAGATGTCGCCATTGCGCTTGACTTGCATGAGATGGTTTCCGCCAAAGCAATCCAGGAAAAGTGCGGAACGGTTTCCCGTCCGGAATTGCGTTAAAACAAAAGATGATCAGGTGAGCGTGGTGTCGGCCGTGCTGTCGTCGGGCAGGAGTTTCGCATCGGCGCCGTCGAAGCACAGCTCGACCTTCTCGCCGAGGCCAAAACTCTCGCCGGCGAGCGGCGAACGCACGATCGCGGTCGAGCCGTCTGCGAGCTTCACTTCGTATTTCGACCCCGAGCCGAGATAGATCGCCTCGGCGATCGTTCCCGACAGCCGGTTCTTGCCGGCGGCGTCCTGTCCCGGCCGGCGGATGGCCAGTTTCTCCGGCCGCAGCAACATGACCGGGTTGGCTTCGCCGGCCAGCCGCCGCGGCGCGGTGACCGTTTCGCCGGCGACGGTCAGAGCCGTCCCGCTGCCGTCGCTTTTCGCCTCGCCGCGCAACACGGTGGAATCGCCGATGAAGCGGCCAACGAACAGCGTCGTCGGCTCGTCATAGAGCTGGCGGCCGGTGCCGACCTGCTCGATGCGCCCGCGATTGAAGACGGCGATGCGGTCCGACAGCACCAGGGCCTCTTCCTGGTCGTGCGTGACATAGACGAAGGTGGTGCCGAGCTCGCGATGGATGCGCTTGATCTCGAGCTGCAGCCATTCGCGCAGCTTCTTGTCGAGCGCGCCGAGCGGCTCGTCCATCAGGAGCAGCGGCGGATCGAAGACGATGGCGCGCGCAAGCGCGACGCGCTGCTGCTGGCCGCCGGACAATTCGCTCGGATAGCGATGCGCGAAGTCGCCCATCTTGACCATGTCGAGCGCCCTCGCGACCCGCTTCTTGCGCTCGTCCTGCTTAATGCCGCGCAATGTCAGCGGGTAGGCGACGTTGCGGCCGACCGTCATATGTGGGAACAGCGCGTAGTGCTGGAAGACGACGCCGATATTGCGCTTGTGCGCCGGCACGCCGACGACGCTCTTTCCCCCGACCAGAAGCTTGCCGCTGGTCACGTCGGTGAAGCCGGCGACGACGTTGAGCGTCGTCGTCTTGCCCGAGCCGCTCGGCCCCAGCAGCGTCATGAACTCGCCTGGCTCGATCCCGAGCGAGACACCGTCCAGCGCCTTGAAGCACCCGTAGGCCTTGCTGACCGTGTCGAGATCGATCGCGGCGCCGCGATTTTCCGCTCTCGGGTTCATAGGCGTCCCTTCCGCTCGCGGCCAAGGAGGAGCATGCCGCCGCCGATCAGGATCGTGGTGGCGAACAACAGGATGGTGCCGACGGCCGCGACCGTCGGGTCGGCATCGCGCGTGATCGAGGAAAATATCTGCACCGGCAACGTCTTGAGATAGGGGTTGGTGATGAACAGCGACACCACGATCTCGTCGAAGGACGTGGCGAAGGCGAACAGCAGGCCCGACAGGATGCCGGGCAGGATCAGCGGCAGCGTCACCGTGCGGAACGTGGTCAGCGCGCCGGCGCCGAGGCTTGCCGCCGCGGTCTCAAGCCGCTTGTCGAACACTTCGAGATTGGCCGAAACCGCGATCAGCACGAAGGGCAGCGCCAGGATCGTATGCGCAAGCACGAAGCCCGTCAGCGTGCCCACGAGTTGCACATCGAGATAGACGGCATAGATGCCGATGGCCAGAACCACGCCCGGCACGACCATCGGCGTCAGCATCACCATGCGCAAGAGATTGGCCGGTCGCGCTTTCATACGGTCGAGGCCGAAGGCGGCGAGGGTGCCGAGCACCGTCGCCAACACAGCCACCAGCGAGGCGACCTTGAGCGAGTTGAGGAAACTGGAAGACCAATCGGGGTTGGTGGCGAAATTCTGGTACCACTGCCAGGAAAAGCCCTGCGGCGGAAAGGCGAGCGACTTGTTCTCGTTGAACGACATCGGCACCACGACCAGTGTCGGCGCCACCAGCCATATCGCCACCAGCAGGCAGACAAGCCCGAGGATGACGCGCGTGAGCGGCTTCATCTCCATCAGCGTCGTCCCGCTTCCCGGTGCCTCGACCGCATCACCGGCGCCGCAAGCGCGAGCAGCACGAAGGTCGCGACCAGCAGCACCACGCCCATGGCGCCACCGCGTCCCCATTGCAGCAGGCTGAGCACCTGCGTCTGCACCAGCGTCGACAGCATTGTCGAGCGCGGTCCGCCGAGCAGCGCCGGCGTGATGTAGAAGCCCAGCGCCAGGATGAAGACGATGATCGCGCCGGCATAGACGCCTGGCAGCGACAGCGGCAGGTAGACGGTGAAGAACGCGCGCGACGGCCGCGCTCCGAGACTCCGTGCCGCCTGCACCAGCCTGAGATCGATCCCCTTCATCACCGAATAGAGCGGCAGGATCATGAACGGCAGGAGCACCTGCGCCATGCCGATCACCACGCCCGTCTGGGTGCGGATCAGGCGGATGCCGTCAAAACCGGCCGATCGCAGCAGCGAGTTGATGACGCCGGAATCCTGCAGCAGGATCACCCAGGAAAGCGTGCGCACCACGCCGCTCACCCAGAACGGGATCAAGACGCAGAGCACAAGGACGAGCCGCGCGCGTGGCCCGACGGCGGTCATCAGATAGGCGTAAGGGTAAGCGCAGAGCACGCAGACCACAGTCACCCAGGCCGAGATCGTAAAGGTGCGCTGGAGCACCGTCAGATTGACGGGTGCGCCGAAGAACCAGGCATAGTTCTGCAGGCCCCATTGCGGCTCCGACAGGCTGCGCAGCACGATGGTGATCAGCGGATAGCCGATCACCGCGGCCAGCAGCACCAGCGCCGGCAGCGTGAGCGCGAACGGCTGCCATGCCCAGCCCGCCCGTTGCGCGGCGGAAGGCGTCGTCGGTTCGAGCGCGCTCACGGACCTCTCCTTCAGCCCGTCAGTTGCCGGCCATCAACGCCGACCACTTCTCCTGCGCCACCGCGAAGTTCGGGACCCAGAACTTGAAGTTCTGCTTGTAGCCCTGCTTCTGGCGCTCAGGCGTGTTGGTCAGGAAGGCTGCGACGGAAGCGTCGACCTTGGGCTGCGCATCGCTGTTGATCGGGGTGTAGGACGTCTTCTCCGCCAGGATCTCCTGCGACTGCTTGCCGAGATAGGCGTTGAGCAGCGCGTAAGCGGCATCCGTGTCCTTGACGCCGACCGGGATCGTCATCTGGTCCATCACCACCAGCCAGTCCTGCCATGCGGGCGCATATTTGGCGCCGTTCTTGACCGCGGTCATGGCGCGGCCGGTCCACATCATCAGCATGTCGGCTTCGCCGGACTCCGCCAATTGCTGCGATTCAGCGCCCGTCTTCCAGAAGATAGTGTCGGGGCCGAGCTTGCGGACCACGTCGATGGCCTTGTCGATATCGGCCACCGTCATCGCCTTCGGGTCGCCGCCGGCAACCTTGAAGGCCTGTTCGAGCAGGCCGCCGGTCGGGCTGCCGGAGCCGTCGATCCCGCGTACGCCGGGAAATTTTTCGGTGTCGAAGAAGTCGGCCCAGCTCTTGGGCGGATTATCCTTGTACTTCTCCTTGTTGTACATCAGCACGACGCCGTAGTTCATCGCCGGCACCGAGCATTCGCCGACCTGGCCTTCCGGGATTTTCGAGACGTCGAGCTTGGTCAGGTCGAGCTTCTGGAACAGCTTGCCGCAATAGACGTAAGGCGGCAGGTCGTCGGTATCGACGACGTCCCAGGTGACATTGCCGGATTCGACCTGCGCCTGCAGCTTGGCGATCTCGGTTGGACCGTCATTGAGCAGCTTGACGCCGGACTTGTCGACGAACTCCTTCAGCGCAGCCGCCTGTCCGTCCTGGTAGATGCCGCCATAGGAGACGAGCGTCAGGGTCTTGCCTTTCAGCGAACCCTCCTTGACCTCGCCCGCCACAGGCTTGTCCTGCGCTAAGGCGGCGCCGGTCAGAACGCCGAGCGCCAGAACGGCGCCGATGCCGTATCTCGATTTCAACATAACGATAACTCTCCCATTCATGCCCGCGTTTGATCAGCTACCTGGCGGCGGGCGGTTTCCAGGTCGTGTATTGGTCGAGCTCGGCGCGTGCCGAGGTCGGCGGCGCGATGATCCACATCACTTCGGCCCGGCCGCTGCCGATGTTCTCCGTGCGATGCGGGGTGGAGGTGGTGTATTCGACGCTGTCGCCCTCCTCGAGGACA
Source organism: Mesorhizobium sp. B4-1-1 (assembly GCF_006439375.1). Lineage (NCBI taxonomy): Bacteria > Pseudomonadati > Pseudomonadota > Alphaproteobacteria > Hyphomicrobiales > Phyllobacteriaceae > Mesorhizobium > Mesorhizobium sp. B4-1-1. The sequence continues at coordinate 338,864 of NZ_VFTH01000004.1, forward strand.
TGGCTCGCCTCGCCGAGCGACACCTCGACGACGCCGCGCAGGACGATCAACATCTCATGCGCATCGCCATGCGTGTATTGGTCGGAGCCGGTCGAGCCGCCGATCTCGAACTCCCCGACATAGACTTCCATGTCGCTCAACGGGGGCCGCGACAAGAGCACCTTGCGGCACCCGTCGCTAGGCGGCAGGCTGGGCCGCTCGCTGCGCCGCAGCACGCCGTGGTGATTTTGAGCCGCGCTTTCGGCAAACAGCAGCGCGACGCTGACGCCGAGCGCCGAAGCCATCTGGTTGAGCGATGCCGTGCTGGCGCCCGTCAGGCCGCGCTCCAATTGGCTGATGAAGCTGGCGCTGGTTCCGGTCGCCTCGGCGAGGTCGCGCAAGGAAAGCCTGCGGGCAAGGCGCAGGCTCTTGAGCCGCATGCCGAGCACCTCCTGGGCGGCTGTTGCGACCGAACCGTTCCTGTTCCCGGTTGAAGCCTGGCCCTTATCGGAAGCCTTGGGCATCTCGTTTGTTCTCCACTGAACAGTTTGTACAGTGACACTGTACAAAAGGCAAGCGGCGAGAGTCCGTCGCTGCAGGCACCTTCATAACGGGAGCGAACCGATACTCACTCTTCCGGAATTGAGATCAATTTACCAGCCTGGATTGACAGGCTGCAGACCTACCGGCGGCCAAGACCTCGCGGTTCCCCCCGTGACCAGTCTGGTTGAGCCGTTGCCTGTGAACTTTGCAGCGGCACAAAATGACCTCTGTCTTGCACCGCTTTTACTCCTCGTCCGAGGATCCGGCATGGATCCTCGGGTCTGCGCGTCCGCTTTGCCCCGCTCCGCCCGTGGGTGACGAAGTTTAGACGTCTCGGCTAATCTCCGGGGCTGCAACGTGCCGGGTAGTCTGCACCGGCAGGCTTCCTGTGTTGAAAACTAGCCCTCGCCGGCCAGGTCCCGGCGCGCCTTATCGAGTTCTTCGGCATAGCGGCGCATCAGATGGCTCTCGGTGAGCAGGCCAAGCACGATGCGTTCGTCGAAGTCCTCGACCACCGCCAGTTCTTCGGCTCCGGTGCGCTGGAAGGTCTCGGCGGCGGTCTGGACATTCATCGAGGGCACCAGCACCGCATCCTTGAACTGGGCGAGCGCGCTCACCGGCGTCTCGCCATCGGAGGGATCGCTGTGCAGTTCCGGCACAAGCAGCATGCCGACATATTGGTCGGCCTGTTCGACGGCGATGACGCGCTGGCCGGAGCCGAGCGGTATCTCCTGGCGGAATTCGGCAAGCGTGGTCGAGGCAGGAATGGTGCGGACGTCCTTGCGCATCATCGAGCCGACGGTGAGGCTGCGCATCCAGCCGACGTCATGGGCGCTGCGGATCGTCTCGCCGCGCAGATGGAAACGCCAGGTCGAGAAGGAGTAGCCGAAGGTCTCGCGCACCAGGATCGCCGACATGATCGAGGCCGCCAGCACCACGCCGGTGAGCGTCAGGTCGCGGGTGGATTCCAGCGCCAGGAAGGTCATGGTCAGCGGGCCGCCGACAACGCCAACCGCAAGCGAGGTCATGCCGACGACGGCGGCGACCGCCGGGTCGATACCGACGGACGGCGCGGTCAGCGCCATGACGCCGGCGAAGACCTTGCCGAGCAGCGCTCCCAGGAACAGCGAAGCGAAGAACAGGCCGCCGCGGAAGCCCGAGCCGAGCGAGATGGCGGAGGCCGCCAGCTTCATCACGAAGACGCTCGCCACCACCGGCAGCGCATAATTCATGGCAAACTCGCGATGCAGCGCGCCATGGCCGCTGGAGAGCACCTGCGGCGTGACCAGCCCGAGCAGGCCGACGAAGATGCCGCCGATGAACGGCCGGACCGAGGCGTCGATCGAGAGCCGCACGAAGAGACGCTCGACGATGCTCACCAGATGCATGATGGCGATCGAGGCTGCCCCGCCGAGCAGTCCGAGCAGCAGGAACGGCACATACTCGCTGGCGGTCAGATTCGGCAGACCTGACAGTTCCAGCGGGAACGGCACGCCACCGAACATTTCCGCCGTCAGCGAGGCGGCGATCGCCGCCGTCATCACCGGCGCCACATTGACGACGGAGTAGATGCCGATGACCAGTTCGAAACCGTAGAAGGCCCCGGTCAGCGGCGCGTCGAAAGCGGCGGCAATCGCACCGGCGGCACCGCAGCCGACCAGGATGCGGACGTCATTGCGGCGCAGCCGGAACGCGCGCGCAAGCCGGGAAGCTACGCCGGAGCCGATCTGCGTATAGCCGGCTTCCAATCCCACCGAGGCACCGAAGCCGCTGGAAATCATCGTCTGCGCCACGATGATGAAAGTGTCGGTGAGCGACATGCGCCCGCCATAGAGCGCGTTGGCCTCGATCGGGTCGACCGGGGTGCGAAACTTGCGCTTTCTGAGCCAGATGACGGAAAGGCCGAGCAGCAGGCCGCCGATCGCCGGGAACATCGCCTGCACCGGATCGGCGAGCGAGAACATCGCCGAAAGGCGGCCGCCCGGCTGCACGTCGAACAGCAGCCAATGCATGCCTTGCACCAGCGCGCTCATGCCGGTGACCAGGGCGCCCGCGATGGCGCCGACCATGCCGGCCATCAGCACGATCGCAATGCCGCGCGCCTCGAGCACGGGGATCGAACTGATCAGCACCGCGCGAAGCCGGCGGGCATAGACTTGTGGGTCGTTTCTGGCAGGCAACGGAACGGCTCGCCGGTATGCGAAAGATAAACAACTGCCGTGCCTGATACGCGCGGCGGCCTTGCGTGGCAACCGCAATGCCGACCGCTTGTGGCGCCATTTTGGCGTTGCGCGAATTAGCGTTAAGAAGGCTTTCCGCCGCGATAAAGGCGATAGATTTAGTCAGTTAACGGAATGGTCAGCGGGCCGCAGCCGTCCTCAGCGACGAAGATCGCCAGCAACTCCGCCTGTTCGGTGGCGCTGGCGTTCTCGGCGAAAGAATGGATCGCGCCTGGCGCTTCGAACCAGGTCTGGCCTTGAGTGTAAGTAACAGCCGGTCCGCCTTCCATCTGCGAACGCAGCGCTCCCTTGATGACGAAGGCCGTGACGGAACCGGGATGGCGATGTCGCGGCGTGTAGGCATTGGGCGGAAACTCGACCAGCGCCGTGGTGATCGAATGCCGCCCAGGCACATTCGGCAGCTTTTCGCAGGAGAGCGGCTTCACCGTGGTGGTCGGGCGCGCCGTCGCCCCCTCCCCGGCATCAGCCCCCATCATGTGGACATGCATTCCGTCAGCGGCGGTGGATGCCCTGTTGCTCCGGACTACGGCCATGCCAAGCAACCCCGCAGCGATGGCGGCGACGCCGACCAGTGCAAGGCCGCGTGAAGAAACGTCTTCGATCATGACGGCAACTTCCTCGGTTACTCGGCCAGGCGAAAGCCGGCGCGCCAGCCGAGCTCGGCGACAGCCTTGTCGGTCGTGATATGGCCGTTCGGCTCCGCGACATTGAAGGCGCCCCGCGTCCCCCGCTCGACGGCAAGCAGAGCCGCGTTGGCGGCGGCATCGACATGCACCGCCGGGTCCGCGGCGGCTGCCGCGCCGGTGCCTGGCCCGTAGAGATGACCGTAGCGCAGCACGATGCCGGCGATCGGCGAAGCGCCGAGCACGTGCTTCTCCAGCGCAATGACGCCGCCGACGCTGACGGCTCGGCCGCCTTCCGCGCCACTGTCCAAAGGATCGGTTTCGCAGTGTGGCTCGGGTCCCGGCGCGTAGGCCCAGGCGATGCTTTGCGCGATCAGCCGCTTCGCACCGGCCGCCTTCGCCGCTTCGACGAGGTTGCGGGTTCCTTCATCGCGGATGCGCGCGTTCCGAGCGATTGCCTCGGCCATCCTCGATGGATCGAGCCCGGCCGGGAGGTCCGTGAGCTGGTGGATGATGATCTCCGGCTTTGCCGCCAAGACAGCCGCGCGCAACCCGTTCGCATCGAACACATCAACCACCACCGGATCGGCGCCGAGCGCTCGAATATCTTCTGCTTTTGCCGCCTGACGCGTCGTCGCCGTCACCCCATGCCCGGCCGCCACCAGCTGCGGCACCAACCGGCGGCCGATCGCGCCCGAGGCGCCCGCAAGAAAAATGCGATGGCCCATCGTCTTTCGCTCCTTGACGCGATAATATCAGAATACGAACAACATATAAGAGCTATGATATTATGCGCAAGGGGAATCCATCCATTCCGTCCGCCGGTGAAGGCAAGCGCGGCGAGCAAGGCTATCTGGGCTATCTGCTGCGCCAGGCGGCTGGCGCCTACCGCCTGAAGGTGGAGCGGGCGCTGGATGAATTTCGCGTGACGCAGGCGCAGTTCGCGGCCCTCACCATGATCTCGGCCTATCCCGGCCTATCCAATGCCGATCTGGCCCGGCTCGCGGTGCTGACGCCGCAGACGGTGAGCGTGATTGTCGGCAATCTGGAAAAGGCCGGTTCCCTTCTCCGCCGGCCCCATGCCGTCCACGGCCGTATCCAGCATCTCGACCTTTCGGACAGCGGCCGCGCCTTGCTGAAGAAATGCCGTGAGCGGGTTTACAAATTGGAAGGCGCACTCACCGCCGGCCTCTCCGCCGAGGAGGAGCGTGCCGTGCGGCGCTGGCTGGTCGCCGTCGCGACCGCGGATGCGGCACAGCCGTAAATGCCTCTGACGATCAGGTCGGCGCGCCGCCGTCCGTTTCGTAAAGCATGAGCTTGCGGTCGCCGATGCCGAGTTCCGCCCAGCTCGCGCGCCATTCGGCGATATGCGCCGATTTGAAATGCGCTTCAAGCGCTGCACGGTCGCTCCAGGCCTCCGAGACATGCATGAGCCCGGCATCCAGCACATCCTGCGCGTAGGAATAGCCGAGGCAGCCCGGTTCGGCGCGGCTTGCCAGGATCATGCGTTGCATGGCCGGCTTTGCCTGGTCGAGCTTGTCGGCTGGCAGCCGGATCGTGCCGGTGATCAGGAGCATCTGCCATCCTTTCGCAAGATCGTGGCCAGGTCCCGTAGCCACTCTCCCACCTTCGCGCAAGCTTGGAGGGTTACGGTCAAGGGGCCTGCCCTGTGCGTGGCGGCTCTTGATTTGGGAACGACATGGCGATCAGCGAAACACTCCCGTCCGGCCTGGCGGTCAAGAACGGCCGCGACATCTTCTTCGCGCTGGGCATCGTCTTCATCCTGGCGGTGCTGTTCCTGCCGATCCCCGCCTTCCTTATCGATATCGGCCTCGCCTTCTCGATCGCGCTTTCGGTGCTGATCCTGATGGTGGCGCTGTGGATCCAGCGGCCGCTCGACTTCTCGTCCTTCCCGACCGTGCTGCTGATCGCCACCATGCTGCGCCTGTCGCTCAACATCGCCACCACCCGCATGATCCTGTCGCACGGCAACGAGGGCACGCATGCCGCCGGCTACGTCATTTCCGGCTTCTCCAAGCTGGTGATGTCGAGCGATTTCGTCATCGGCCTCATCGTCTTCATGATCCTGATCGTGGTGAACTTCATCGTCATCACCAAGGGCGCGACCCGTATCGCCGAAGTCGGCGCGCGTTTCACCCTCGACGCCATCCCCGGCAAGCAGATGTCAATCGACGCCGACCTTTCCGCCGGCATGATCGACGAGAAGACGGCGCAGCTGCGCCGCCGCGAACTGGAGGAGGAATCCTCCTTCTTCGGCTCGATGGACGGTGCCTCGAAATTCGTGCGCGGCGACGCCATCGCCGGCTTGATCATCACCGCCATCAATATCGTCGGCGGCATCGCCATCGGCTATCTGCGCCACGGCATGGGTCTTGGCCAGGCGGCCGACGTCTTCATCAAGCTGTCGGTCGGCGACGGCCTCGTCACCCAGATCCCGGCGCTCATCGTCTCGCTCGCCGCCGGCATGCTCGTCTCCAAGGGCGGCACGCGCGGCTCAACCAACCAGGCGGTGTTCGGTCAGCTCGGCGCGCATCCGCGCGCGCTCTACGTCGCGGCCTCGCTGCTGGTCATCCTCGGCCTCATGCCCGGCCTTCCGCTGTTCCCCTTCTTCGCGCTTGCCGGCGGCATGGCCGGCCTCGGCTACATCATCCCGCTGCGCCAGAGCCGCGAACGCGCCGCCGCCGAAGCCCTGAAGACGCAGGAGAAGGCGAACAAGGTCGAGGAGGAGAAGAACTCGGTCAAGGCCTCGCTTGTCACCGCCGAGATCGAGCTTCTGATCGGCAAGCAGCTTTCGACCAGGCTGATGCTGGCGCATCAGGAACTGGTGTTCCGCATGTCGAAGATGCGCAAGAAATTCGCCCAGCAATATGGCTTCGTTGTGCCGGAGGTGCGCGTCGCCGACGACTTCGCCATCCCGCCGAAGAGCTACCAGATCAAGGTGCATGGCACTGTGGTCGCTGAATACCAGATGCGCGTCGGCGAGATCATGGTGCTGCTCGGCACGCGCGGCGTGCCGGAGATCCCCGGCGAGGAAATCCGCGAGCCGGCCTTCGGCATGCGCGCCTATTCCGTACTCGAAACCTTCGCCGAGGACCTGAAGCGCGAGAACTTCACCTTCGCCGACAACATGTCGGTGCTGCTCACGCATCTCTCCGAGGTCATCCGCAACAACCTGCCGCAGCTTCTGTCCTACAAGGACATGAAAGCGCTCTTGGAACGGCTCGACCCCGAATACCGCAAGCTCGCCGACGAGATCTGCACCTCGCACATCTCCTATCCCGGCCTGCAGGCGGTGCTGAAGCTGCTGCTCGCCGAGCGCGTCTCGATCCGCAACCTGCATCTGATCATCGAGGCGCTCGCCGAGATCGCGCCGCATGTGCGCCGCACCGAGCAGATCGTCGAGCATGTTCGCATCCGCATGGCGCAGCAGATCTGTGGCGACCTCTCCGAAGGCGGCATGCTCAAGGTGCTGCGCCTCGGCAATCGCTGGGATCTCGCCTTCCACCAGAGCCTCAAGCGCGACGCCAAGGGCGAGGTGCGCGAGTTCGACATCGATCCGCGCCAGCTCGAGGAATTCGGCCAGGACGCCACCAAGGCGATCCGCAAGCATCTCGAGGCGGGCGAGCGCTTCGTGCTCGTCACCGCGCCCGACGCGCGTCCCTATGTGCGCATGATCATCGAGCGGCTGTTCACGACGCTTCCGGTTCTCAGCCATGTCGAGATCGCCAAGGGCGTCGAGATCAAGGTGCTCGGAACCATCTCGTGAACGCGCTCTCGCAAGGCGTCGTCATCGCCGCCTTCCTCGCCTTCTGCCGTATCGGCGCCTGCTTCATGCTGATGCCGGGCCTGTCCAGCGCCCGCGTGCCGCTGCAGATCAGGCTGTTTGTCTCGCTCGCCGCCACTGGCGGCCTGCTCGCTTTCCTGTGGGACCGTATCTATCCGTTCGTCGATCCGCGCCCGCAGGTCCTGGCGCCCATGATCGTCTCCGAGTTGCTGGTCGGCGGGCTGATCGGCGCCATGACCAGGCTCTACATGGAGGCACTGCGTTTCATGGGCTCGGCCATCGCCATGCTGATCGGCTATGGCGGCTCGGGTGGACCGGCGATCGAGGAGCCGGAACCGCAGGCGGCGCTCGCCGCCATCATCTCGTTCTCGGCGCTGCTGCTGCTCTTCGTCTTCGACTTCGACCACGAGATCGTCAAGGCGCTCGTCGCCTTCTATCAGGTCGCTCCGGTCAACGTGTTCTTCAACCCGCAGGCGGCGCTGGTCGACGTCACCGACACCGTGTCGGACGCCTTCTTCCTGGTCATCCGGCTCGGCAGCCCTTTCGTCGCCTATGCCATCCTGGTCAATCTGACGATCGGCTTCGTCAACAAGCTGACGCCGCAGATCCCGGTCTATTTCATCTCGCTGCCCTTCGTCATCGCCGGCGGCATGATCATCTTCTATTTCGCCGTCGGCACGCTGCTGTCGCTGTTCGTCGACGGCTTCGTCGACCTCACGCTGGCGAGATAGGCTCAATGACCGCGCGAAAGGACCGCCTGAAGAAACTGGTCAAGGTGCAGGAGCAGTTGAAGGCGCTGCACGAAACCCGCCATGCCGGCTTCCTCGCCGCCGCCGTCAAGGCCGAAGCTGAGGCCAGGGACCTGATCGAGCGTTTCGACACCGACGCTTCGCTGGGCGCTCTCTTTCCGGAAATCTATCATCGCCGCATCACCGGCTCGCTCGAGCGCCAGAAAAAGAACCTGGAAGACGCCCGCCAGGAAGCCGCGTTGATCGCCACCGCGACGGCGCGCACCAACATGGTCGAGCGCGCCTACAAGGACGTGCGCCGCCGCGACGAGCGCGAGCGCTCGGACCGCGAGCGCCTCGATCTCATCACGCAGAAGCGAGTGGACGAAGGCTGACCTCCCGCAAGCCTGCCACAAGCTTGTTCAGTCATTGTGCGGATGACAAAACCGGCAAAGGGCGGACTTTCTTGGCCATTTCCCCACCCAGCGACATCGTCATGGATGTTGCCCGCGCAGCGGAACCGGCCGATGTCGAAGCCGCGCGCGCGGCGCTCGCGAGAAGGGCGAATGGCGCCTCGGCACCGTTCGCTCTAGATCCTTCCGCGACGGTCGATGCCGGCTCCATCCTCTCGCGCGCCGCGGCCGACAAGGCGGAAGCCGCCAATCCGGCGAAGAAGTTCCAGCGCTTCGAGGCGATGGTGCTGACGACCTTCATCCAGAACATGATGCCCAAGGACACCGAGGGCGTTTACGGCAAGGGCCTGGCCGGCGACATGTGGAAGTCGCAGCTCGCCGAAAAGGTGGCCGATGTCATGGCCGCGCATGGCGGTATCGGCATCGCCAAATCGATGCTCGCCGACCACTATCTCGACGGCAAGCACAAGGTGCCGGTCGGCTCCGTTGCCGGCGGAGCGCAGAAAACCGAGATGGACCGACAGACCCGGCTTTCGACCTCGATGATCGAGGAGCTTGAGCGCAAAGCCGCACGGTCGATGACCGGCGACGACACAACCATAAAAACGGACATCAATATCTAGGGACCTACATGGCCGACCAAACGGACCTTTCCAACCTTCCCGCGCGCACCAACGCAATGGAGGCGCCCGCCGCCGCACGACCAGGCAACCTCGCCGCCATCATCGGCCGCATCGAGGAAGTCGTGGACGAGGAGACCGCCGGCATCCGCAGCGGAACGGCCTATGACCTCAAGGCCTCGAACGCGCGCAAGAGCCGATACCTGTACGAGCTGAACCGCGCCTTGAAGGGCGCCAACGAGATAGAGTTCCTCGAGCAGCATCGCGAAGGCCTGCTGCGGCTGCGCCAGAAGCTGGCGAAGAACGAGGCGGCGATCCTCGCCCATCTCAACGCGGTCAACGAGGTCGCCACGCTTCTGAGGAACGCCATCCAGCGCGCCGATACCGACGGCACCTATTCGGCCGGCGAGTTCGGCATGGCGCGGGCCTGATTGAGATGATCGGGGCGCAAGGACAGACCCGGTGATAAAGTTCATCGCCGCCGCGCTGTGGATCTGCGCCGTGACGCTCGGCGCGGTCTTCTATTCCTTCCAGGCGGCCAGCCAGCGCGGCGCGGCCGAATCGCCGAAGCCGATGCTGGGCGGCCTCGACTACGTCAAGACCGACATGATCTCGGTGCCGTTGCTGCGCGACGGCACGATCGACGGCTATTTCCTCACCAAGCTGGTCTACACGGTGGAGCCGGAACAGATAAAGAAGCTGTCGATCCCGGCGCAGGCGCTGATGACCGATCAAGTCTATTCCTATCTCTATTCCAACCCGCAGATCGATTTCACCAAGAAGGAATCGATCGATCTCGACGCCTTCCGCAAGTCGATCCGAGACACCATCAACAGCCGGGTCGGCGTCGAACTGGTGCACGAGGTGCTGATCGACCAGGTCAATTTCCTCTCCAAGGATGATATCCGCGACAACGCGCTTCGCCGCCGCAAGAATGCCGGCGAAACCGCGGCGGCGATGACCAAGCCCTTCCAGGCAGCGCCGGAGCATTGACCGCCTGGCCGCCGTCCGGCGGCGACAGGCATGGCCCAGCTCCCCTCCGCTATATGACGCAAGGTGACCGCGTTGACGTTAACGTCAACTCGAAGCTATATGCGCCTGTGGTCGCGCTGGAGCGCGGCGCGTCTACCTCGCCCAGCGGCCAAGCGCCGGTGCGCGTCAACGCAACCAACGAGGAGAACCGCCATGGGCGTTCAGGAGATTGCCGACAAGATCAAGTCGCGCGTGGCAAGCGCCGGCTTCGAGCATTCCGTCAAGTTCGACACTGGCAGCGACGGCGTTATCGTCATCGACGGCGCGACCGTCTCGACCACCGACGCGCCGGCCGACTGCACGATCAAGCTGTCGCTCGACGATCTGGATTCGCTGATTGCCGGCGACCTCAACCCGACCATGGCCTTCATGGCCGGCAAGCTGAAGGTCGAAGGTGACATGACCGTCGCCATGGCGCTCAGCCAGCTGCTCGGCTGATCCTTCGCAAAAAGCAGAACGCCGCCCCGATGGGCGGCGTTCTGCTTTTGTCGAACCTAATGCATGTCGCGCAAAAGTGCGCAGCGGTTTTGCGATAACGACATGCATGAAAACAAAGGCCTAAAGCGCGTCGCCTGAATCGCTTCAGCGCGACGCGCTTTAGAGCAATTCCAGGAAAAATGCTTAGCGGTTTCCGTCCGGAATTGCGTGAAAACAAAGACTCAAGCGACGAAACCCGGCGCCTGCCCCTTGATCTTGCGGCCGGCGGGTTTGATCGTGCCCGTGGCGCCGTCCAGCGCGCCTTCCTTCAGCTCCAGCGCCAGAAGCCGGTGCCGCTCATAGGGGCCAGGCATGGCAAGCGCTCCGGTGCGGTCGGCCGAGAAGCCGAACCGTCCGTAATAGGGCGCGTCGCCGACGAGCAGGATCGCGCCATGGCCGAGCCGCGCGGCTTCGGCGGTCGCATGCCGCATCAGCGCCGATCCGATGCCGCCGCTCTTCAATCCCGGTTCGACCGCGAGCGGGCCGAGCAGGAGTGCCGACGGACCGCCCTCGCCCAGCCTCACATCCCACAGCCGCACCGTGCCGACGACCGCGCCCGAGGGATCGCGGGCGACAAAGGCCAGGCCTTCGGAGGGCCGGCGGCCGCGCCGTAGCTTCTCGGATGACTTCTTCCTGCGCTTCGGCCCCATGGCGCGGTCGAGCAGCGTTTCACGCGCCGCGGCGTCGCCCGCGCCTTCGCCAAGGATGACGAAGGCAGGCGCCTGGGTGGCCCCCTCGTCCGGCGCGCCGCGCGAGCCAGCCTGTGCCCGGAGGGCCAGGGAGGGCGCCAACGCATTTTCAGGCGAAGTGGAAACCGGTTCGCCGTAAGAAAATGCGCCAAGAAGCACTGCCGTCGAGCCATTCTTCGCTGCGGAGAAAAGCTCAGCCGACGGTCCGGACGAGGGGGCAATTTCGGTGGCCGCAACGGCCGATTTGGTCAGGTATTCCATGTCCGCGATCCCTTCACGAGCGGAGATCTGTTCCACAAGCGAGCCCGGGCGGGCGACATGATCGCCCGCGCCGGATGATCTGAGCGGCCTTTGCGAGCCGCTCAGATCACGTAGGATCGGAGAGGCTCGAAGCCGTTGAAGGCGACCGCCGAGTAGGTGGTCGTGTAGGCTCCGGTGCCTTCGATCAGCACCTCGTCGCCGATGGTCAGCGACAAGGGCAGCGGATAAGGCGTCTTCTCGTACATCACATCGGCCGAATCGCAGGTCGGGCCGGCGAGCACGCAAGGCGCGGTCTCCGAGCCGTCATGGCGGGTGACCAGCGGATAGCGGATCGCCTCGTCCATCGTCTCGGCGAGACCGCCGAACTTGCCGATATCGAGGAACACCCAGCGCACATTGTCGTTGTCGGCCTTCTTCGAGATCAGCACGACTTCCGACTTGATGACGCCGGCATTGCCGACCATGCCCCGGCCCGGCTCGATGATCGTTTCGGGCAGCGCGTTGCCGAAATGCTTGCGCAGCGCCGAGAAGATCGCCTGGCCATAGGCCTGGGCCACCGGCACGTCCTTCAGGTAACGGGTCGGGAAACCGCCGCCCATGTTGACCATCTTGAGCACGATGCCTTCCTCGGCGAGCGTCGCGAACACCTTCTTGGCGTCGCCCAGCGCGCGATCCCAGGCCGTCAGGTCGGTCTGCTGCGAGCCGACATGGAACGACACGCCATAGGCGTCGAGGCCGAGGCTCTTGGCATGGCGCAGCACGTCGACGGCCATCGCCGGCACGCAGCCGAACTTGCGCGACAGCGGCCACTCGGCGCCTTCACCGTCGGTCAGCACGCGGCAGAACACGCGCGAGCCAGGGGCGACGCGGGCGATCTTCTCGACCTCCTCGACGCAGTCCACAGCGAACAGGCGGATGCCGAGTTGGTAGGCGCGAGCGATGTCACGCTCCTTCTTGATGGTGTTGCCGAAGGAAATGCGGTCGGCCGGCGCACCGGCATCCATCGCCATCTCGACCTCGGCAACCGATGCGGTGTCGAAGGACGAGCCCATCGCAGCAAGCAGGCGCAGGATTTCCGGCGCCGGATTTGCTTTCACCGCATAGTAGATCTTGGAATCGGGCAACGCCTTCTCGAAGGCGCGGAAATTGTCGCGCACGACATCGAGGTCGACGACGAGGCAGGGGCCGTTCGGACGTCGGGTGGCGAGGAAATCAAGGATGCGCTGGGTGGCCATCGGGGTCTCTCCATAACGCCTTTCGGCGCGCAATAAGGCTGCGGGACGCGGGCTGTCGGCCTCGCGAACACGCGGTGGACAAAGGCGGGACGGAAATCCATGGAACCAGCCGGTGGAGACCCCGGAACCATGAAACGCCGTCTCGCGGCGGTGAACCTTGGCCTTGCCCGGCCTCGGTTCGCTTTGTCTGCCTTGGCTTGGATGGGAGACCCGTCCGCACTGCCGGCAATGAAGGTGTGCCTCTTTAGTAACCCCGGTCTTTGGACAACCGGAAGAGAACCAGAAAGGCCCGCACCGTCGTTGCTTCAAGGTGTCCTCGGTCTTGTGGTTGGCCACTGACCGACTGGAGGGGTTGGCTCCAGTTACCTTACCGATTGCCCTCACCATTCGAGGATCGGCGGACACCCACAGGCACGTGCGACTTTGGGCAAGCGCGATATAGGAGCGAAGGGTTTCACAATCAATAAAAATCGTAAGCGCAGGTTGTAAAATTTCTGGCATCGAACAATGTTTGTCGCACTGTATCCGGAAATCGAACGATGCCAGGAACTCAAGGACCGCTGAACGCCTTCCTCGATCTGCGCCAAATGCCTGTGGCGAATGCGGAATTGGGTCCGCTCGCCGGCCTGCGCCTGGCCGTCAAGGACATCTATGACGTCGCCGGCTACCGCACCGGCTGCGGCAACCCGCAGAGATTCGAGGAGGCCCATGCCGCCTCGCGCACGGCGCAAGCGGTACAGATGATCCTCGATGCCGGCGCGCGATTCGTCGGCAAGACCCAGACCGACGAGCTGGCCTTCTCGCTGTTCGGCCAGAACGCGCATTTCCCTTACCCGGTCAATCCCGCCGCGCCCGAGCGGGTCACCGGCGGCTCCTCCTCCGGCTCGGCGGCCGCGGTTGCAGGCGGTCTGGCGAACATCGCCACCGGCTCCGACACCGGCGGCTCGATCCGCGCGCCGGCTAGCTTCTGTGGCCTGATCGGGCTGCGTACCACCCATGGCCGTATTCCGCTCGACGGTGCGATGAAGCTGGCATCGAGTTTCGACACTTTCGGCTGGTTCGCCGACGACATCGAGACCTATGAGACGGTCGGCAAGCTTTTGCTCGGCCGCGATCCGCACCAGCACCCGCTCAACCGCCCGCTGTCGATCCGCTGGCTGGATGCCTTCGTCATGGGTCCGGCGGAAGCCGCCGAATATGCGCGCATGAAGGCGCTGGCCGCCGGCGTCATCGGCCGGCCCGCGGAGACCGAATACGCCTTTGCCTCGTTCCCCGACGAGCTTTACTGGTGCTTTCGCCGCTTGCAGGCGTTCGAGGCCTGGCGCGAGCATGGTCCCTGGATCTCGGCCGGTGGCCGCCTGAGCCCCGGCGTCGAGGAGCGTTTCGGCTTCGGCCGCACCATCGACGCTAGGGCCGCCGCGGCCGAAGCCGCGCGCCGGCTGGCGTTCCGGACCGAGTTCGGCGCGCTGCTCGGCAACAACGGCTTCCTCGTCCTGCCGACCGTTCCCGGCGCGGCGCCGCTCGCCGCGGGCATACCGGAACAGTTCCAGGCCTATCGCGAAAGAGCGCTGCATCTTTTATGCCTTTCCGGTCTTTCGGGTTTTCCGCAGATCACCTTGCCGATCGGCTCCGTCGACGGCGCACCCTTCGGCCTGTCGCTGCTCGGACCTTCCGGCAGCGACGTTGCCCTGATACGGCTCGGCCGCAAGATTCTCGACGCGGCACGAAAGGTCTGACCATGGATACATTGACGCGCATGCGCGCCTTCATCGACGTGGTCGAGGCGGAAGGTTTTTCGGCCGCGGCGCGCAAGATCGGCCGCTCCAAGGCGCTCTTGTCTAAATATGTGCGCGAGCTGGAGGACGAGCTCGGCGCGCTGCTGCTCAACCGCACCACGCGCCAGTTCTCGCTGACCGAAGCCGGCCACACCTATTATCAGCGCGCCTCCGAGATCGTGCGTGAGGTCGACAGCCTGGCCGAGGCTGTGCGCCAGTCTTCCGGCGACGTCCGCGGCAGGATCAAGCTGTCGGCCGCCCGCACCTTCGCCGACGCGCCGATCGGCCAGTCGCTGGTCGACTTCGCCAGGCAGCACCCCGACATCGTGCTCGACATCCATCTCGACGACCGCTTCGTCGATCTTGTCGAGGAAGGGTTCGACCTTGCCGTGCGCATCTCGCGGCTGGAGAATTCCTCGCTCATCGCCAGGCGGCTGGCGCCGTTTTCGGTCAGGCTTTGCGCGTCGCCGGAACTGATCGCCAAGCACGGCAAGCCGACACGGCCGCAGGATCTCGCCAACATGCCCTGCATCGTCGACACCAACGGCCGCTCGCTGGCCAACTGGCGCTTCAAGGGCGAAGGCGAAGACTCCATCAGCGTCGCCGTTTCGGGTCCGATCGAGGTCAACAGCCCGATCGTGGCGAGAGCCGCCGCGCTCTCCGGCCTGGGCTTCGCCATGCTGCCGGATTTCATCGCCGCCCCCGACGTCGCGTCCGGCAAGCTGGTCACAGCGCTCGACGACCGTATTCCGACGGGCACCGGCATCTTCGCCGTCTACCCGCACCGCCGCTATCTGCCGGCCAAGGTGCGGGTATTCGTCGACTTCCTGGTGCAATGGTTCAGGACGCGCGACACCGCCTGATGCTGCCGCGCGAACGTTTGCAACGCCGCGCATCGAAATGAAGCCGAGGCATGGCGCCCAAAGTGCGGTTTTGGGAGAACGACATGCATTGAAATCAATGCGCGTCCCAATTTCGCCCGCTTTCTGTCAACTCTCGGGCTCGCTCTCGACGTCAATGGAATCGCGGCAAGGAATGCATCTGAAAAGGCAAGCCACCATGCTGGCTTCGGCCCTTGCGGCCACATTGGCCTCGGTCGAGCAGGCCGAAGTGCACCCGCATGTCTTCGCCGAAGCCCGGCTCGACGTCATCCTCGGCCAGGATCACCAAAGTGTGACGGCGCTGCGCCACCTTTGGCGCTTCGATGACCTGTTTTCGAGTACAGTGATGATGGAGTTCGACAAGAACTCCGATCTGAAGCTTGACGACAAAGAGCTCAAGGAAGTGGCCGACACCGTCCATTCCTCGCTGGCCGAGTTCAACTATTTCCAGCTCGTCACCCAGGACGGCAAGGACGTGCCGATGGTTCCGCCGCCGCATCTGATGGCGAACTTCGACAACGACCAGCTGATCATCCTGTTCGAGTCGCAGCCCAAGAAGCCGATCAAGCTCGCCGGCAAGATCGACATCGGCGTCTACGATCCGACCTTCTACACGGCGATCGATTTCACCGACGACACCAACCTCACCGTCGAAGGCCTGCCCTCGACCTGTACCAAGAAGGTCGTCCGGCCGGATCCGGACGAGGCGATCAAGGAAAACCAGAAGACCCTGACGGACGCGTTCTTCAACGATCCGACAGGCACCGACATGAGCAAGATCTTCGCTACCAAGCTCGAATTGGACTGCCCGCCGGAAGGATGATTGGTGATGAAACCGTCGCTGCGCGCAAGCAGGTTTCGCAAAAGTGCCCTGCGGTTTTGCGATCGGAACCTGCGACAAACAAAGGAATCTAGGCGGATATTCGTGGGGCATCCCACGAATATCCGCTTAGCGCTCTGCCTGCTGGCCGCCACCTTGGTGATCGCCCATTTGCCCGTCGTCGCGCACGCGCAAAGCTCGCTCGGCATCGGCACCAATGACGGCATGGCGCCAACCACCACGGGGCCGTTCGCCCATATCCTGATGTGGATCAATCTCCGGCAGCAGGAATTCTACCATTCGCTCGCCGCCGCCATGAAGGCGATGCGCCAGGACGGCAGCAAGCTCTGGCTGCTGATCGGCCTGTCCTTCGCCTACGGCATCTTCCATGCCGCAGGCCCGGGCCACGGCAAGGCGGTGATCTCCTCCTATATGATCGCCAACGAAGTCGCGCTTCGGCGCGGCATCCTGCTTTCCTTCGTCTCGGCGCTGCTGCAGGGCCTGACGGCGGTGGTCGTCATGATGCTTGCCTATTTCGTGCTGCGCGGCACCGCGATCTCGATGACCGACGCCGCCTGGTTCCTCGAAATCTCCAGCTTTGTGCTGGTCACCCTGTTCGGCGCCTGGCTGCTGTGGCGCAAGCTCGGTCCGTCGGTGCTGCGCCTGTTCGGCAGAGCGCCTGCCTACAGCCTGTCGGCGGCCCATGCCGGCCATTCGCATGGCGGGCATTCCCATGCGGGACACGCCCATGCCCATTCGCATGCGGGCCATTCCCACGCACATGCGCACGCCGCCCATTCCCATGCCCTGCACGTGCATGACGATCATGATCATCATGACCATTCGCATGCGCACGCCCATGATCTCGACGCGCATGAACACCACCATCAAGCAGCGCACGATCACGCCCACCACGACCACGGCCCGGGCGAAGTCTGCGAGACCTGCGGCCATTCGCATGCGCCGGATCCGGCAATGCTGTCGGGCGACCGTTTCGACTGGCGCACGGCCTGGTCGGCGGTCGCCGCCGTCGGCATCCGCCCCTGCTCCGGCGCGCTGATCGTGCTGAGCTTCGCGCTGCTCAACGGGCTTTGGCTCGGTGGCTTGCTGTCCGTGCTGGCGATGTCGATCGGCACCGCGATCACCGTCTCGGCGCTGGCGACGATCGCCGTGCTGGCCAAGAACTGGGCGGTCTATTTCGCCGGCGACGGACGCATCGGCAACCGCATCCACTCGATCGTCGAGATCGGCGGCGCCGCCTTCATCTTCCTGATCGGACTGCTGCTTCTGTCGGCCAGCCTGTCGGGCGGCGTCTGATCAAAAGCAGTGGCCGAGCTGGGTCGATCTGCGGGTCAGCCCAGCATCACCTGGTATCGACAGACATCAGGCGATCTTCCCACCGAGTTCGTCCTCGATATACGCGCGGATGATTTCGTCGAAATTGCTTTCGGCGGCGAAGCCTAGCTCCCTCGCTCGCCTTGCCTCGAACCGCGTCGGCCAGCCTTTGACGATCGCCCAGATGACCTCGTCGGGCTGCTCGCGGATCCGCTTCACGACCTCGGCGCCGGCGATGCGCTCAAGCGCCTCGATCTGCTCGCCGACGGTGACGGCGACGCCCGGCATTGTGAGGTTGCGGCGCGGTCCGACCTTGTCGCCGTCGATTTCGGCAGCATGGATGAGGAAATTGACCGCCGAGCGCGGGCTGGCATGGGTGTGCAGCACCGAGCGCGGCACCGGCAGGATTGCCTCCTGGCCAGCGAGCGGCTCGCGGATGATGCCGGAGAAGAAACTCGACGCCGCCTTGTTCGGCTTGCCGGGGCGGACGCAGATCGTCGGCAGCCGGATGCCGATGCCGTCGAAGAAGCCGCGCCGCGTATAGTCGGCAAGCAGCGCTTCGCTCATCTGCTTCTGGGTGCCGTATGAAGTGAGCGGCGTCGGATGGAATTCATCCGGGATGACGTCCGGGAACGGCGCGCCGAACACGGCGATCGACGATGTGAAGACAAGGCGCGGCGCGAACGCCGCCAGCCGCACGGCGTCGAACAGCGCGCGCGTGCCGTCGAGATTGACGCGATAGCCGAGGTCGAAATTGGCCTCCGCCTCGCCCGACACGATGCCGGCCAGATGGAAGATCACATCCGGGCGGGGAGCCACGAGAGCGGCCATGGCGCCGGGCGCGGAAAGATCGCCGGTGTGGATCGAGACATCCACGCCCACGAGCGCCGGCGCCTGCGGCGCCACGATGTCGTGCAGGTCGAGCGCCGTAATCTTGCCCCCACGCAGGGCGCCGTCCCTGGCTAGGCGCGCGATAAGCTTGCGGCCCACCATGCCGGCGGCGCCGGTGATCAGTATTCTCATCTTCAGAGACCTTTCTTGCGCTGGCTGCGTCCGCGCAGCCACAGGACGACGAACAGTCCGACCATGAAGACCACGGCGATGGCGGCCGCCAGGACCGTCGATACCTTGCCAGCGGCCAGCATGATGGCCGGCAGGAAATAGGCGGCGAGGCCGAATACAACCAGTATCACCGCCGCGGCGGCCGCAGCGTTGCGGGTGTCACGGTCCATCAGCGGGCGTTCTTCATGTCGAGGCTGCTCGGTTTTGTCATCAGGCCGCGGTCAGTGATAGTGCCGGCGGTCGCGCGGCGCATCATGCGCGTGGTCGTGATCGTGATGGTGGTCGTGCTCGTCATGGCTGTCCGCGCATTGGCCGAATTCGGGTTCGACGGTGGCATGCTCGATACCATGCTCGGCCGCAAGCCGTTTCTTGATGGCGCTCACCGCCACATGCGCATCGACGCCGTCGTTCAGGCAAGCATGCAGCGTCGCCATGTTGGAGGTGCCGTCGAGCGACCAGACATGCATGTGATGCACCTCGCGCACGCCCTTCACCGCGCCTTCGATATCCCTGGCGATCAGGTCGCGGTCGAGGCTGGCCGGCACCCCCTCGAGCAGGACATTGGCGGCCGCGCGCATCAGCGACCATGCCGTCGACAGGATGAGCAGCGACACCAGCACCGACAGGATCGGATCGATCGGCGTCCAGCCCGTCGCCAGGATGACGATGGCGGCGACGATGGCCGCGGCCGACCCCAGCAGATCGCCCAGCACATGCAGGATGGCGCCACGCATGTTGAGGCTCTCTCGATCGCCGCCATGCAGCACGAGGAAGGAGGCGATGTTGACCAGGAGGCCTGCCACCGCCACCACCAGCATCGGCCCACCCAGCACCGGGGCCGGCGTCATCAGCCGGCCCCAGGCCTCGTAGACGATCCAGAGCGCGATGACGAAGATGGCGATACCGTTGGTGTAGGCGACCAGCGTCTTCACCCGGGCGAAGCCATAGGTGAGACGGCCGGTGGCAGGACGCCCGGCGAGATGAAAGGCGTACCAGGCTAGGCCGAGCGCGATGGCGTCAGCCAGCATGTGCCCGGCATCGGCGACCAGCGCCAGCGACCCGGTAAGCCAGCCGCCCAGCGCCTCGGCGACCATGAAGCCGGCGGTCAAACAGGCAGCGATCAGCACCCGCTTCTTGTCGGTTGAGCCATGCACATGCCCGGCGCCATGGCTGTGGCTATGACCGGCCGGGCCGTGATCGTCCGAAGCATGGTCATGCGCCACCACCAAACTCCTGTCTGCCGACCATGGTCCTGAAAACCGGTATCCCGGTTCTCAGGATCATGATCTACGCGCCGAACTCGGCGCGGAAATCTTCAAGCCGCCGTTTCTGGCTTCCCTGGGCATCGAAATTTGCCGGATCGAGCCAGACCTCATAGGCTTTTCGGAGTGCCGGCCACTCCTTGTCGATGACCGAATACCACGCCGTATCGCGGTTTTCACCCTTGATCACGAAATGCTGGCGGAAGATGCCCTCGAACTTGAAGCCGAACCGCTCGGCCGCGCGCTTCGACGGCTCGTTGCGATTGTTGCACTTCCACTCGTAACGGCGATAGCCGAGCTCGTCGAAGACGTATTTCATGAACAGGAACTGCGCTTCGGTCGCCGCCGGCTTGCGCGAGATCAACGGTCCCCAATAGATGTTGCCGATCTCGATGACGCCGTTGTTGGCATCGATGCGCATCAGCGTCTGTCGTCCGGCGACCTTGCCGCTTGCCTTGTCGATGACTGTGAAGAACAGCGGATCCTCAAGCGCCTCGGCCTTGTCGAGCCATGGCTGGAAGGCGGCGCGGCTTTTCGGCGGATAGTCCGGCAACCATGCGAAGCGCCCATCGATATCGGCGACCGACGAGGTTTCATAGAGGCCATCGCCATGCCTTGCCGCGCTGAACGGCTCAAGGCGCACATAACGGCCTTCGAGCACCTTGCGTTCCGGCCGCGGACGCGGCTGCCAATTCTTCAGATCTTCCGACACCGGCCACTCCAATCCGTTGACTTTTACCTGCGGACCGTCACAAAAACGCTCGCTCACAGAAAGAACCACAGGGACGGGAAAAATGCTCCACACGATCGCGGCCTTCGACCGTCTCGGCGAGGAAAATGCCTTCGCGGTGCTGGCGAGGGCCACCGCGCTTGCCCATCAGGGGCGCGATATCGTCAACCTCGGCATCGGCCAGCCCGACTTCAAAACGCCGCAGCACATCGTCGAGGCGGCGATCAAGGCGCTGCGTGACGGCCACCATGGCTACACGCCGGCCAACGGCCTTTTAGCCACCCGCGAGGCGGTCGTGCGCCGCACGCTGACCACCACCGGCGTCGAGGTGTCGCCCGAGAATGTGATGATCCTGCCGGGCGGCAAGCCGACGATGTTTGCCGCGATTCTGATGTTCGGCGAGGCGGGCGCCGAGATCCTCTACCCCGATCCCGGCTTTCCGATCTACCGCTCGATGATCGAGTTCACCGGCGCCACGCCGGTGCCGGTGCCGATCCGCGAGGAAAACGGCTTTGCCTTCTCCGCGGAAGAGACGCTGGCGCTGATCACGCCGAAGACCAGGCTGCTCATCCTCAACTCGCCCGCCAATCCGACCGGTGGCGTCACTCCGCGGGTCGAGATCGAGAAGCTGGTCAAGGGCCTGGAGGAGCACCCTCAGGTCGCCATCATGTCGGACGAGATCTACGACGTCATGACCTATGACGGCGAGACTCATTGCTCGCTGCTGAACTTCCCCGAAATTCGTGATCGGCTGATCGTGCTCAACGGCTGGTCGAAGACCTGGGCGATGACCGGCTGGCGCATGGGCTGGTCGATCTGGCCGAACGGCGACAAGGGCGCGCATCTCTACGACAAGGTGCGCAAGCTGGCGGTCAACTGCTGGTCCTGCGTCAACGCGCCGAGCCAGTTCGCCGGCATCGCGGCGATCGACGGCCCGCAGGACGATGTCGAGAAGATGATGCGCGCCTTCGACAACCGCAGGAAGATCGTGGTCGAGGGGCTGAACGCGCTTCCCGGCATTTCCTGCATCACGCCGAAGGGCGCCTTCTATGCCTTCCCCAACGTCTCGAAAACCGGCTGGAAGGCCAAGAAGCTCGCTTCGGCGCTGTTGGAGGATGCCGGCGTGGCGTTGATCGGCGGCCCCGATTTCGGCGTTCTCGGCGAAGGTTATATCCGGCTTTCCTATGCCAATTCCGAGGAGAACATCCTGCGCGCGCTGGAACGGACCGAGGCGTTTCTGAAAAAGTGACCCGTCGGGCGCGTTCACCCGCGCCCGACAAACGGCATCTTCGTCGCCATCACCGTCATGAACAGCACGTTGGCGTCGAGCGGCAGGCTCGCCATGTGCAGCACCGCATCGGCCACGCGCTCGACATCCATCACCGCTTCGGCGGCGATCGAGCCATTGGCCTGCGGCACGCCGACCGTCATCGGCTGCGCCATCTCGGTCAGCGCATTGCCGATGTCGATCTGGCCGCAGGCGATGTCGAAAGGCCGGCCGTCGAGTGCCAGCGTCTTGGTCAGCCCGGTGATCGCATGCTTGGTCGCCGTATAAGGCGCGGAGCCGGGGCGAGGCGCATAGGCCGACACCGAGCCGTTGTTGATGATACGCCCCCCCATCGGCTTCTGCCGGCGCATGGCGCCGAAGGCTGCGCGGGCGCATAGGAACGAGCCTGTGAGGTTGACGCCGAGGACGTCGTTCCAGACCTCGACCGGGATTTCGTCGATCAGCGTCGACTTGTAACCCATGCCGGCATTGTTGAAGAGCAGGTCGACGCGGCCGAAGGCCTCGAGCACGGTCTCGAACATGTCGTCCACCTCGTCGGCCTTGCTGATGTCGCAGGCGACGGCCAATGCCTTGGCTTGCGTCTTCCCCGCCTCGGCGATCGCTTCTTCCAGCACTTTCTTGCGGCGGCCGCAGAACACCGTGTTCCAGCCTGCCTTGAGCAGCGCCGTCGCGACGCTCTTGCCGATGCCGGTGCCGGCGCCGGTAACGATGGCGGTCTTGTGTGCTATGGCTGTCATCGCCGTCCTCCCGGTCATGGATGGAAGAACGTGGCATCGCAAATGCCATGGGTCATGGCAAGCAGCTGTTGGTGGTAAAGAAGAGGCCAACAAAAAGGGCGGCCATTAGCGACCGCCCTGATCTGAACCGCGCTTGGGAGGAGGAAAAGCCGGTCCGACTGGTTAGAATGATGCGCTTGCTGGGTTAACGAGAAGTTAACGGCAACCACACCCGCTAACCTTGGGGCATGATCCCGAAAAGTGGGAACCGGTTTTCGGAGAAGATCATGTTCCAACAAAGAGTCAGATCGAGATGACGATTCAACGAAACGTCATCCTGATCCAGTGCTCACCGGGGCGAGCTGGGCGCGCTTCCCGCGGGCACCTTTGCCGCCGAAACCGTCGCCTCGACATGATCGACCAGGGCGTCCGGGAGGCCGAGGCGGCCGGCGAGCAGGTCGAGGTAGCCGCGCTCGGCGCGCGTGTCGGGATCGATGGCCAGCCGCGAGGCGGTGTAGAGCTCCAGCTTCTGCGCATCGGTCTTGGCGCCGGCGACCAGCGTGTCGAGATCGAGCGGGCTTTCGAGCTCGGCGAGCAGGAATTTTTCCGCTTCAGCGCCGATGCCGGCGAGCTTGAGCTTGTCGGCGATCTTCCTGCGCTCGTCGTCATCGACATGGCCGTCGGCCTTCGCCGCCGAGATCATCGCCCTGACCAGCGTCAGCGTGAACTCGGCTTCGCCTTGCGGCGCCTGCGAGGGATCGAAGGCGGTATCGGCGGGCGGCGGCAGCAATTCCGGCTCGCCGGACGCCGGCGCCTGGGCCGGCTCCGCGCCGTTCTTGTAGTTCTGATAGGCCTTGTAGGCGAGGCCGCCGATCGCCGCCAGGCCGCCGAGCTTGACGGCCGCGCCCGTCACCTGCCGGCCGGCGCCGGTGCCGAGCAGCACGGCGGCAAGCGCGCCGGCGGCGAGCGGGTTGTCCTTCGCCATCTGCACCGCCTGCCCCGCCTTGTCGCGGACGGTCGATCCGGTGCCGGGGATTTGCGAGCCGAGAAGGTCGTCGAGCAGCTTCTTGGGGTCGAGCATCAATGCCTCCAGAATTGGCCCGGCCGAAATGCGCGCGGGCATGGTTTCGGACCGGCAAGAGGTAGGCCCCGCGCATTGACATTACAATGACGAGGCGAGTTTTACGCGCAAGGGCGTGTGGCTCTAGCTTCCGATATGGCGCTTGCCGCCGCGCGCTTGCGCAAGTTCGACCTGACGGTGGCGTTCGGCGTAGCGCTCGCGATCCGTATCGGACCGCGTTTCGAAGCAATGCGGGCATGAAACGCCGAGCACGTATTTCGGCGACAACCTGTCCTCGACCGTCAGCGGGTGCCGACAGGCGCGGCAGAGTTCCGCTTCGCCCTCCGCGAGACCGTGCGAGACGGACACCCGTTCGTCGAACACGAAACATTCGCCTTGCCAGAGGCTCTCCTCGGCCGGGACCTCTTCCAGATATTTCAGGATGCCGCCCTTGAGATGAAAGACGTTTTTGAGGCCGAGCGACTTCACATAGGCCGTCGCCTTCTCGCAGCGAATGCCGCCGGTGCAGAACATCGCCACTTTGCGGCCTTCAAGGTCCTCGCGGTGTTGCTCGACCCAGGCCGGGAACTCGCGGAAGCTGGTGGTCCTGGGGTCGACCGCGCCCTTGAAGGTGCCAAGCGAAACTTCATAGGCGTTGCGCGTGTCGATCACCAAGGTATCGGCATCGGAAATCAGCGCGTTCCAGTCGGCCGGCGCGACATAGGTGCCTGCGCTCGCCGCCGGATCGATATCCTCGACGCCCATGGTGACGATCTCGCGCTTCAACCGCACCTTCATGCGGTGGAACGGCATTTCGGCGGCGCTGCTGTATTTGACTTCCAGCCCGGCAAGGCCTTCGATGGCCTCGAGGTGATCCATCAGCGCGGCGATCGCCTCCTCGCTGCCGGCGACGGTGCCGTTGATGCCTTCATGCGCCAGAAGCAACGTACCCTTGATGCCGCGTCCGCAACAGAAGGCCGCGAGCGGCGCGCGCAGGGTCTCGTATCCGTCGAGCCGCGCGAATTTATAGAGCGCCGCGACGTGGACCGGCTGAATTTCCATGGCTGTTGTCATGGTCATGCCACTAGACCGTGGTGAAAGCGGTTTCAAGGCTCAAAGGGCCCCCGGCGATCCGCTGCGCGGCATCGCGACACGCCGGGCTTCGTGGACTTGAGCGGACCCTTCTGCTAATCGGTTTAAAGTGATAGAAATGGAGACCAGCACATGACCAGCAAGGCCGAAAAGCTCCTGTCGCTTCTCAACGGTCAACCGGTCATCCCGGTGCTGAAGATTGCCAATGTCGCGGACGCGGTGCCGCTCGCTCGCGCCCTTTCGCGCGGTGGCCTGCCGGCGATCGAGATCACGTTACGCACCGCCGACGCGCTGGAGGCGATCCGCCGCGTGGCTGCCGAGGTCGAAGAGGCGATCGTCGGCGCCGGCACTATCCTCGATGCCAAGCAGTTCGATGAAGCAGCACGCGCCGGCTCGAAATTCATCGTCAGTCCCGGCATCACCAGAGAGCTTCTCGACGCGGCCAAGGACAGCCCCGTGCCGCTGTTGCCCGGCGCCATCACGCCCGGGGAGATCATGGCCGCGCGCGAAGCCGGCCTGCGCTTCCTGAAATTCTTCCCGGCCGAGCAATCCGGCGGCATCGCTTCGCTGAGGGCTTTCGCTTCGCCGCTCGCCGACGTGAAATTCTGTCCGACCGGCGGCATAACGGCCAGGAATGCCGCCGACTATCTGAGCCTGCCCAACGTCATCTGCGTCGGCGGCTCCTGGGTGGCGCCCGACGATCTCATCAAGGCCGGCAAGTGGGACGAGATCGAAGCGCTGGCGCGTGAGGCGAGCAAGCTCAGGAAGTAATCAGCGCCCTCACCGGGGCAGCGCGCCGTTCTCATCGAAGTAGCCGCCCGTCGGTCCGCCTGGCTCCAGCATCGCCAGCCGCACGATGATCTCGGCCGCCTGCTGCACCGTGCGCCCGCCTCTGTGCGCATTGAGGTCCGTCGCGGTGTAGCCGGGAGCGGCGGCGTTGACCATGATGCCGCGAGGCGCGAGTTCCCGGGCGAAGGACAGCGTGACGGCGTTGAGCGCGGTCTTCGAACTGCCATAGCCCATGACGTTCGGCGACTGGCTGTCGCATATGAGCAACGCCGCCTTTCATGCCACTTCAAGGCGGCGACGGCGATGAGCCCGATCCAGTATCAAAAGCAGCTCCGCCTTCTGGAGGCACGCCATCTGCTGATCGCGCGACCGGGAAGCGCGGCGCATATCGCCTTCACCGTCGGCTACGAAAGCGCCTCGCAGTTCAGCCGCGAATATACGCGCCAGTTCGGAGTGCCGCCCTCGCGCGACGCCGCGCGGCTCCTGGCCAGGGGTGAAGCGGCCACGCTGGAAATTGACTGAGCACTAAAAAACCGGCCGGTTTGCGCCGGCCGGGACTGGTCTTGCAACCGCAACTATCTGCAGACCCTGACCTTCTCGACCACCTTGTGCTGGTGGCGCCAATGCGTCACCAGCTTGGTCACGCAATGATGTCGTCCGGTCTTGACGATCACGGTTTCGGCTTGCGAGGGAGCGACGACAGCCGATGCCGCGGCCAGCGCCAGAACTGACGCCAATACAATCTTCTTCATGAATATCCCCAGTTTGGAACGAACCCCTTCTAACCCATCATTGGGCGCGGCGCTCCAACCTCACGGTAAGTTTAGCCTGGCGTGAAGATGCGCACACCGAACGCCGACCGGGGCATTGCCATGTCTGGTTCCCGCTCATGGATTCGAATCACGATTCACGCCTTCAAAGGGCGCTGTCCTACCATTAGACGAAGCGGGAAGACCTTCTGGCTAACAGGTAGCGGCGCTGCCATGAAAGACAAAAGCCGCGCTGACGGGCCAACGCGGCTTTGTGGGTGGCCACGCTGAGTCGTCGCTATTTCGTTTGAAAGCGCGCGACCGAGAGGAACTTCACCGCGTTGCCGGTGAACCGGCTTGCGTCCGGCACGCCGCCGTCCGCCTGGAAGCCGGCCGTATACACTTCGCTCGGCGGCGTATGCACGATGTTGTAGGCATATCGCGGCGCTGTCGTCGGGTCGGAAACCGAGGCGATGTTGACGCCAGCGCCCAGTGCCCAGCGCGCGGCTTGCGGCGGCGCCGCCACCACCATGGCCTTGGGCCCGGGCTTCAGATCGTGGGCGGATGCCCTGCCTTCCTTGGCCGTCGTCTTCACGCCGGCGCCGATCGCCTTCGCCGGATCGGTCCCGGCCGGAAGCGCGGCGATGGCCTGGCGCGGCGAGGCCGCATCGACGCCCGACGGATCGTTGAATGCGGAGCGCGGTTCCGGTTCGGTCAGCGACGCGAGCTGATACTCGGCGCCGCCGCCATCGGCCCCTACGGTTGCATTGGCCTGTTCGAGAACGGCTTTCACCTCATCCTGCTTGCCAGGCTGCGGCCGTGCGGTCGGCAGCACCGAGAACGCGTCGGTCGCGCTCTTGTCCTGCGAAGCGGTTTCGGCCAACGCCAGAAGCACGTTCTTGTCCTTCGGCGCGAGTTCCGCCGGCGTCGAGCGGTCAGGACGCCAGGTCGGTAGCGGGATGTTGTTGACCGCCACCTGCGCCGGATCGGTGCTCGCGGCCTCCGCGGCGCTGGCTGTGCCGAACGGAACCTTGTCCGGCACGGGCGCCTGGGCCGTCGCAACCGCCTGCTCCGTCGTCGCCGAGGCGTCCGCCGTGGCGAACGGCACGTTCTGCGGCGTCTGCTGGCCGACATCGGCCTTCGGACGCGGCGCGAAGTCGGGCAGCGGGATTTCCTTGGGCGGCAGGGCGGCGATGATCGTCTCCGGCGTATCCTGCTGCGGCTGCTGCTCGTCGGCGCTGTCATCCGCGATCTGCGGGATGTTGGCGCGCTTGGCATCCTTCGGTGCGACAATCGCGATGCCCGAAAGATTGCTGTCGCGTGTCGTGGCGGCGCTGGCGACCTGGACCTGCTTCACGGCTTTCCGCTGAGGCGCCGGGGCACTTTCGTCGGCGTCGTCATCGGCCTCGTCGGCGCCGCCGCCGAACCAGGCAAAAAGGCCGCCGGAACGCTTGGTCGAGCCGCCGGCGCTGGCCAGTTCGATGTTCGGGGTGCCGGCGCCCTTACGCGCCTGATACGCTGCCACTGCCTGCTCATAGCCGGGCAACGGGCGTCCGTCGCTCGGCACATGCAGCGTCTTGCCGTTGGGGAACAGGCTGACCAGTTCCTGGCGGCTGATGCCCGGCCAATGGCGCACGTTGCCGACATCCATATGCACGAATGGCGAGCCGGAAGTCGGGTAATAGCCGACGCCGCCGCCCTGCATCTTGAGGCCGATGTTGCGCAGTTTCTTCAGCGGCACGCCGGGAATGTAGAAATCCATCGCCTTACCCAGCATGTGCTGGCTCTTCTCGGCGACGCCGCGGCTGCGCGAACGCAACAGCGCGTTGGTTGACGGCGAACGATAGCCGCAGACCACTTGGATATAGTCGGTGGCGCCGCTTTCGCGATAGGCTTCCCAGACGAGATCGAGCAGCCGCGGATCCATCTTGGTCGGCTCGTTGCGGCGCCAGTCGCGCAGAATGATGTTGATCTTGCGCAGGCCTTCCGAATCGTAGCGGCCATTGCGCTTGTAGACGATCTCGGCCTTCTCGTGCGTGTGCAGGTGATAGAGCTTGAGCGTACGCACTTCGGCCCTGGCGCCCGACGTCACCACAGACAGGAACCCGACGGCCAAAATCACGAACGTCAGCCACCTCGGCCAGACGCTCATGTGAAAATGCCGCCCGTTTTTGCGTCGTTCGACTTTGTTCAAATCAAATGGCTTTCAGGCTGCCGTTTGTCCCCGGATTTGACAAAACGGATGCGTGGTTTTCACATCCGAATATCGATCCTAATGGTTAATCATCGTTTATTGAAGCCGAAATGCGGTAACACCGTGGCGATATCCCGTCAAAAATTATGCACAGCATTTCGTGGTAAACCGCTGGTTTAGATCGAGAATCCGGCCTCGGCCAGAACACGATCTGTTACCGTTGGCGTTAATGCGTGATCCTCGGCAACGCCAACCGCTGAAAATCCTGTGTTTTCACGTCAAAAGCGACAATTTGACTCGGATTTTAGGCAAGCAAGCTGGTTCGAGGCTTGCCTGTCATGAGGCAAGCCGGTCGACGCGGCCGGCCTCGGGGTCAATGCCATATTCCTTCAACTTGCGGTAGAGCGTTGAGCGGCCGATGCCCAACCGGCGGGCGACTTCGCTCATCTGGCCATTGTAGTGGTCGATCGCAAGCTTGATCATTTCGAGCTCGACATCGGCGAGCGCCCGCACATTGCCGCGCTCGTCAAGCGCGCGAAGCGTCCCGAAACGCGGCTGCGGCCTGGCTGGCGTCTCGCCGTCGGCCAAACCGGTCGCCGTTGCGTCGGCAACGGTCTCCTCCGCTTGCCGGGATGCGTCCGCAATCGTTTCGGCGACTGCGGATGCCGGTTCCGCTTCGAGATTGACCGTGCCTTCCACCTGCGCCCGGATCTGCGGGAACTCCTCCTCGGTCAGCACATCCCCCTCGGCAAGCACCGAGGCGCGGAAGACCGCATTTTCCAGCTGGCGGATATTGCCCGGCCAGTCATAGGCCTGCAGCATGGCAAGCGCCGCGGCCGATATGCCGGCAAGGCGGCGGCGCGGATCGGTCGGCGCGACCTTCTCCATGAAATGCCGGACAAGGTAGGGAATGTCGTCGCGGCGGTCGCGCAGTGGCGGCACGAAGATCGGATAGACGTTCAGCCGGTAGAACAGGTCCTCGCGGAACTTGCCGTCCTTGACCTGCTGCAGGAGGTTCCGGTGCGTGGCCGAGATCAGCCTTATATCGACCTTGACGGTCGAACGGCCGCCGACCGGGTCGACCTCGCCCTCCTGCACGGCGCGCAGCAGCTTGACCTGGACGTCGAGCGGCAGATCGCCGATCTCGTCGAGGAACAGCGTGCCGGAGTTCGCCTCGACGAATTTGCCGGTGTGCTTGTCGGTAGCGCCGGTGAAGGAACCCTTCTCGTGGCCGAACAGGATCGATTCGACGAGATTGTCAGGGATGGCGCCGCAATTGACGGTGACGAACGGTTTCGAGCGGCGGTCGCCGCTGCCCTGGATGGCGCGCGCCACCAGTTCCTTGCCGACGCCGGATTCGCCCTCGATCAGGATCGGGATGTTGGAGGCCGCCGCTTTCTGTCCAAGGCGTATCACCCGGTCCATTGCCGGGCTGCGCGTGATCATGTCCTTGAAGGTGAGATGGCCGCCGCCGCGGCGCCGCGACGCGCGCTTCATCTCGTCCTCGACGGCTTCCACCTTGAGCGCGTTGGAGATCGCGGTCTGCAGCCTGTCGGGCGACGCCGGCTTGACGACGAAATCAAAGGCGCCGTGCCGCATCGCCGAGACGACGGTCTCGATGCCGCCTTGGGCCGTCTGCACGATGACGGGAATGTTGATGGCGCGCTCGCGCATCGCCTTCAGCACGCCGATGCCGTCGAGGCCGGGCATGACGAGATCGAGAATGACGACGGAGATCTCGCGCGCGTTCGGGCCATCGAGCGCGTCGAGGCCGGCCTCGCCGCTATCCCTGACGATCGCGCTGTGGCCGAACTTGGTCAGCGCGGCCTCGACCAGCCGGCGCTGCACCGGATCGTCATCGACTATGAGTATGGAACCTGTCATGACTGTTTGAGTTGTCCGCCCGAGAAAATCCCCGTGGATCATCTTGGCACAGGGTTCTAAATAAGGTTTCAAAAAACCCGGTGAACGAATTCCTTAGGATTTGACCGGCTTCTCCTTTCCCTTTGATTCTGGCTCCTTGGTTCAAAAAAGGTATTGTTGATGCGCATGATGTTTGGTCAGCGGCTTGCGGCGGCGTCGTCCGGACAGGGCGCGGCGGAGCTTGGCGCCCTGCCGGAGTGGAATCTCGCCGATCTCTATTCCGGCATGGAAGCGCCGGAGTTGAAGCGCGACATCGCCAAGGCGGCCAGCGACGCCATCGCCTTCGAGAGCCGCTGGAAGGGTACGCTGGCCGCGGAAGCCGGGCGCGGCGCCGCCGGCCAGCTGGGCGAGGCGCTCAAGGCCTATGAGGCGCTCGAGGAACTGATCGGCCGCATCGTTTCGTATGCCGGCCTCGTCTATGCCGGCAACACGGCCGATCCGCAGCGCGCCAAGCTCTATGGCGACGTCCAGGAAAAGATGACGGACGCCAGCGCGCATCTCCTGTTCTTCGCGCTCGAGCTCAACCTGATCGACGATGCGGCGATCGAAAGCGCTTTGGCCGCCGACAAGGCCTTCGGCCACTACCGGCCTTGGGTGCTCGACCTCAGGAAGGACAAACCCTACCAGCTCGAGGACCGCGTCGAGCAGTTGTTCCACGAAAAGTCGGTCACCGGGCGCGGCGCCTGGAACCGCCTGTTCGACGAGACGATGACCGACCTGCGCTTCGACGTCGACGGCGAGGAACTGACGCTCGAGCCGGCGCTGAACCGGCTGCAGGATTCGAACGGCGAGGTGCGCCGCCGCGCCTCCGAGGCGCTGGCCGCCACGTTCCGCAAGAACCTGCGCACCTTCACGCTCATCACCAACACTTTGGCCAAGGACAAGGAAATCTCCGACCGCTGGCGCGGCTTCCAGGATATCGCCGACTCGCGCCACCTCGCCAACCGTGTCGAGCGCGATGTGGTCGATGCGCTGGCCGCGGCTGTGCGCGAGGCCTATCCGCGGCTGTCGCACCGCTATTACGCGATGAAGGCGCGCTGGCTCGGCATGGAGGTGATGAACCATTGGGACCGCAACGCGCCCCTGCCGGAAACGCCGCAGGCGGTGATCAGCTGGGACGACGCCAGGGACACGGTGCTCTCCGCGTACCAGCGCTTCTCGCCGGACATGGCCGAAATCGCCCGAGGCTTTTTCGATCGCAGATGGATCGACGCGCCGGTGCGGCCCGGCAAGTCCCCGGGCGCCTTCGCCCACCCGACGGTGCCGTCGGCGCATCCCTACGTGCTGCTCAACTACATGGGCAAGCCGCGCGATGTGATGACGCTGGCGCATGAGCTCGGCCATGGCGTGCACCAGGTGCTGGCCGCCGGCCAGGGCGCGCTGATGGCCTCGACGCCGCTGACGCTCGCCGAAACCGCCTCCGTCTTCGGCGAGATGCTGACCTTCCGCTCGCTGCTCGAGCAGACCGGCGACAAGCGCGAGCGCAAGGCCATGCTCGCCCAGAAGGTCGAGGACATGATCAACACCGTCGTGCGCCAGATCGCCTTCTACGAGTTCGAGCGCAAGGTGCATGCCGAACGCAAGAACGGCGAGCTGACCTCGGACAGGCTCGGCGAATTCTGGCTGGAAGTGCAGGCCGAGAGCCTGGGGCCGGCGATCAAGCTGCGCGAGGGATACGAGGTCTTCTGGACCTATATCCCGCATTTCATCCACTCGCCTTTCTACGTCTATGCCTATGCTTTCGGCGATTGCCTGGTGAATTCGCTCTATGCCGTCTACCAGAATGCCGAGCGCGGATTTCAGGAGAAGTATTTCGAGATGCTGCGCGCCGGCGGCACGAAGCATCACTCCGAGCTTCTTGCGCCCTTCGGCCTCGACGCCACCGATCCCGCATTCTGGCAGATCGGCCTCGGCGTCATCGGTTCGTTGATCGACGAATTGGAAGCGCTCGATAGTTGACGACAACTACGGCGCGGGCATCGGTCGTAATAGTTTAGCCGGGATTCATATTAGCAAGGGTCTATTCTTGCCCTAAATAGCTGTTCTTGAATAACTCTCCGGCGCATTTTTCAACTAGCTTTCGACAAGCCATATGATAGCGTCCGGCCTCAAGCTCAGCCGGACGCATCGCGCGGGCCAGAGATGGCCGGCCGCTACGCCACGGCGGATGCGATGATGGCCGTCGGCCCGGACAAGGCCGAACGCCGATGGCTCGATTGAAGCCGGCGGTTCCGCCGACTACGGAACCTTTGACGATCCTTGGCGTGAGCTCGCCTTTCCGGGCCTCGGCCGACAGATCGGACTGGAGAGGGAAATGAGCACTTTCTTCTACATGCTCCTGGCGTTCGTTGTGGGTATCCTGGTTGGCTGGTTCATCTGGGGCCGCCTGCGCGGCGAACTCGACAGTCTGCGTGGCGATCTCGACCGCACGCGAAGCGAGCGCGACAGGCTGCGCGCCGACAGCGATCGGTTGAAGGGCGAGCTCGACGCCTGCGGCCGTGCCCGCGCCGACCTCGAAGGCCGGTTGCGTGATGCGCCTTCCGCGAAGGCCGGCGCCGATAAGGCCGCCACGCCGGCGCCGGCAGCGCTGATGACCGCGACATCGGCGGCGGCAAAGGCCGGGCCCACAAAGCCCGCCGCTGCAAAGAAGCCGGCCGCAACGAAGACTGCAGCGGCACCGAAGCCGGCGGCCAAAGCCGCCGCGCCCAAGAAGGCGGCAGCACCCGCGGCAAAGAAGGCGGCAGCGCCGCAGGCCGCGACCGGCAAGGCCGACAATCTGCGCCGCCTCATCGGCATCGGCCCGGTCAACGAAAGGCTGCTCAAAGGCCTCGGCGTCACCACCTATGCCGAGATCGCCGCCTGGACCGCCGCCGACGTCAAACGCATCGAGGAAGTGCTCAATTTCGACGGCCGTATCGCGCGCGAAAAATGGATCGAGCAGGCGAAATTGCTGGCCGCCGGCAACGAGGCCGAATTCGCCCGTCAGTTCCCGACGGCCGGAACCGCAAGCAACACCTGAGCAACCTGCCTGGTTGGCAGCAAGGCGGCGTCCTTACGGGCGCCGTCTTTGTTTTTGGGCCAGCCACCTTTGCGCCGCCTGACGCCGCTCCCTCGATTGCGCCCCACCGGCCTCCCATATAGAGCGGTCGACGGTGCTTTTTGTCCGCATTCGAGGCTCATGTCCCTGCCAGCAGCCCTTTTCCGCAATGACGCGACCGCTCGCCAGCTGGTCTTCGACCGGCCGCGCGAGATCATCGTCGCGCAGGACGCGGAAGAGTTCATGCCCGCGCTTGAAAGGGCGCAGGCCGCATCGGACTCCGGCAAATGGCTGGCAGGCTATTTCTCCTACGAAGCCGGTTACCTGCTCGAGCCGAAACTGGTGCCGCTGCTGCCCGAGGGCCGCCGTGCGCCGCTGGTCTGCCTTGGCGTCTTCGATGCGCCTGTCGAGCAAGCGGTGCCGCAAAAAGCAGGACCCGCCAGCAACGGCCCGATCTTCGATGCAAGGGCAACCTGGTCCGCCGAGGCCTATGCCGGCCGCTTCGCGCGCCTTCACAACCACATCCGCAAGGGCGATTGCTACCAGGGCAACCTCACCTTCCCGGTTCGTGCGCAATGGTCCGGCGATCCGCTTGCGGCCTTCGACGCGCTGACGGAACGCCAGCCGGTCAAATATGGCGCGCTGGTCTCGCTCGGCAATCCGGTCGTCCTGTCGCGCTCTCCCGAATTGTTCTTCGAGATCGATGCCGACGGCATGATCGAGACACACCCGATGAAAGGCACCGCGCCACGCGGCGCGACCAAGGCCGAGGACGCGCGGCTGAAGGCCTTCCTGCGCAACGACGAGAAGAACCAGGCCGAGAACCGGATGATCGTCGACCTTTTGCGCAACGACATTTCGCTGATCAGCGAAGTCGGCACGCTGGACGTGCCGGAACTGTTCCGCATCGAGACCTATCCGACGGTGCACCAGATGGTGAGCCGCGTGCGGGCGCGGCTTTTGCCCGGCATCGGCATCCGCCAGCTCTTCGCCGCGCTCTTCCCCTGCGGCTCGATCACCGGCGCGCCGAAAATCCGTGCCATGGAAATCCTGCACGAGCTGGAAGACGCGCCGCGTGACGTCTATTGCGGCGCCATCGGCTGGATCGCGCCCG
The DNA here is from genome assembly GCF_006439375.1 of Mesorhizobium sp. B4-1-1. Classification (NCBI taxonomy): domain Bacteria; kingdom Pseudomonadati; phylum Pseudomonadota; class Alphaproteobacteria; order Hyphomicrobiales; family Phyllobacteriaceae; genus Mesorhizobium; species Mesorhizobium sp. B4-1-1. The sequence goes on from NZ_VFTH01000004.1 coordinate 373,336, forward strand.
GCGGCAGGATGCGGTTTTCGGTGGCGATCCGCACCATCTCGCTCTTTGCCGACGGCGAGGCCGTCTACAATGTCGGCGGCGGCGTCGTCTTCGATTCGACCGCCGAGGAGGAGTATCGGGAGTGTCTGTTGAAAGCGCGCTTCGCGACGGGAACGGCGCCGGCTTCGAACTGATCGAGACCATGCGCTGGGAGCCCGGTTCCGGCTTCCTGCGCTTCGAGCGCCACCTGGCCAGGCTTTATACGTCCGCCGCCGAACTCGGCTTCGCCTGCGATCCCGGACGGATCGGCGAAGTGCTGTCGAACACCGTCAGCGGACACCGAACTGCCTCGCGCGTGCGCCTTGCCTTGCAGCGCAATGGCGAAGTGACAGCTGCTGCGCAACCCTATGAACCGCTGCCCGCCGACAAGGTCTGGCGGCTGCAACTGGCGCGTGTCCGTCTCGATTCCGGCGACACGCTGCTGCGCCACAAGACAAGCCGGCGCCAAGTCTACACGCAGGCACGCGCCGAATATCTCGCGACCCGCGCCGACGAGGTGCTGCTGGCCAACGAGCGCGGCGAGCTCTGCGAGGGCACGATCACCAATCTCTTCGCCGATTTCGGCAGCGGCCCGCTCGCCACGCCCCGCCTCGACTGCGGCCTTTTGCCTGGAATATTGCGCGGCCAGCTTCTGGACGAAGGCCGCGCGGTGGAAGCGATCTACAGCTTCGATGACCTGAAGGCGGCGAAGGCGATCTTCGTCGGCAATTCGCTGCGCGGGCTGGTCCCGGCGCAACTGGGCTGACACAGCGTACTGTTTGAAGCAAAGAATGATCCTTCGCCAGCCGACCCACACGCCCTATGACGGATCCTCGAAACTCTTCGCCATCGGGCTGAAGCCGCTCGACTTCGACCGCTGGATCGAGGTCGATGAATTCCTGTTGCCGCATCTGGCCGAAAAGCAGCGGCTCTACAGGGAGATCCCGCAAAAGGTCTTTGTCGAGGAAGGCGGCACCCGCGACGCTCAACGCGAGGTGCTCGACCTGCTCGTCGCCCATCTCGAGGCCGCGCATTCCGGCACGCACCGCCGTGACCGAGCCGATTTCAAGCCGATCGGTTTCGACCGGACGATCGACCGGTTGCCTCCTGCCCTGCGCGAGGCACCGCTCGCACAGGCTTCGCTGCTGGTCCAGGAGGACCTGATCCTGATGCGCCGCGACGAGCGCGGCTGGCGGCTCGCCGCCGGCTCGCTTTGCTTTCCCTCGTCCTGGTCGCTCCAGGAAAAATTCGGCAAGCCGCTGCAGGAAATCCACGAACCGGTGCCTGGATTCGGACCCGGCACGCGGCCGGCCGAACTCATCAACCGCATGTTCGACGGCCTGCAGGGCCAGGCGGTCGAGCGCTTCAACTGGTCGATCCAGGCGGATGACAGGCTCTATCATCCGCTTTCCAATGTCGAGCGCATCGACCGCGCCACGAGCCGCCCGAGCCGCTTCCCCGACGGCGATGTCGACGCCCACGCCTTCATCCGCGTCGAACGCCAGACGCTGCGCAAGCTTCCCGCGTCGCGCGACATCCTGTTCACCATCCGCATCCATCTCGATCCGCTCAAGGTGCTCGATGCCCATCCGGACCGGGCAACGCTGGCTGCATCCTTCGTGGAGCAGCTCCTGGCCCTCGACCAGCAACAACTCGACTACAAGGGCCTGACCGCCGACCGAGACCGGCTGGTTGCATTCCTAAACGGTATCGCCGGATCAGCTTAACCACGCCGCCAAACCGACTTACCCGCGATTGGCGCTTTTCGCTGGTTTATGACAATGATCTGTGGTGTACGGCTTGGCCGTCGGGCGAAAAACGCTCGGTTTTACGCGTGTTTGAAGGAGTGTGCGAAAAAATGGCGAATGAAAACTGGCCCGTTTACGGTGAAATCACCGGTCCCGTCGTGATGATCGGCTTCGGTTCGATCGGGCGGGGAACGCTGCCGCTGATCGAACGCCATTTCAAGTTCGACAAGTCGCGCATGACGGTCGTCGATCCGCGCGATACCGACCGCAAGCTGCTCGACGAGCGTGGCATCGCCTTCGTCCAGGACGCGGTGACCGAGAAGAATTACAAGAAGCTGCTGACGCCGCTTCTGACCAATGGCGGCGGCCAGGGCTTTTGCGTGAACCTGTCGGTCGACACCGGCTCGGTGGACCTGATGAAATTGTGCCGCAAGCTCGGCGTGCTCTACATCGACACCGTCGTCGAGCCGTGGCTCGGCTTCTATTTCGACGCCGAGGCCGACAATGCCAGCCGCACCAACTATGCGCTGCGCGAGGCGATGATTGAGGAAAAGCAGGACAAGCCCGGCGGCCCGACGGCGGTCTCCACCTGCGGCGCCAATCCCGGCATGGTCTCGTGGTTCGTCAAGAAGGCGCTGGTCAACCTCGCCACCGATCTCGGTCTCGTGTTTTCAGAGCCCGCGCAGGAAGACCGCGAGGCCTGGGCCAGGCTGATGAAGAAGGCTGGCGTCAAGGGCATCCATATCGCCGAGCGTGACACACAGCGCACCAAGAAGCCGAAGCCGATGAACGTGTTCTGGAACACCTGGTCGGTCGAAGGCTTCATCTCGGAGGGACTGCAGCCGGCCGAGCTCGGCTGGGGCACGCATGAGAAGTGGATGCCGAAGAACGGCAAGAAGCACAAGCACGGTTCCAAGGCGGCGATCTATCTGGAACAGCCAGGCGCCAACACCCGCGTGCGCTCCTGGTGCCCGACGCCGGGCGCGCAATATGGCCTCCTGGTAACGCATAACGAGGCGATCTCGATCGCCGATTTCTTCACCGTGCGCTCGAAGAAGGGCAAGCTTCAATACCGCCCGACCTGCCACTACGCCTACCATCCCTGCAACGACGCCTTGCTGTCGCTGGACGAGATGTTCGGCGCCGCCGGCAAGCCGCAGCCGGTTCACCACGTGCTCGACGAAAACGAGCTGGTCGACGGCGTCGACGAGCTCGGCGTGCTGCTCTACGGCCATGACAAGAACGCCTACTGGTACGGCTCGCAGCTGTCGCTGGCCGAGGCGCGCAAGCTCGCCCCCTACCAGAACGCCACCGGCCTGCAGGTCACCTCGGCGGTGCTCGCCGGCATGGTCTGGGCGCTGGAGAATCCGACCGCCGGTATCGTGGAGGCCGACGAGATGGACTACCGGCGTTGCCTCGAAGTGCAGTCGCCTTATCTCGGGCCGGTCAGGGGCTACTACACTGACTGGACGCCGCTGGATAATCGGCCGGGTCTCTTCCCGGAGGATCTGGACAAGGACGATCCGTGGCAGTTCCGCAACATTCTGGTCCGATAGCGCCCGGACTGACCAGAGCCTCCGCCTTGCAATCGCCCGGAAATCGGGCGATTGAAGGATGCGGACTGAGGAGAGGATTTTCAAAAATGACCATTGCGCGCAAACTGCTTTCGGCAGGCGCCGCGGCAAGCCTTTTGGCTGCGGCCGCCTGCACCACCACCGGTCCCTCGGACCAGCCGTCGATGGCGGCGGCGCCGAAGGGCGTCGAGGGCAACTGGATCGACGCCAAGGGCACCGGCCTGTCGACCTTCACGGCTGGCAGCTTCACCACCGTCGCAACCGACACCGGCCAGAAGCTGTCGGAAGGCAGCTACACCATGACCGGCGCGACCTCGGTCGAGATCCATGGCACCTCGTTGATCCGCCAGACCCCGGTCAGCTTCAACTGCCTGATGATCTCCACCAGCCAGCTCAACTGCACCAGCGCCAGCGGCCAGAATTTCGTGCTGACGCGCCGGGCTTGAGGGTTCGCAAATCGTCGGCTGACAGAACGGCGGCGCAGGCCGCCGTCCCTTTTTGTGCCGGCAAAACACTTCCGGATTTCCACTTGCATCGCCCGGAACCCGATGTGAACATGACCCGAGGCTGACTGTTATTGTCCGGTCAAGCGGGGTCATCAAGCACCTTCGAAGTCAGCTCATCCGGGAGACGAAGATGAAGAAGATTGCCGCGATCCTAGCCCTCTCCGCCTCGACGCTCGGCCTGTCTGCTGGCGTATCTTTTGCCGACTACACGCTGAACATCCTGCATTTCAACGATTGGCACAGCCGCATCGAAGGCAACAACAAATACGAGTCGACCTGTTCCGCCGACGAGGAGACCAAGGGCGAATGCATCGGCGGCGCCGGCCGGCTGATCACCGCGATTGCTGAGCAGCGCAAGAAGCTCGAAGGCCAGAACGTGCTGCTGCTCAACGCCGGCGACAACTTCCAGGGATCGCTGTTCTACACCACCTACAAGGGTGCGGTGGAAGAGGAGTTCCTCAATCAGATCAAGCCCGACGCGGTAACGCTCGGCAACCATGAGTTCGATGACGGCGAGCCCGCGCTGGTGCCGTTCCTCGACAAGGCGAAATTCCCGATCGTCAGCGCCAATGTCGTGCCCAACGACAAGTCGGGTGCGGCGGGCAAGATCAAGCCTTCGATCGTCGTCGAGGTCGGCGGCCAGAAGATCGGCATCATCGGCGCCGTCACCAACGACACGCCGGAACTCGCCTCGCCCGGCCCGAACATCGCCATCACCGACGATGTCAAGTCGATCACGGCCGAGGTCGAGAAGCTGAAGGCGCAAGGCATCAACAAGATCATCGCCGTGACGCATATCGGCTATAGGCGCGAGCGCGACGTCATAGCGAAAATTCCCGGCATCGACGTGGTGGTCGGCGGCCACAGCCATACGCTTCTGTCGAACACCGACCCGAAGGCCGAGGGTCCCTATCCTACGATGGTCGACAACCCCGACGGCTCGAAGGTGCCGGTGGTGCAGGCGGCGTCCTATTCGAAATATCTCGGCGAGTTCAAGGTCGTGTTCGACGACAACGGCGTCATCAAGGAGGCCAGCGGCGACCCGATCTACCTCGACAAGTCGATCACCCCCGATCCGGCCGTGCTGGCCCGCATCAAGGAACTCGGCGCGCCGATCGAGGCGCTGAAGAACAAGGAGGTGGCCGAGACCACCAAGGCGATCGACGGCAGCCGCGAGAATTGCCGCGCGCGCGAATGCGAGATGGGCAATCTCGTCTCGGATGCCGTTCTCGACCGCACCAAGGGCCAGGGCGTCGAAATCGTCATCTCGAACGGCGGTGGCCTGCGCGCTTCGATCGACCAGGGTACGGTGACCATGGGCGAGGTACTGACCGTGCTGCCGTTCCAGAACACGCTGGCCACCTTCAAGATCTCGGGCAAGGACCTGGTCGCGGGCCTCGAAAGCGGCCTCAGCCAGATCGAGGACGGCGCCGGCCGTTTCCCGCAGGTCGCCGGCATCAAATATTCCTTCGACAGATCGGTCGCGCCCAATGCCGGCCGCGTCAAATCGGTCGAGGTGATGGAGAACGGCGCATGGGCGCCGATCAATCCCGACAAGCAGTACCTCGTCGCCACCAACAACTACGTCCGCCAGGGCGGCGACGGCTACAAGGTCTTCGCCGACAAGGCCACGGACGCCTATGATTACGGCCCCGGCCTAGAGCAGGTGTTGGCCGACTATCTCGGCGCCCACCAGCCCTACACGCCGAAGCTTGACGGCCGCATCACCGAGATTGCGGCAACGACCGCGGCGGCTGAGCCGGCAAAACCAGCCGAGACGGCGCCTGCCGCAACAACTCCCGCACCGGCGGAGCCGGCAAAGCCGGCTGAGGCCGCTCCTGCAGCCACGACCCAGGCGCCGGCAGCCGAGGCGGCAAAACCGGCCGAGACCGCACCGGCCGCGAGCGAACCGGCAATGCCGGCTCTGCCTTCCGGTTCCAGCGACATCGCCGGCACGCCGCCGGCGGTTCCGGCTGAAACCGCCCCCGCGGCGCCGGCCGCAGAACCAGTAAAGCCTGCCGAGGCTGCCCCGGCAACTCCTGCACCAGCCGCCGAGCCTGCCAAGTCCGCTGAAGCACCGCCGGCCGAGACCAGCCACACCGTCGCCGCCGGCGATACCTATTGGGACCTGGCCAAGCAAGCCTATGGCGATGCCACCAAGTGGAAGCTCATCTCCGAAGCCAACCAAGGTTATAAGCCGCGCTGCCTGCCGCTCGGCGCGACGCTGACCATTCCGCCGGCCGCGAAGTAAGCGGCACCCGGAATTCATGGCGCCCGCCCGGAAACGGGCGGGTGTTCCTTTTCCGGTGCCAAACACGATAAGGTGCGGCCAGACGCAGCATTGAAAACCGGCAGGGCATCGCTAGTTTCGCGGCGCTACCGGAGACCGTTTATGACGCTTGCCAGCCCCACCGATGCCAAAGCCGCAAAGGCCGCTGGCCCGCCGCCGGCGAGCGCTGCACCAGCCAGGACGGGCAAGATCGGCATCATGCTGGTCAATCTCGGCACGCCGGACGGCACCGATTTCAAGCCGATGTGGCGCTACCTGCGCGAATTCCTCTCCGACCCGCGCGTCATCGAGCTCAACAAGGCGATCTGGTATCCGATCCTCTACGGCCTCGTGCTGACCACTCGGCCGAAAAAATCCGGCGCCAACTACGCCCGTATCTGGAACCGGGAGATGAACGAGTCGCCGCTGCGCACGTTCACCCGCGCCCAGGCCGAAAAACTCGCCGTGGCGCTCGGCGACTTGCCCAACGTGACGGTCGACTGGGCGATGCGCTACGGCAACCCCTCGACGGCGAGCGTCGCACAAAAGCTGGTCGCGCAAGGCTGCGAGCGCATCCTTTCCTTCCCCCTGTACCCGCAATATTCGGCGACGACGACGGCGACCGCGAACGACCAGCTGTTTCGCGCGCTGATGAAGATGCGCCGCGCGCCGGCGGTCCGCAGCGTGCCGCCCTATTACGACGAGCCGGTTTACATCGAAGCGCTGGCGCAGTCGATCGAACGGCATCTGGCGAGCCTCGATTTTCAGCCGGAAGTGGTCATCGCCTCCTATCACGGTATTCCGAAACCCTACTCCGACAAGGGCGATCCCTACGAGGCGCATTGCCTCGAGACGACGCGGCTGCTGCGGGCAAGGCTCGGCTGGGACGAGAACAAGCTCATCACCACCTTCCAGTCGCGCTTCGGCGCGCAGGAATGGCTGCAGCCCTATACCGACGTCACGGTCGAGAAACTGGCCAAGGACGGCGTGAAGTCGATCGCCGTCGTCAACCCGGGCTTCTCCGTCGACTGCATCGAGACGCTGGACGAGATCGGCCGCGAGGCGGCCGAAACCTTCCATCACGCCGGCGGCAAGAATTTTGCCCACATCCCCTGTCTCAACGACAGCGTCGAGGGCATGGCGGTGGTCGAGGCGCTGGTGCGGCGCGAGCTTGCCGGCTGGGTGTGACCGCCTTCACCGACTGATGCATGTCGCCCGGAAGTGTGCAGCGGTTCTGGGACAACGACATGCATCAAGACAATGACTTAAAGCGTGTCGACTGAATCCGTTTCAGCGCGACGCGCTTTAGCTTGAAACCGGTGCGCAAAAGCCTTCGCTAACCAATATTCCCGATCACCTGATTGTAACGTTGCGGAAACACACTTAAGTGATTCCGTGAAGTCGGTGCCTATTGAGGGAGATACGAAATGGGCTTCAGCGGTTTCGATATTGCCATCGTCGTTCTTGTCTTCCTGGTCATCATCCTTCTTTTCAAAGGCATCAAGACGGTGCCGCAAGGTTACAATTACACGGTGGAACGCTTCGGCCGGTACACCAAGACGCTGACTCCCGGCCTGAACATCATCAACCCCATCTTCGAGCGCGTCGGCGCCAAGATGAACATGATGGAGCAGGTGCTCGATGTGCCGACGCAGGAGATCATCACCCGCGACAACGCCATCGTCGGTGTCGACGGCATCGCCTTCTACCAGATACTCAATGCCGCGCAGGCCGCTTATCAGGTGGCCGGGCTGCAGAACGCCATCCTCAACCTGACCATGACCAACATCCGTACCGTCATGGGTTCGATGGACCTCGACGAATTGCTGTCCAACCGCGACGCCATCAACGAGCGCCTGTTGCGTGTCGTTGACGAGGCGGCGCATCCGTGGGGCATCAAGATCACCCGCGTCGAGATCAAGGACATCAATCCGCCGGCCAATCTCATCGAATCGATGGGCCGCCAGATGACGGCGGAGCGCAACAAGCGCGCCCAGATCCTGGCCGCCGAAGGCCTCAAGCAATCGCAGATCCTCGAGGCCGAGGGCCGCAAGGAAGCAGCCTTCCGCGACGCCGAGGCGCGCGAGCGCTCGGCTGAAGCGGAGGCCAAGGCGACGCAGGTCGTGTCGGAAGCTATCGCCAAGGGCGACGTCCAGGCGCTCAACTACTTCATCGCCCAGAAATACACCGAGGCGCTGACCAAGATCGGCTCGGCTACGAACAGCAAGATCGTGCTGATGCCGCTGGAGGCCTCGTCGCTCATCGGCACGCTGGGTGGCATCGGCGAGATCGCCAGGGAAATGTTCAAGAACGACGGTAGCACCGGCACGCAACGGCAGACGGCGCGCCCGCCGGTGGTTCGCCCGAACGACAACTGATGTCTGCGGTATAGGTGGGCATTGTGATAGACCGTATCGTTTCCGAACTCGGCCCGTGGAACTGGATGGTTCTGGGCTTCGTGCTCCTGGTGATGGAGATCGTTGCGCCAGGCGTCTTCATGCTGTGGATCGGCATTGCGGCGCTGATCATCGGCGCTGTGTCGCTGGCGATCTGGGACGCCGCCTTCTGGACCTGGCAGGTCCAGGTCCTCGCCTTCCTCGTGCTGGCCGTTGTGTCGGCCTATGTCGGCAGGCAGATCGCCTTCAGCCGGCAGGGCAGCGGCGACCAGCCGCTGCTCAACCGCCGCGGCGCGCAGATGGTCGGCCGCACGGCGACGCTGGCCGAGCCGATCAAGAACGGCCGCGGCCGCATCCGGCTCGGCGACACGCTGTGGCGCGTCTCCGGTCCCGACCTGCCGGTCGGCGCGCAGGTGCGCGTCACGGGAGCCGCGGATACCGATCTGGAGCTTACAGTCGAAGCGATCTGAAGGCGGACCTAAGCGGCGCCGATGCGCAACAGATCGTGGAGATGGACGAGCCCGACGGGCCGTCCGCCCTCGACAACCATCAGGCTGGTGATGGCGGATGTATTGATCGTCTGCAGCGCCGTCGCCACCAGCGTGTCCGGACTCGCCGTCTTCGGCTTCTTGGTCATCACCTGATCGACGCTCATCGTCAGAATGTCGTTGCCGATATGGCGGCGGATATCGCCGTCGGTGATGATGCCGACCAGCGCGCCGTCGGCGGCGGTGATCGCCACGCAGCCGAAGCCCTTACGCGACAGCTCCAGGATTGCCTCACGCATTGCGGTGCCCGACGGCACCAGCGGCAGCCTTTCACCGACATGCATGATTTCGCGCAGCTGGGTCAGATTGGCTCCAAGCTGCCCGCCCGGGTGGAAGGTGCGGAAATGGTCCGGCGTGAAGCCCCGCGCCTCGAGCAGCGCGATCGCCAGCGCATCGCCCATTACGAGTTGCAGCAAGGCCGACGTTGTCGGCGCCAGCCCGTGCGGACAGGCCTCCGGCACCGCCGGCAGGAGCAGCACGACATCGGCGGCCCGCGCCAGCGCCGAGCTCTCGCCAGAGGTGATGGCGATCAACGGAATGGAAAAACGCCTGGAGTAGGCGACGATGCCCATCAATTCCTTGCTCTCGCCCGACCAGGACATGGCGATGATGGCGTCATCCCGGGCGATCATGCCGAGATCGCCGTGATTGGCCTCGGCCGGATGGACGAAAAAGGCGGGCGTGCCGGTCGAGGCAAGCGTCGCGGCGATCTTGGCGCCGATATGGCCGCTCTTGCCGACACCGGTGACAATGACGCGGCCCTCGATCCGCGAGATCAGGTCGATCGCGGCGGCAAAAGGCTCGGCCAGCCCGTCTGCGAGCGCGGCGGCCAGGGCAGCCACACCCGCCTGCTCCGTCGCCACCGTTCTCAGCGCCGATTCGATCGCAGCCTGCCTGTCCGGCTGCTTTCTTTCTGGGGACCCCGCATGCATGGCGCAAGCGATTAGCGCTTTGCCGCGCCCCTGTCCAACAGAATTGCCGCGGCCTGCCGATCCGGGCGGCTCCAAGGCGGCTGTCTCAACCCTCCGTTAACCATCCGCATTTACGGTTCGGTAAGTATGGCGCAACCGCGCCGCGCAAGCAGTGGTGACGATGTCCGGGGGCCAGTCTGAAACGAAAATCGGTCGAAGGGGCATTGCTGTCGCGGCACTGCTGCTGACGGCAAGCGCGCTTGCCTTGCTGCGTCCCGCTCCGGCATTTTCCCAGGAAACAGAGCTGCGCGGCGAGGTCTCCGAATCGGCCATACTCGCCGACCAGCAGCGCAAGGCCAGGCAGTTGCGGGCGCAAGGGTCGCTGGATCAGACCCCGCCCGCGGCCGCTCAGGACACGGCACCGACGACCTACCAGCCGTCGAGCCCCGGCGCCGTTCCCGATGACGATCAGACGGCGGGCGCGACGGACAGCATCTTCGACCAGCCGCAGGCAACAGACGATCCATTGGTCGACACGAAGGCGCCGGCAAAACCCCGCCGGCCCTCGACGGCTGCTCAGCGTGCCCGGGACGCCAAGTCCGCCGCCAAGGCGGATACCAAGACCGCCAACAGGAACAAGGCCAAGAAGAAGGCGGGCGAGGCTACCGACGGCACGACCACCGCCGCGACCACCGCCACCGGCGACCAGGCTGATGCTGCGGCGACCGACGATGACGGCAGCAACCGGCGTGCCGTCACCATCGATAGCGTCGACAAGCAGAAGCTCGACCCAGGCCAGGAGCGCACGGCATCCATCGAAGGCCAGAAGGTCAAGCCGGAGGACGATCCTTTCGCCGCTCCCGGAGTCAAGGTCGGCACCTTTGTCTTCCGGCCGACACTCGAGCAGGGCTTCACCGCGACCTCCAACGCCGATTCCAGCAGCACCGGCAAATCGGCGGTTCTGTCCGAGACGGCGCTGCGTTTCACCGCGACCTCCGACTGGCGCGAGAATTCAGCCTTGGTCACCGGCTACGGTCAGTTCCGCAACAGCGTCTCGGGCGAAAAGATCAACGATGCGCAAGGCCGCATTGAAGGTCAGCTCAATGTCGATCTCGACAACGAGCTGCGCGCCATTGCCAAGCTGGGCTATGAAGCCGCGCCCGAATCGGCCTCCTCGCCGGATGCGATCGCCGGCGTCACCTCGCAGCCGCTGCGCCAGACCGTCGACGGCAGCCTTGGTCTCGAAAAAAGTATCGGCAAGATGCATTACGCGCTGACCGGCGCGGTCTCGCACGACTTCTACGGCGACGCCGAGCTCACCGACGGCACCAGCATCTCGCAGAAAGATCGCAACAACACGCTCTACACCGCCACCTTGCGCACCGGTTATGAGATCTCGCCAGCGCTGACGCCCTTCACGGAAGTCGAGCTCGGCCGTAGGGTCTATGATCAGCGTCTCGATGCCGACGATTTCGCTCGCTCCTCCAAGAGGTTCGGAGCCCGCGCCGGCCTCGAGCTCGATATGGGTGACAAGCTTTCGGGCGAATTCTCCGTTGGCTGGCTGCGCGAGGCGCTCGACGACAGCCGCCTCCCGGCGATCGCCGGTCCCAGCGTCAACGCCGACCTCAAATGGTCGCCCGAGCGCGGCACAACCATCGGGCTCACCGGAAAGACCGAAGTAGAGACCACCACGACGGCAGGCCAGAGCGGCGATATCCTCTACTCCGGCCGTTTGACCGGCGAGCGCCAGATCCGCGCCAATCTGACGGCGAACTCGGCGCTGGGCCTCGACTGGCGCGATTACACCGGCTCCGACGGCCACGACATGATCCTGAGCGCCGAGGCCGGGCTGACCTGGTGGCTGAACCGCTATGCCGGGGTCACCACCAGGGTGAGGACGGAGAAGCTGACCAGCAACCTGCCAGGACGCGACTACACGACCAACAGCGTCTATCTCGGATTGAAGGTCCAGCGCTGAACGCAGTGGACGACCAAGCCTATGTCGAGATTCAGGTCAGGCCGAGTCGAGAGCGGTGGGTTCCGAGAACCGGAGCGGAGCGTACTCAAAGTATGTGAGCACCGGAAGCGCAGGAACCGGCCGTTCGCAGACCGGCCTCACCTGAATATCGGCATAGGCTAGAACGCCGCCCCGCGGCGCTCTGCCGGCCGCACCTCGTCGAGCAGCGTGCGGATGACGCCGGCCATGCTTTCGTTCATGTCGCTGCGCCACAGAGCAAAGGCGACATTGGCCTCGACGAAACCTTCCGGCGAGCCGCAGTCGAAGGTGCGCCCCTTGTAGTGATAGCCGTAGAAGGGCTGCTTCTTCTCCAGCTTCAGCATCGCGT
>NZ_VFTH01000040.1:0-24161 GCF_006439375.1 Mesorhizobium sp. B4-1-1
ACTATTCACTATTCACTATTCACTATTCACTATTCACTATTCACTATTCACTATTCACTATTCACTATTCACTATTCTCACAATTTTGCCAGCAATTCCGGCGTCGGCCAGCCATCGACCGGCAACCCGAGCCGCGTCTGCTCCTTGCGGACAGCTTCGCGCGTGTTGGTGCCCAAGATGCCGTCGACCGTGCCCACGTCATATCCCTTGGCCTCGAGCTTGGTCTGCAGCGCCTTCATCTGGTCGCCGCTCAGACCTTGCTCGGGCATACGCGGGTCGAATTGCGGCGCGCCGGCAAGGCGCGTGGCAAGCACGGCCGCGGTCAGCGCGTAGGTGAAGGACTGGTTCCATTCCAGGTAGACGTCGAAATTGTCGTAGGCCAGGAAGGCAGGCCCTTTGCGACCCATAGGCAGCGCCAGGCCGGCTTTCAGCCCGTTGTCGGCGAGCGGCGTGCCGTTCGGGTTGGTCACACCCCATTGCGCCCATTGCGACAGCGGCAGCTTGTTGGTGCGGCCAGTCTGATCCCAAGGCATGTCGTCGGGGACGCGCACTTCCTGGATCCAGGGCTGGTCGCGCTTCCAGCCGCGCGACATGATCTTGTTGGCGGTCGTCATGATGACGTCCGGCACGCTGTTCCTGAGATCGACCTTGCCGTCGCCATCGCCATCGATGCCCTCGGCCAGATAGTCGGTCGGCAGGATCTGCGTCTGGCCGATCTCGCCGGCCCAGGCGCCCTTGACGTCGGCCGGCAGCACCCCGCGGTCGATCAGGGTGAGCAGCGGCACCAATTGCGGCCGGAAAAGCTGCGGGCGGCGGCAGTCATGCGAGAGCGTCACCAGCGCATTCAGTGTATGGAAGTCGCCCTGCACGGCGCCGAAGTCGGTCTCCAGCCCCCAGAAGGCGGCGATGATGGCCGGCTGGACGCCGAACTCCTTGTCGGCGCGGTCGAAGACCTCGGCATATTTCTTCAGATTGGCCGCGCCCTGCTTCAGGCGGTAGGCCGAAATCATGCGGTTGGAGAATTCGGTGAAAGTCTGGGTGAAGACGCCCTGGGCGCGGTCGCGCGCCAGCGCCCGCTCGTCGATGGTAGCGTCCTCCAGCGCGTCGAGGCCGACGGCGCCGACGCCGGCGGCCTTGGCTTCGGCCGCCACGCCCTGCTTCCAGGTCCCGAAATCGCCGCCGCATTCCTGCGCCGCCGCGGGCAGTGCAAGCGCGCCGACAAACAGCGCCGCCAGGATTTCAACGCGCAATCGCATCGCTTCCCTTTCGAGACCGGCACATGACCCCATCGCGACCCCGGACGGGATCGGACAAGTGCATGCGAGGATTTCAAAGCCCAGGAGCCGCGCCAGGCACTCGCGTGAGTGCGCCGCTCCGGATTACCAGCGGTTGCATGTTTCGCCGCCCGCCGTGTCGAAAAGCAGGCGGGGCGGCCGATGTCAACGGGTGTTCTGCCGCAGCCACTTCTTCCAGGCGGCTTCCGAGCCGTTGAAGACGTTGATGTCGGATCTGCCGATCATGCCGGGCACGATGCCGGTTCCGGTGTACTGCCAGAAGGTGAAGGGGTGGCTGCCGTATTTCTCGCGCGGATGGCCCGCGACCGAGCGCAGCCAGTAGGGATAGCCGCGGAAGGTCGCCAGCTGGTTGTCGTCGAAGAAGTCGAGCGAGGTGTAGATGATCGGCTTCTTGCCGTAATGGCGCTCGACCATTTGCAGGAAGACGGTCATTTCGCTGCGCACAGTAGCCGGATCGGGGCGCAGCCTGCAGGTCGGCGATTTCGGGTTCCATTCCATGTCGAGCACCGGCGGCATCGCCGACGGGTCTCTTGGAACATTGGCGATGAACCAGCGCGCCTGGGTTTCGGCCGGCGTGCAGAAATAGAAGAAATGATAGGCCGCGCGCGGAACTCCGGCGGCTCTGGTGCGCGACCAGTGCTCGTTGAAATATTCGTCGAAGCGGTCGCCGCCTTCGGTCGCCTTGATGAAGGCGAAGGAAATGCCGCTGGCCCTGGCAGTCGGCCAGTCGACCGAGGTCTGATATTTGGAGACATCCGTGCCGTGGATGGCGTAATTCCACGGCGCGCCGCTGTCCCATTCATGCGGCTTTGAGTCCTCGAATTTGGGCGCGCGCACGGCCACCGTCTGCGTAGACGGCGACAATGGCGAAAGATCGTCCACCGTGGAGCAAGCGCCCAGCAGCGTAAGCATCAGGATGGCCGCAAGACGGCGCATGGCATTTCCCAAGCCGGGTTCAGCCGGCCGCTGATGGGTCCTTCACTGGTGGTGGTCGCTTGCGCAAGCCCCCTCCGGATTGTCGCCCCACGAGACTATCCGGCTCCTCCGTTGATCGCCGAACATGGTTGATAATCCATTGACGGCGCTCGACAACATCGATGATTTTGCGGAAGCAATGGCGGCAAATCGATGACATAAATCGAGCCGAAGACTCCAAAGGGCGGAAATGATGCGGGCTGTCGTGAAGTTCATCAAATGGCTGCTTGGCCTTGCGATCCTGGCCGTGGTCGCGCTCGTTGCCTGGCTTTATTTCGCGCCGCCGGAACTCATCCGCGTCGGCTCCGGCTATTCGGCCAAGATCGTCTGCTCGAACGTCTTCATCGCCGGCCGCGACGCCAAGCAAGTGCTGGCTGTCGACGTGCAGGCGCCGGGCCATCCGCTGCTCAAGCTGATGAAGGTCTCCGTCGACAAGGAGAGGGGGCTGGTTTCGGCCGGCCTGTTCTGGGTTCTGGGCAAGAGCGTCGCGGTCGAGCGCGACGGCGTCGGCTGCGCGTCGCTTCCCGATGGAGACACCGGCAAGGCAAGGCAGACGTCGCTGCGCGCCGCGGCCTCCACGCCGGCGCAGCCGGACGCGCTTTGGCCCGATGGCGAGCGCGTGGACGCTTCCCAGAATCCGGATGTGGCGAAGATCGTCGACGATGCCGCCATGGCAGGCACGGGTATGCGAGCGATCGTTGTGGTGAAAAACGGGCGTGTCGTCGCCGAGCGTTATGGCGAGGGCTTTTCGGCCAAGACGCCGCTGCTCGGCTGGTCGATGACCAAGACGGTGAATGCCGCGATCGTCGGCACGCTGGTCAAGGACGGCAAGATGGCAGTCGACAAGAACGGCCTATTCGCGCCATGGAAGGCCGATGGGCGAGCCGCCATCAGCCTTGCCGACATGATGGCGATGTCGAGCGGGCTCGAATTCAACGAGGATTATGGCGACGTCGCCGACGTGACGCGCATGCTCTATCTTGAGCCGGACATGGCAGGCTTCGCCGAGGCCAAGCCGTTGAGCGGCGAGGTCGGCAAGGTGTTTTCCTATTCAAGCGGCACCGCGGTGATGCTGTCGCGCCTGTGGCAGGACGCGGTCGGCGACAAGGCCAAGGCGCTGGCGTGGCCGCGCACGGCGCTGTTCGAGCCGCTCGGCATGCACAGCGCGGTGCTCGAGACCGACGAGCAGGGGACTTTCGTCGGCTCGTCCTATCTCTACGCCACGGCCCATGACTGGGCACGCTTCGGCCAGTTCCTGCTGCAGGGCGGGACCTGGAACGGCAACCAGATCCTGCCCGCCGGTTTCGTCGACTGGATGCGCGAGCCCGCGCCGGCTTCAAAGGTGTACGGCAAAGGCCAGGTCTGGATCGAAGGCCCGGGCGATGAGGAAAATCCCGGCGCAGGCGTCGCTGCAGGCCTGCCCAAGGACACCTATTGGATGGAGGGCCATGACGGCCAGACGGTGGCGATCATTCCGTCGGAGCAGTTGGTGGTGGTGCGGCTTGGATTGACGCCGGCCAAGTTCGGTTATCGTCCACAAGCGATGGTTGGGGCGCTCGCAAAAGCGCTCCTTTAGAGGCGTGGCGGTCAATCGCCGGCCTCTATGCGGCGGTCGGCAAAGGTTTGGCGCGATCCACGCGCGCCCGCTCGTCAGGCGAGTTCATGACTTGCCAAAGATCGCTGCGGCGCTGGACGTTCAGCCAGAAATCCGGGCTGTTGCCGAACACCCGCGCCAAAATGAGCGCAGTCGCTGCGGTAATGCTGCGGCGATCGTTGCACAATTCGTTCACATGCTTGCGCGGGACGCCCATTGCCTCGGCCAGAGCGGCTTGCGTCAAGCCAAGCGGGTGCATGAACTCCTCCGTGAGGATTTCGCCAACCGTTGCCGGCTTGCGTGCGGTCATCAACATGTCTCACCTCACTTATAGCTGTGGTCGTCCAAGTAGATGTCCGACGCCTCACCCCGGCCGCCATCCCAGCGGAAAACCAACCGCCATTGCTTGTTGACCCGTATGGAATGAAAGCCTTCGAGATTGCCGCGTAGCTTTTCGAAGCGGTTGCTGGGCGGCACTCGCAAATCCTGGTCGGTAGCAGCGTCGTCGATCATCTGGAGCTTGCGAAACAAGCGGCTTTCGAGATCGGACGGAATGTTGCGGGAGTGGATATCATCCACAAAGAAGGCTCGCAGCCATCCATCTCTAAATCCAACGATCATCACATGTTTCCAAGCGGGATCAGTGTACCACTCCTTGGGTCATGGGTGCAATTGTTCAGTTGATTGGGTAGTGTCTCAGTTTGAAATTTGCCCTCTCGCATATCCCGTTTGATGGCGTAGGGGAAAGCGCCTATATGCTTAGCGGAAAGCAAAGGGCGTTGTCATGCCGAGCGAGTATCAATCTGAAGAGATTTGGCGCAAAGCGATTCGCGCGCAAAGGAACTATCTGCGCGTCCTGGAATCTTCCGACAATCGCCCCTACGCCGCGAAGTCTATCGCCAAGACCCTGAACCGCATTCAGCGGATTACGGCCAATGGGCTTGCGGATTGGCAGGAGAGCGACGATGCCGACCGGACCTAAAGGCCAAAAGCGGCCCGCCGACGTGATCGGCAATGCCGTCCGCGTCATGCGCATTGCGACTGGCGAGGAAGCAGACGAAGTGCAGGACGACGGCAAGAGCGCAGCCGCGAAAGAGCTTGGTTCGCAGGGCGGAAAGAAGCGCGCCGCCAACATGACGCCAGAGCGGCGCGCCGAAATCGCGCGGAAAGCTGCGGCAAAGCGGTGGTCATCGAAATAACTTGCCATGTTGATTTTTTCCACCTACAAGTAGGGAAGAAAAATCAACATAGGGTTTGCGGGCATGATTAAGACAAAAGTGCTGCGGGAGCAATGGGACGTGGACCAACGGCTCGCTGAAATGGAGCTTAGCCGTCAAAAGCTGTTAGAGGTTCGCGATATTGCTCGCGCTTCCGCTTCCAACGCGACACCATTCCACCCAGTAAACGCCGCAGGCACATTTGCCTACCAAGACGGTTCGTGGGCGCTGCGTGATCGACACGTTGGAGAGCGGTGGGCCGTAGACCGCTCGAACGGTGTTGAGGCAATTAAACACGAAGTTCTTGGCATCCGGGTGATTTTCTCAAACGTCGACATAGCATGCGACGATGAGGCGAAGCCTAAACCTCGCTCACCCAAGGGCGCTGGCTCTGAGCGCGCATGCATGGGGAATCTGTTCGGAGACGATCTGCCTGAGTTTGCGCCAATTCCGGCGGGCGGCGTCGCTACCTACTACATGATGGTCGATGAGAATGGCGCGGCTGAATTAACGAGGCCCGTAGTGAAAGGCCAAACTTTCAGCGCCTATGTAGAACGCATTTATCTTTCCGATGGCAGCGACATGGACACGGATATCCTTTCGCTGGATGACGGAGATCGGGCGGACGACTTCGATCCGCAAGTTGCTCGAAAGTAGCGGGTGACTGCATGTTTAACAGCAAGAGGCTCAGCCTCGCCCGGCAAAGGCGGCGGCTGACAGCTAAAGGACTCGCTGAACTCACCGGCCTCTCGGCTATGACAATCACGAGGCTGGAAAAGGGTGAGAACCAACCCGATAGCGAAACCGTGATGCGGCTGGAATCCGCCTTGGGATTCCCGCGCGAGTTCTTTTACGCCGATGACCCGGAAGATTTGGACACCGATGCAGTGAGCTTTCGAAGCCTGTCAAAGATGAGCGCTAAGGAGCGTGACGCGGCGGTTTCTGCCGGGTCTTTGGGCTTGCAGTTGGGCGACTGGGTGGAGGCACGTTTTTCATTGCCTGCACCAGATTTGCTCGACCTTAGCTATGAAACGGATGCAGAAGCGGCGGCTCGTTCACTGAGACAATATTGGGGCTTGGGGGAAAAGCCGATTGGCAACGCAATTGGCCTTCTGGAGACGCGGGGAGTTCGGTTGTTCTCTTTGTCAGAGAATACCAAGACGGTGGATGCTTTTTCATTCTGGCGCGATGGTCGCCCTTACATTTTCCTCAACAACTTCAAAACATCTGAACACAGCATCTTTGATTCTGTTCATGAGCTTGGACATCTTGTCATGCACAAGCACGGCGGCCCAAGGGGGCAATCGCGCGCCGCCGAACGGGAGGCCAATGCATTTGCGTCTGCGTTTCTCATGCCTGCCAATGACGTACGTGCAAGGATGCCACGATTCATAAACACCAACGTAGTTATCAAGGCGAAAGCCAGGTGGCGCGTGTCTGCAATGGCCATGGCCTACCGTCTGCACTCCTTGGGCCTACTTTCCGAATGGCAGTACAAATCGATTTGCATAGAACTTGGGAAAAGGGGGTTTCGGACAGGAGAGCCGGGCGGAATCGAACGCGAAACGTCGGTTGTGTGGAAGAAAGTTCTCTCGCAACTTTGGCATGAGCGGACCTCCAAAAATGAGATCGCGCGATCTCTCCATCTTCCATTGGATGAATTGGAAGGGCTGATTTGGGGTTTGGCAGGTTCTGTACCTCCCTCTCCCGCGATTGGCGCTCGTCATCTGAACGCGATCTAAACCAGATTGAACTTTAATGCTTGACACTAAGCATAAAAGTTCAGATATTAGGGGCATGAACAAGCTGCCCCCGAAGACCCGCGTCCAAATCCTCACCATGCTTTGCGAGGGTTCCTCGATGCGTTCGATCTCCCGCGTTGCCGATGTGTCGATCAACACGGTTTCCAAGCTGCTTGTCGATGCCGGCAAATTCTGCGCCGATCTGCACGACCGCGAAGTCCGCAACGTGAAGTCCAAGCGCGTTCAGTGCGATGAAATTTGGAGCTTTACGGGCGCGAAGCAGAAGAACGTTGCCGGCATGAAAAAGCCTGTCGATGGCGCTGGCGACACATGGACCTGGACCGCGCTGGACAGCGACAGCAAGCTCATCATTTCCTGGCTGGTCGGCGGTCGCGACGGCGAATATGCGCTGGCCTTCATGGATGACGTAAAGGACCGTCTTGCCAATCGCGTCCAGCTTACGACCGATGGTCACAAGGCCTATTTGAACGCCGTAGAGGAAGCCTTTGGGGCGGATATCGACTATGCGATGCTGGTCAAGATGTATGGCGAGCCGGAAGGCAAGGCGGTGCCACAGGAACGCCGCTACAGCCCCGCCGTATGCACTGGCGCGAAGAAGACCCGTATCGAAGGCGAGCCCGATCTGGCGCATGTCAGCACGTCGCATGTCGAGCGCCAGAACCTCACCATGCGGATGCAAATGCGTCGCTTCACGCGCCTCACCAATGCGTTCTCAAAGAAGTTCGAGAACCACGTCCACATGGTTGCGCTATACACGGTTTGGTACAACTTCATCCGCATTCACAAGACGCTGAAAATGTCGCCGGCAATGGCGGCTGGCGTATCGCAGACGCTTTGGTCGATGGACGATCTTTGCGGCATGATGGACGCCGTTGCGCCGAAGCCAGGCAAGCGCGGCCCTTACAAAAAGACCGTCGCCGAAATTTCAAACTGAGACACTATCGTTGATTGCGTTCGATACAGCCACAGGCGCCTCAAATTGCGAGATTCAGTGGGCGATCTTGATCACCGCCAGCCAGGCATAGCCGCGATAAAGCGTTCTGAAACGGAAGGTTGCGCCGGTGCGCTCGGATTCCGATTCAAGCACGTCGCGCAGCGAGGCGCGCGGCGTGACATGGAATTTCCGTAGCCAGCCGCGCAGCAGGGCGCGAAACCAGCGCGGCAGGTCCTCCTGCTGGCCGAAATCGACGACATGCAGCGAGCCGCCGGGCGCAAGCGCGGCGAGGGCGGCCGACACGGTCTTCTCCCAGCCGGGGATCATCGACAGCGAATAGGAGACGAAGACCCGGTCGAAATGCTCGATGCCGAAGAGAGCCTTGGCGTCGAAATCGGTGGCGTCGCCGCGTGCGAGGTTGACCTTGTTCGTGAGACCTTCGCGAGCGACGGTCGCGTTCGCAGTCTCCAGCATCTCGGTCGAGATATCCAAACCGAAGAAGCGGGCGCCCGGGTAGCGGCGGGCGGCGAGAACGATGTTGCGGCCGGTGCCGCAGCCGAGCTCCAGCACGGTGCCGCCTTGCGGCACGTCCAGTCCGTCGATCAGCCGGTCGCGGCCGAGCAGGTAGTATTTGCGGGTCAGGTCGTAGATGTGGCGCTGCCAGCGGTAGACGCCGTCCATCAGTTCGGCATGGCTGGCGGGCAGCTCCGTCGTGCTCATGCGGCGCGCTTCACATAGAGGTGGAAGCCGCCATAGATGGCCGAGCGGTCTTTTGCGGAGAATTCGCGCGAGGCATCGCTCTCGTAGGTCCACTGGTCGAGCAGCGAGTTGGAGAGGCGTCCCGGCAGCAGGCTGGGTTCGGCCGCGGTGCGGAAGATGACGCGGGCGCCGGCCGATGCCGTGCGGGTGATTTCCGTCCACAGCGCATTGAGCTGGTCGTCGGTCATCCAGTCCTGCGCATCGAGCAGGACGAAACGGTCGACGGTGCCGGCGTCCTTGGCGGCCAGGAACTTGATCAGGTTGGCGTGGTGGATGGCGACGCGATCGATGTTGTCGCGGATCGTCTCGTAGTTGCTCTGTTCCAGATAGGCGGGCAGCGCTGCCTCGCCAGGTTGCGGATAGCGACGGGCAAAGGCCTGCCAGGCGAAGTAATTGTTCTTGAGCGGAAAGTCGCAGGCGAGCTTTTCAAGGCGCGCCTTGAGCACGCTCGCCATCGAGCCGTCGCCAGACGTGATCAGCGAGTCGTATTGCGCCGGCGGGATGCCGAGGCCGAACAGCGAGGCTTTCCGCGACGTCGCCCAGCGCAACAGCTTCTTGTCGAAAACAGGCGCCAGCTCCTCGTTGAAGAAACGGCGCTGCTCGCCGATGTTCTCGGCCTTCATGATGCCGGCCGGGTCGACACCGAACAGCTTGCCGACGCGATGGCCCATGGCGATGAAGAGGCCGAGCAGGCCGGTCTGGTAGAAGTTGCGGTCGAAGACCGAGATGCGGCGGCGACCGCGCCAGCTGCGGCGCTCCCAATAGTGACGGCTGACCGCATCGAGATGAGGCGCGATGAAGCGATCATAGGCGTCGGAATTGTGGCTGGTGCCGGCGGCGCCGAAGAAGCGGAAGAGATCGCCCTGCGACGGCAGGTGGCGCACCGCTTCCAGCTTCATGCGGTTCAGCGCGACGTGCGCGGCATTGAGATCGACGGCATCGATCCTGGCCGGCGAGCGGGTCAGGTAGGCCAGAATGTTGCAGCCGCCCGAGGCGATTGTGACGATGCGGTGGCCCGCGCCGAGCTGCATGGCCTCCATGTCGACATCCGGGTCTTCCCAGATCTGCGGATAGACGAGGCCGGAGAACAGAAAGGCGAACAGCCGCTCGGAAATGCCGTCCTTCGACAATGCGCGGTTCTGGTAGACGGCCTTTCCGACTTCCTTGCCTCGGCGATAAACGAGTTCTCCGGAAACATCCGACATGACAAGGTGATTCCC
Source organism: Mesorhizobium sp. B4-1-1 (assembly GCF_006439375.1). Taxonomy (NCBI): domain Bacteria; kingdom Pseudomonadati; phylum Pseudomonadota; class Alphaproteobacteria; order Hyphomicrobiales; family Phyllobacteriaceae; genus Mesorhizobium; species Mesorhizobium sp. B4-1-1. The sequence goes on from NZ_VFTH01000040.1 coordinate 9,758, forward strand.
CGTTTGCGTTGGCGCAAGCGGGTAGCGCAGCGTCATGACAGGCAGGTGACAGCCTGTTGACGGCAGGTTGACGCTGATTTCACGCTTTATGTAGCGCGCAAAATCGCTTGGCACCTCCGCGCAACTTCACTTGGCACCAGAACGCGCGGCGTTGATTGACCTTTTAACGGGCCTTCAACGCCTTCCTTTGGGACCTGCGTAGGGGCTCGAAAATGGCATCCTCGGGCTCTTGTCGTAGTCGGGGCTGTAGATGATGCCGAACCGCTTGGCGTCGTCGTTGCCGCACTTCCTGCACTTCAGCTTCGGTCGCAGGTCCCATTCCATGGCCGGCGTGTCCGGTCCGAGCCTCGCCTTCAAAGCCTCCAGGTCGAGCACCTGGCTGTGGTGGCATTTCGGGTTGTGGCAGTAGTAGGCGGTCACCTTCATCGTGCCGTCGATCAAGCCCTGGATGGTCCAGCCCTTCGCCATGGAACCGATATAGGCCGGCCTCTTGACGGTCGCCAGAGCCGCGTCAGAATGCCCGGCATGGCGCGGGAATTGGGTATAGGCGACGAAGTGGCAATCACGGCCACCATCATCAAGCTGGTCGACGGCCGCGCGAGCGTTAGCATACCCGGCTACAACTTCCCCCATTCGATAACGGCGCCTGCCAAGGCTAAGCCGCGCGACCAGGTCGAACTCACTGGCGAGGTCAGGCGCATCGATGAAGCCGATGGCATGGTCACGATAGCCATAGGCGGGCTCATCACAATCCCAAGCGTGAATGTCAGGCTGGTGGCGAAGTATCGCCCACCTCATAGGCGCTCGCCGCTCCTCGACAAGCCTGATTGAAGACCTTTTGAAACGGCCCTTCAATCCTTGACCCTGATCATGGCCGCCGGCGTTTATGCCACCGGTTCGTGGCCGATGCTTTGCACCAATTACAAGGCACTCGGGATCAGCAATTCGATGAGCTGCGGCGACACTGCCGACCGATGAACTCATGCGACCGGCCAGCCGGCCGTAAAGCCGCTCGGGACGCTACCGACAAAAGATGTGTCGCCGACGTTGATGGTTGCTGACTGCCCGGTAGCCGTTCCGAAGCCAACGAACGGGGAGACACCCGGAACGCCGGACAGGGACTTGCCGCCAGTTCCCGTGGCCGGATCCGCGGTGCCGCTATTGTTCCAGCTGCCGCCGTTCTTGCGATACCAGACGAGCTTGTTGTCGAGGTCGATGGCCGCATCGATGCGATCACCGTTGGCGACCGACCCGAGCGACGTCCCTGTGCTGCCGCTGGCCCAGATATTGCCGCTTCGATAGACGGCGGTGCTGTTAGAGCCATTAGCCGTCACATTGGTGGCCGTGGCATTCGCGTAGGCGAAGCCGATGCCATCATTAGTGTTGGCCCAAATCCCAACGGTGAACTCGACATAATATTTCCCCGAGGCCTTGGCGTGTTTCGAGCGCGCTATGGCGTTGGAGCTGTTGGAATGCGATGCGGTGAGACTGCCATTCGAAAGCGTCACATTGACGTTGTCAGGGCCGCTGAGCGTCGTCTTGCCACTTGTGGCATTGCCGTCGTCAGGCGTGCTCGGCCAACCGGCGGTAAAGCCGCTCGGAACGGTATAGGTGAACGCCGAATCGCCGAAATTGAAAGTGTCCCGATCGCCCGATTTGTCGGTGCCCCAAAATGGCGAAACGGCCATGCCGAGCATGTTGTGAAGTTTAATGCCACCTGTGTTGGTGGCCGGGTTAGCGGTGCCGCTGCCATTCCAGTTGCCGCCGTTCTGACGGAACCAGACCATCGCGTTGTCGAGGTCGATGGCTGCGCTCCAGACATCGCCATCTGTGGTGCCCCCGAAGGATGCCGAATTGACGCCCTGGCTCCAAACCACGTTCGCGGTGTTGTTGTTTTCAAAGGCAACCGCAGCCATACAGGCGACGGCATCCGCGTCTGCGTAGGGGACTTCTTCCGTAGCTACGCCGACGGCATGAAAATTGGCTCCCACCGCATTCTGATGGGCGTTTACGGTCCATTCAAAATAGTATTTTCCACTGGCTTTCGAATGGACGCTGCGGGCGCCCGTCTTGGTGGTTCCGCTGTTCGTGGCAGACAGATTGCCGCTCGAAAGCGTGACATTCGAGCCTTTGGTGGCCGGATCGAGGGTCGTGTTGAGTTGCGCGCTGAGAGTGGCGGCGATCCCGGTAAGCGCGAACGAGCCGACACCTGCGACCATGCCGGTCGAGAACGAGAGGCCAGCGGCACCTCCCGCCAGCGCAAAGGAACCTGTTGGAACAGCAAAGCCCTGGCTGAATTGAACGTCCGGACCGGCAAGCGCGAAGCTTCCAGCGCTGGCTGACAGCATCGGCCCGACCCTCGCCGGATTGCCGGTGAGCGTGAATGAAGCGCTCTCCAGGTTGGCGAAGATGACCTGAATTCGGTAGGGCTGATAGGAGCGGATGCCATCACGCTCGGCCCATATCTGAAGGAACCCGGAAGCGTTGCCACCGAACGATGCCTTAGGCACATCGAAGCTGGTGCCGGTGATGCCGGAATGCGTGGTGACGACGGTCGTTCCGGTCGGATCGAGGACTTCGATGACGGTGGTCTGTCCGTCTTCGGGATCCTGGTCCGGTTCGGTCCAGCCGAGAGGCGAGGCAACACTTTCGGTCAGCCGGTTCCGCCGCGAGAAGCTGACGACGATCGGATCGGTCGTGACATAGGCCGGTCCATGGGTGAAAGCGATGCTCATCCCGATACCTTTAGGCGAGCGTCAAAGCACCGGCTGTGCCGTCGAAATCGACGGTGAAGGTGTTGCCGCTCGCCATGGTCAGGTCGGAGCCATAATCGTAGTATCCGATCAGCTCCTTGTTGGTGGCCGTGTCGTTGTAGAGACCGACATACCGGTACGGGCCGACGGCGCCAGAGGCGGTCAGCACCAGGTCGGCAAGGACGAGCTTGTAGACACCTCCGGTCTGGGCAGAGCTCGTCGTCGTGACGTTGCGCGACGAACAGTTCGTATAGCTGATCTCAGTAAGGTCGGAGAGCTTTGTATTCGTAGCAACAGGCGCGTTGGCTGCCGCGCACAGCGCGATCTTCAGCTGGTCGGAGCCGAGATTGTGAACCTTCTCGGCGAGCGCCTCGACGAACGAATTGAACTTGTTGAAAGCTGCCATCTGTTTTTCCTCAGGTTTTCATGGAAGGTCATCAGCCGGTGAGCGTGACATTGGCCGGTCGGTATGGGCGGATCGCCCGGCTTTCGAATTCGACATTATCGACTGGCGCGGCGCCGAGGCTGAGCTGCCCCTGGCCGGTGTTGGTGAGCATCTTGACGCTGGCGCTCTGCCCATCGGTGTAGGGCTGGAAATCGCTGGTCGAGAGATCGTCGAAGAGGACGAAATCAGCGCCGTCCGCATGCGCCTGCGGCACGGTGTCGAGGCAGCCGCGGGCGATGGTGAGCGTGGCACCGGAAACGGCGTCGACCCGCACGACCTCGGTCCCGAACCTGGAACCGTCGCCGATCGTGGCGAGGAGGCCGATGGCGGTCGCGTCCACGCCGCTGCCGGCGTTCAGCGTGACGGTGGTCGCGTCGATCGCCAGGTCGCCGACGATGAAGCCGCCAGGCGCAAAGTCGATCAACTCGCTGTCGGCATAGCCGCCGCCCGCGTCCGCCATGAGATCGGCATTGGCCGCGTCAGGCGTGGGCGAGATGCCCGCGACCTGGAGCAATCCGGCGCCGGGATCTCCCGCGAGCATGGTCGCGAGGGCCGGATCGCCTACCATCTGCCGCGCTTCGCGGTAGGGCATCTCCCAGGCTAGGCGCGGCGAGACGGGCAGCGGGTCGCTAGACGGCGGCGTCCAGCCGCCGCCAGTGTCGCCATCGTCGACGATCACGGTGCGGCCGAGCTTGAAGACGTCCTGGAACAGGGTGACGCCCATCTTGTTGTCGCGGCCGTCGCCAAAGCGCAGCCCGGTCACACGCTGGACCTCGCCTGCGAGGCGATAGCGGGCCGACACGATGCGGAAGGGATCGCCGGGGTTGAGGTCATCCCTCGGCTTGACGATGATCCGGCCGGAAATCAGCCCCGACCCAAGCGCGATGGCGTCACGCGTGCCGACGCGGATGGCGAGGTCGGACCGGTTGATGCCGGGATACTCGCGACTGGCTGGCGGCACGTTGCCGGTCGACTGCATCGCCTTGGCGGTGTTGGTGACACGATGGCTGCCGGTCTTCCGCTTCGCTCGATTGTAGTATTTGACCAGGACGGAGTTGGTCGCCTGCGACGGCATCCGCCGCTTGATCTCGGTGAACTCCAGGATGTCGGCTTCGATCAGCAGCGGGATCAGGTCGAAATCGTAGTCGTCCCGGATCGGCTTCAGCACGAACTTGCCGGTCGAGCGCGAGCCGTAGAGATAGGCGTCGACATAGCCCAGCATGTTCGACACGAACTCCTCGATCTCGCTTTCCTGCACCCATCTGAGCGAGACGCCGAACAGCTCAGAGAAGAAGGTATCGGCGGCATAGGTGAAGCTCGTGCCGTCGATGTCGTCGTCGGTGTAGCCCATGCCCCAATTGGCATCGGTCAGGCACTCCCGGACGATGTGGGCCGGGTTCATGTCGAAGACGGTGGCGGCGATCAGCCAGAACACAAGATACGGAGAACCCTCTGCCACCACATAGCCATTGCTGGCGTTGTAGGCCACGCCGAGCATTGTGCTGCCTTTACGGGCGAATTTGGAATTCGCGACGTCGACATAGGTGTCCATCGCGAGGTCAGCGATCGGTACGAAATAGAACCTTGTGATCGCGCCGGCCGCCGACGCGTCAGGGATGACCACCGTGCTCGACCCCATCGACATACGCGATGAGATAGCTTTATCCCCAAGTCGTGCGCTATTGCCGAGCGACGACCTGACGAGCGTGGAAAGATCCTCGCTGTAGACGTAGATGCCGCCATTGTCGTCGACCACGACGACCTTATTGGTGGCCTCGTTGTAGCTGACCACATTAATGGCCGTCCCCGTCACCTCGGCTAGCGTCACGATTGTCTCGGCCCAAGCGCCGTTCCACGTCAGGCGAATAATGTTTTTGTCGTTGATCGCCCGGTAGGCGTAGGTCTTCCCCATCGAAAACGGGACGCCGAGAGCGGAATTGACGCGGGCGTGCCAGCCCGAGACTGCCCATTGATCGATCGTTCCGACCGTCACGCGTTCCAGCAAGATCCAAAAGCGCGGATTGGCCGTAGCGCCATCCTTGATGCCAACGAGCGCGAACGAGCCACCCGCAACGGAGACATCGCACATGACGAAGCCAAAATTGAGCCCGCCAGCGCCGACGTCCGCGATCATCCCGTCGAGGTCGATCGTCTGGATGATGGATGAAGGGTTCGCCACATCCCTGAATTCGAGGTAGGTGGGAGCGCTTCCGCCGACATTGCCACCGCTGCGTACGACCAGCTCGTCAAAATCGGTGATGTGAACAGATGTATGGAAATTGGTGCCGGGCAGCGTTATTTCTTGCCTGGCCCCATCCGGCATTAGCCATGTCCGGACAACACCGCTGGAGTCGCCACTCGCCGCATAGTCCCCGTTCGTGTCGATGTTCTTGGCGCCCGTTTCGGACAAGGCTTCCCGGCCAGTGTCGTCCGTCGAAATCTCAAACCCGGGTATCGCCGCCTTGGCGTCATACCACTGGGCGCTGCCATCCGACCTCACATGGATGCGCTGCAGCCGGAACTCCCACGGCTTCAGATAGGCCGACGTGCCGAGATAGACCTGCCGAAGCACGATGGTGACGATGCCGCGATAGGCCGAAATCGTTTCGCCCAGCTTCGCCAGCAGATAGTCGTTGCGCGACTGGTCCGGCGAGCCCATGCAGACGTCGATGGCGCCCTTTATGCCGCCTTCACTCTTGTCGCCGCCGAACAGGCTGCTCTTGTTGATGTTGACGCGGCCGCCAGTCGAGACGCCGCGCCAGGCGACCTTGTCGCCGACCGTGATGCGCAGCAGCGCGTCGGCCGGGCCGTGGCAAAGGCCCATCTGCATGCCGAGCGAATATTTGTAGCCGAGGATCTGGCGTGGGCCGGCGATGAGGTAGCGCCGTGCGCCCTTGATGGCTCGCCGCAGCAGGTCGCCGTACCAGGTCACATTCGGGTCGGCGATGTCGACGGTGCCGAAGGCGACGCCCAGCTCGCGGCCTTCCTCGGCGGTCGGCGCCTGGAAGTCCTCAAGGCTTTTCGGCTTGGCGTTCTGCGGCTTCGGCCCGAGCAACAGCTGCGAGGCGAACGAGATAATGGCGAGCGCAATCTGCCAGAGCATCAGACAATGCTCTGGCTGAAGGGGTTGTTATCCGACATCCACCAGAAGCCGCCATATTCGAGATTGTTGGCGAACTTTGCACAGCCGTTCAATCCTGGCGTCAGGTCGCATCCTGGCGCAATAAAGACCGATGCGGAGCCATCGGCCGCCACCGCGTCGGCGAGCCCGACGATCTCGCCATCGGCCAGCGTCAGCAAGCTGCCGGCATGGTCGCCAACCCAGCCATAGAGGCCGTTGAAGATGACCAGGCCGGCCTTGTAGAAGCCGTCGCTCTCGGCGGCGGCCTCGGCGACGGTCAAGAGCAGCCCGCCGCTCATGGCGCTGACGGTGGCGGGGATCTTCCAGTCGTCGACGTTGAGGTTGCAGCCGGGGAAATAGAGCGCGTGCCGGCAGGTGCGCATGTAGCGGGCGCGGCAGCCCGGCCGGCGCATCGACGTGTAGGCGTTCTCGACCGGCACCTTGATTTCGAGCTTGCCGGACGATGGGTCGACGACGCGTCCCTTCCACCAGACGCGCAATTTGCGCTCCGGATCGGAGTGGTGGCCGCGCCAGATGGTGACGACGGTGATCTCGCTATGTGGCACCACCAGCGTCCTGGCGTAGCTGTCATCGAGTGGAAACGTGAGGTCGACCGAGTTTCGCTCGATGTTGTTGGACAGCTCGATGTCATCGTGCATGACCGGCGACGGCTTCCAGACCTTGTCGGTGCCCGTAGCCTCGGGGTCGGCGATGATCTCATCCAAGGCGGATGTCAGGCGCGTCGGCTCGCTCACCCCATTGTTGAAGAGGTAGAGGAAGTAGGGTTGACCTTTGTCGACCGACTCGTTTGCGGTGTCGTAGCCGTCGCTCATGCCGGCACCTCCGTGACGGGCACCGAGAGCGTGGCGACCAGCGGGCCTTTGCCCGAGGCGACGAAGTTGAAGGTGACGGCATCGCTGTCGAAGCGGACGTTGCTGAGAAAGCAGAACCACAGGATCTGGGCGGCAGAGACCGATGAACCGAGGGCGCTGTCCAGCGTGACCTGGTCGTTGAGGCCGACGCGCGCCGCCGCCGTGATCTGCCGGAAATAGCGCGTGCCGTCCTTCAGCTCGATCATGACATGCCGGCCGAGATAGCCCGCGATCAGGCCGACGCGCCTGACCGTCACCAACGTGTCGGCCGCGCCGATCGGCGCCGTCAGCTTCAGGTCGGAATTGAAGCTCGGCAGCCAGAACGCCTTTTGCTTGCCGTCGCGCGCATGGACCCAGACGCGCCGCCGCCAGACCGCGGCCGCGCCCTCCTCGAGGAAGGCGATGCTCTGGCCGTAGTCGACATAGTTGCGCTGGCGCTGGATCTCGACCAGGCCGAAGCCATTGTCCTTGTATTCGGCCGCCTGGACGATGTTTTCCGAGATGTCGGAAACCCGGGCAGTCGGCTCGGTCAGCACGTCGAGCGACAGATACTGCGGATAGCCGGCATCGCCCTCCAGCCTGACATTGTCCTGCACCTGGAAGCGCGCGGTCATGTCGATGGTGAGCTTGCCGCTGACGCCGCGGCCGATGTTGAAGCCCTCGACCGGCCGGGCATTGCGCACCGGCGCCACGGTCGGCGCGCTCAGGTCGACGCCGATCGGCGCGAGCAGCGTCACCTTGTCGACATCGACGGCCGTGATCAGCGACAGCGCGAAATTGTCCTCGTCCTGCCAGACGATCAGACGGCCGCCGACGCGCCAGTCGCCGGCCGTCGTGTCGATCGCAATCTCGGTGTCGGCCGCCGCGACATCGGCTACGCGGATGCCTTCCCACCAGATCGGAACGCTGACCAGCGTGCCGGCGCGGCGCCTGGCGAAATCCCTGGCGCGGCTGAACTGGGCGGGATCGAGCTTGACCGTATAGCGCGGGTTCTGCCTGGGCGCCTTGCGCAGCGCCAGGCGCGTCTCGTCGGTGTAGGACTGCATCACCTCCGAAAGGGTTTCGAGCGTGTCGCTGGCGCCGGCCACCGGGCGGAACGGCCAGGCCTCGTAAAGCATCACCATCCGGGGCGAGCCGAGATCCGGGGCGCCGGCATCGAGATTGCCGGTCGACAGGTGGTGGATGAGCTGCAGCGCTGGCGACGCCAGGTCGGGCGCGCCAGCGTCGAGATTGCCGGTGGAGAGAGCGACCGTGGCCATGATCAGGCCGGCCCCGGAATGCCGATGTCGAAGGCCGGCAGGGTGAAGGTGTCGCCATTGTTGACCGCGAGCGTCGCGTCCAGCGGCTTGGCGGCGAGCAGCCGGGAATTGACGGTATCGACGATCGCCCAGTGCGAGGCGTTGCCATTGGCGCTCACGGCGCCATTGGTGATGGCCGAGACCGTGACCTTGCGGCCCGAGGGAGTGCGCGCGCCGATCGCGCTGATCGTCGGGGTGTTCTTGGTGCCCAGCGAGAGGCTGACGGCGGTGGCGTAATCAGTGGGCTCGGCCGAGCAGATGTGCAGCCGGTTGCCGTTGGCGACGAGCACCGAGAGGCCACTGTCGAGGACGAGAGAATTCAGCAATGACATGGCCTAACCCCTGGTCCCGGTGCCGTTTCGCCGATTGATGACGGCGACCGTGGCGTGGCCGTCCTCCGACATCAGGTACCGCTTGATGTCGCTGCCGTCGTTCAGGTTGACGATGTTGGCGTTGAGCCGCAGCTTGTCGGCGATCGCGTTGACGATGCCCTCGATGTGCGCGCGGGTGATGCCGCCGCCGGAGCCGCCCGCACCACCGTTGCCAGTCGCTGCCCTGGGCGCCCGGAGCGGCTGGTGATTGACGACCCCGAGGCGCCCGTCCGGACCGCGCTGCAGCGGCATTACGGCTTCCTCGCCATCCTCGCCCAGCACGCCGGTGCGACCGGCCGACATCGGGAAATAGGTTGGCGTCGAGAACACATCGCCGCGCGCGAATGGCACCACGTTGCCGCGCCTGAAGGCGGCGCCATTGGCGAACAGGCCCCACGATCCGGACAGGATATCGGCTGTGGCCAAAGGCGATATGGCGTTCATGGAGGCCACACTGGCGCCGCCGCCGAACAGGCCGCCGAGCCAGCCGAACAGGCCGCCGCCGCCGCCGGCGGGCGCAGCCGGGAACTGGTTGAGCATGCTGCCGAGCTTGCCGGCGCCGCTGCCGAAAACGTCCAGGCCCTTGGCGGCCGTGCCGGTCGACGAGACCAGGCTCGACATCGCGCCGGACGACGCGCCGCCGAGCTGGCTGACGGCCGAGGTCGCCGTCGTCGCCGATCCACCGAAGCGCGACAGCGCCTCCTGGGCGCCGCTGAGGCGGCCGGCGAAGTTGTGCGCGCCCTCCGGGTCGGCCCAGCTGAAGCCCTTCGGGCGTTCGAAGCCGGCGAAGGCCGCCGTGGCGCCGCGCACGTCGGTGCTGCCCATCAGCTTCTTGAGCGCCAGGCCCTCGCTGCCTTGCAGCTCCTTCCAGGCGAACTGCAGCTGCGCCTGGACGTCGCCGAGATTGCCCCGGCCGCCGATCGCCGACAGCAGAGCGGGCGCGCGGTCGTTATGCTGGAAGAGGCCAAAGGCATTGCCACCATCGCCGATCGCCAGCGGATTGAAGGCGCTCTCGGCCTTCACGTTGCCGAGGATGCCGGCGATCTGGAAATCCTTGAGGCCCTTGCCCTGGAAGAAATTCCAGACCTGCGCCGCAACGCCGCCGCCGGACGCCGTCCTGGCGATCGAGTTGGTGGCGGTGCCGTCGGTGCCGAAGCCGAGCGGCGAGCCGAGACCGGCGAGCAGCTTGGCGGCCGTCGCCGGCGTGTTCGGCCCGTTCTGGTTGGCGGCGGTGTAGCCGAGCAGGTCCGACAGCGTCGTGTCGGCCTTGAAGCCGCTTCCCCCGAGCAGGCCGCCGAGGCCAGGCACGCCGAGCGGCGAACCGTTGATGAAGACGCTGGCTGCCTGGACCTGCATGGAGGCGACGGCCTTCTGCGCGCCGAGCATCTGGCCGAGCACGCCGCCGAAGCCGCCGCCCTTGCCGCTGGCGGCGCCCGGGAAGATGCCGAGATCGGCGATGGTGTTGAAATTGCCGCCGGTCAGCCAGTTCTTCAGCGGATTTGTCAGCGACATGTCGAAGACGGTCTTGGCGAGCTGCGACCCAGCCTTCTTCAGCGCCTCGGTGATCGACCCGCCGCTGAACAGCGCGTCGCTGATGCCGTCGATGCCGTCATTGACAGTCGAGAAGATGTCTTCCCAGGCGGCCTTGGTCTGTTTCAGTTGCTCGTTGTAGCGGATCTGCTGGGCGATCGCCGAGTTGGGGTCATAGTCCAACCCGGCCCCGCGCATGGTCGACGCGACCGTCTGCTCGGTCTGGGAGCGGAACATCTGCTGGCGGTCGAACAACAGCTGCTGCTGCAGCCCGGCCTTGGCGGCCTGCTCGGCGAGCGACGACAGCTCAGCCGTGTTGGCGCGCATCGCCTGGGCTTCCTGGCCATAGAGGTCGATGCCGAGCCGGCGGATCTCCTGTTCGGTCTTCAGCGCCGCGATGACACGGTCAGCCTCCGGCGACCATTCCTTGCCGGTGACCAGGCAGATGCGCTGGTAGAGCCCGTCGAGCAGTGCCTGGTCGAAGTCGATGCGCAGGTGCTTGAACTTCGATCGCTCGCCAAGGATGTCTTGGACCTGGACGTTGAATTCATTGTCGGTGCCGTTGTGGGTCGAGCAGACAACGACCTGGCCGCCCCACATCAGGAACGCCAGCGCTGCCTTCAGCAACTCCTTCAGGCTGTCGACGAAGGCCGCCTCGTCGATGATGACCAGGCCCTGCTTGCCGCGCAGGGTGCGCGGCGCCGAGGACAGCGCCAGGATCTCGAAGCCCGAGGCGAAGCGAATTCGAAAGGCCTGGATCTGGCGCGTCTCTGTCGGGTGCGCCGGGTCGGTGTCGTCGAACAGGAACTCGTCTTGCGAGATTGCGGCAGAGGCGTAGGCCCGCGCCCACATGGCGCAGGCGTCGATGAACTCGCGCGTCATCTCCTGCGAATAGGAGATGTACATGGCGTCCATGCCGCCGGCGTCCTTGGCACGGCTGGCGCGCAGCGCGGCATAGGCCGCCAGCCCCCAGGTCAGACCGATGCGTCGCGACTTCTCGACGAACAGCACCTTGCACGCCGTGCTCTCCAGCAGCTCGACCGTCTTCGCCTGGTAGGGCAGCAGAACGTTGGGCTGGCCGACCTGTTCGATGACGTGGTCGAGGTTCGCCATGCTTTCGCGGCGGACAGGCGTGGAAGAGCTGGGCGCGGTGCCGCGACGTGGCGCGGAACGGCTCCTTCTGTTCGGTGAGGCAGCGGTCTCGGCCGATCTCGCCCAGCACCGGGCAATCGACGGTCGCGGCCATCAGGGCGCCGCGCACCATCTGCTCGACGCGGGCGATATCGCCCGCATATTTGTTGGCCAGGATGGTCGAGACCGCCGAGCGGCTGTAGCCGATCCGCTTCTCGGCGCCGCCGAGGCCCTCGGCATCGGCAAGGCGGGCCAGCTCCTCGATCCAGTCGGGCGCGGGCGCCCAGGCTTCGGCCGCTTTCTCGGCGAAGCTCCTGCCAGCCGGCCGGCTGTTCTTGACGGGTCCGCGGTTCATGATCCGGCCTCGCGGGCGACGACATCGCCAAGCACGGCGGAGGTGTTCGGATCGAACACCATCTTGGCGGTGAGCAGCTTCGGCGCCGCCGGGCCGAGGTCGCGCACCAGCCGATAGTTTGGCCAGGTGCCGACGATCACTCCGGTCGCCGCGAGTGCCCGGGCATAGTTCCCCGCTGAGCCCGGAGCGACCTCGCTGGCGCAGTGTTCGTGCAGCTCCAGCGCCGAGAAGGACTTGAGCATGCGGATGGCGCGCCAGACCTGTTCGTTGCCGGTCTCCGGCAACAGTGTGCCGTCCTGCTTTATGCGAGGGGCGATCAGCGGGCTTTTCAGCAGGCGGAAGTAGCGGGCCTGGGCGAAGTTGCCCGGACCTTTCCGGGGCTCCGTTTTCGCGATCTCCACGAAGCCGGCCAGCAGCAGGCGCCTCACGTAGTTGTCGACGATCCTCTGTTTGGAGTTGGTGCGGTCTCCGACCTGCCGGATCGTCCAGGGACCGGCGGCGTCGAGCTTCAGGATGATCGACCAGAAGCCGGCCTCGCCGCGCGGCACCTTCAGATTGATCTTGACCATGTCGAGGAGCGATCTCACAGCAGCTTCCTCGCCGTGAACCGGGGGGTGGCGTTGATGGCGCTGACGCCCCCGAAGGTCGCGAGATCGATCACGCCGACGCCGGCCAGCTTCGCGATCTGGAGGACCTTGGCGAGGTTGATGACGATACGGCGCGTGTTGCCCTTGGTCTTGTCCAGGATGGCCGCCGCGAGGTCCGGAGCGAGCTTGACGCTGCCACACCGGTTGAGCACGAGCAGCGCGAAATCCTCGGCATCGCAGGGCAGCGCCGGCAGCCATTCGAGCACACGGTTGTGGACGCGCTCGAAGCCCTCCAGGAGCATCGGCAGCCGCTCCTCGCCTATCATGACGACCGGCGCGCCAGACTTGTCGGAAAGCTCGCGCAGCAGGTCAACGAACTTCTTGTGGGCGATGAAATGCGCCTCGTCGATGATCAGCGGCCGGCGCGGATCGGCGACCATCAGCATGATGGCCTGGTTCTTCATCGCCTCGATGTTGCCGCGCGGCGAAGGCTCGCCCAGTTCCTTCAGGGTGTCCGAGAGCAGCGAGCGCGCCGAGGTGAACTGCCCGCACTCGACATAGGCGGCTCGGTAGCGGTTGGCGCCATAGATCGCCGACTCCGTCTTGCCAAATCCGGAGGGGCCGAAAAAGGCGCCCAGGCCGGGCAGCTTCGGGTCGCGATCGACCAGCAGCTCCAGCAGCGTGGCGAAGGCCGAAACGTTCTTCAGCGGCGCCGGCCGATTGACTTTGGGTGTTTCCGTCATCATGCTTCCTCGTGTTGGTGCCGCTTCGCGGCGCTCTTTCCTGACCGGCCCGGTGTTCCAGCACCGGGCCGATCGCCTTTCAGGACAGGTACGCGTCCCCGAAATCCTCATGGATGGCCGATTGGGCCTTGAACTCGGCCGAGGTGACGTAGCCGCCGAGCCACATGGCGTCCGGGGCGGTGAGCTCGCCGGCCTTCATCTGGGCCTGGTAGGAAAGCGCCCGCCGGTAGCGCTCCAGCGGCGTCTCCGGCAGCTTCACCACGTTGTCCGGCAGATGCGCGACGCGCTCGGCCGCGACCTCGGCCATGCGCTGTTCCAGGATGGCCTCCGTGCTGGCGGTGAGCTCGGCTTCTTCCTCGGCGCGCATCTCATCAATCAGGCGGCGATGCGCGGCGGCGGCGGCCGGATCGAGCGGCTTGCTCGGATTGATCCGCTCGGCCTTGGCCGCGATCGCCGCCTCGATCTGCGCGGTGGAGTGCATCTCCTCGCGGCGCGGCAGCGGGATCACGTTCGGGATGTCGCGCGTCTTGACCTCAAGCGCGCGCTCGATCAGCGACGGACCCTTCGCCAGGCGCTTCATGTCGGCCTTGATGTCGCGCGTGCGCTCGTCGAGCAGCTCGGCGCGGATCTCCTTCGCCGCGCGCACCAGCGTCGCCGGATGGATGCCGGACAGCTCGGGGCACGTGGCCGTTTCCAGGAACTCGGCGCCGTCCTGGGCGAACACATAATCCCGCATGCGCTCCGGGCGCTTGGTGAGCACCTGGAAGATGTGGCGCGGCGATGCCGCCATGACGGCGAAAATCTGGTCGATCCACTCGTCGGGAACTTCCTCGTAGAACAGGTCGGAGTGCGCGCAGACAAAGATCATGCGTGGCTTCGTCCACTGCAGGGGCTGGGTCAGCCAGGGCTGGTTGAACCGTACCGCGCCGTTCCAGACTGGCCCGGCCTTGGTGTCAACGGTCAGACCCTGGCGGCTCCAGTGATGCTTCATCCGCGTGCCGGCGAGCTTCATCGCGTAGCAACGCTTGCAGCCCGGCGACTTGATCTGGCACCCGGTGATCGGGTTCCAGGTCGCGTCGGTCCATTCGATGCTGGTGCCGTCACTCATCGAAGAAGCCTCTCTGCCGCTTAGGAGCGCCCGCCGCCACGCAAGGGGGACTTTGGGGGCGGCGGGCGCTTTCCGGGGCGGATGCGGGGG
>NZ_VFTH01000041.1:0-22516 GCF_006439375.1 Mesorhizobium sp. B4-1-1
GACCGTGGCCACGTCCTGCTGCTGCCCACCGGCTACTACCTCGCCGGCGGCGCGCTGGCGGTAGCCGTCAGCTTCCTCGTCCTGGCGCTGTTGCCGCCCGCCGCCCTCGACAATTTCTGGCGCAAGCGCCTGTCGCTCCTCACCTTCAGCGACCACCCTCGCACCATCGTCAGCCTGATTTCATTCGCCGGCTTCGCCCTTCTCATCGCCGCCGGCCTTTTCGGCAGCCGCGACCCGCTCTCCAACCCGCTGCCGCTGGTGGTCTGGACGCTGCTTTGGGCCGGTTTCACGCTACTGCAGGGCATAGTCGGCAACCTCTGGTCATGGCTCAACCCGTGGTACGGGCCGTGGCGCGTCGCCTCTCGTGTCTTCGGCATTCATGCGGGCGATGCAAAGCGGTCAGGCCTGCCGTCATCGCTCGGCTACTGGCCGGCCTTCGTGCTGTTCTTTGCCTTCGCCTGGTTCGAGCTGATCGATCCCGCGCCCGACGATCCGGCTCGCCTTGCCTTGGCCGCCGGCCTCTACTGGCTGGCCAGCTTCGCCGCTATGCTCATCTTCGGCTACGGCACCTGGAGCAGGCGGGGCGAATTCCTGACCGTCTTCTTCTCCATGGTCGCCCGCTTCGCACCTTTCGAGCATGACGAAGGCCGGCTCTCGCTCTGCTGGCCCGGCGCCAAGCTGCTCGCGGCTGAGCCGCTGCCACTGAGCGGCACCGCCTTTCTCCTGCTGGCCCTGTCCTCGGTATCCTTTGACGGCCTGTCGAAAACCTTCTTCTGGCTCGCTCGGTTCGGCATCAACCCGCTGGAATTTCCCGGCCGCACCGCGTTGATCGGCATCGGCAGCTACGGCCTCGTCCTGACCTTCATCCTGCTTGCGGCGGCGTTCGCGCTGGCCGTCTTTCTCGGCCAACGCCTCGCCGGCGATGCGCGATCGTTCGGAAAAGCCGCCGGCCTGCTGGTCTGGTCGATCGTGCCGATCGCACTTGCCTACCACATCGCGCATTACCTCACCGTGCTGCTGGTTGACGGCCAGTACGCCCTGGTCGCTCTCTCCGATCCCTTCGCGCTCGGCTGGAATCTGTTCGGCACCGCCGACATGATGGTCGAGGCAGGCGTCGTCGCCGGCGCTCAGTCGGCCTGGTGGCTGTGGAATCTGCAGGCAGGCGTCATCATCGCTGGCCATGTGCTGGCCGTGCTCGTCGCGCATGGCCTTGCCTGGCGTCTCCACCCGCAGCCGTCGCGTGCCGCGCTCAGCCAGCTGCCGCTCACCCTAATGATGATCGCCTACACGATCTTCGGCCTGTGGTTGCTTGCCACGCCGACCGCCGGATGACACAAGGAGCGCGCTCCGATGCCGTGGGGTAAAGCTCGCTTGCCAGGCCAAAGCTTTGGTGATTTAGTTTGTACACATGCAATTTTCCCATCCTCCGGAAGGGGGTGGTTTAGCCGCCTTATCGCTGGTCAGGACTGAAAAAACAGGGGAACGGACATGGCTGACAAGAACGGATTTTTCGACCTCTCCAAGCCGACGCTGTCGCGCCGCACCGCGCTGAAGGGGATAGCCGCCGGCGCCGGCCTGGCACTGGCGCCTGGCTTCGTCCGCTACAGCCAGGCGCAGAGCTCGGCGCCGATCAGAATAGGCTTCCAGTCGCACCGCACCGGCATCGGCGCCGCCTATGGCCGCTGGTACGAGAAGACCAGCGCCGCCGCCGTCAAGGCGATCAACGACGCCGGCGGCATCGGCGGCCGCCAGGTCGAGCTGGTCATCGAGGATGACGGCACCGATCCCGCCCGCGGCGCCGAGGTGGTGGCCAAGTTCGCCAAGCAGCACAAGACCGACATCGTCTTCGGCACCTTGTTCTCGCATGTCGTGATCGGCTCCGCGCCCGCCGCCGGGGAAAACAAGATCCCCTATTTCGTGGTCAGCGAAGGCCATCACGTGGCCTCCACCAAGCTCAACCGCTACGTCTTCCAGCCCGGCATCACCGATGTGAAGAGCCAGATCCAGTCGATGGCGCCGTGGATCGCCGCCAATGCCGGCAAGAAGGTCACGCAGATCTTCCCCGACTTCGCCTTCGGCTACGACCATCGCGATTACCTGCCGCCGGCGTTGAAGGCGCAGGGCGCCGACGTGATCGCGCAGATCGCCATCCCGCCGACGGAGAGCTCCTTCACGAAATACTTCCCACAGATCCCGGCCGAGACCGAGGTGATCTACCATGTCATGGTCGGGCCGGCCGTGCTTACCTTCGTCAAGGAACTCGGCGAGTTCTACGGTTCGCAGCGGCCGCAGCTCTTCGGCTTCATCGATTCGCTCGAAGCCGTCGACATCAACAGCCCCGGCCTCGAATTCCTCGACGGCAGCCATTTCTGGGAAGGCTCGCCGCGCTACGCCCAGGCCGATGACTCGGCCGCGCAGAAAGCCTACCGCGCCGCCGTCGGCATCGACGACAATGGCGCCGCCGTCGGCGACCCCAAGGACGTCTCCACCGCCGCCCACATGTTCGGCTGCTGGGAAACGCTTTATGTCGTCAAGAAGGCGATGGAGGATGCCGGCTACAAGGGGCCGGAAGACCGCGCCAAGCTGGTCGAGGCGACCGAGGCCCTGAAGGAATTCGCCGAGGGGCCTGAGCATCCGCAAGGGGCAAAGACCTTCAACGGCAGGATCCATCAGTGCTTCGGCATCCAGAACATCTCCAAGGTCGAAGGCGGCAAGCTCAAGGTCGTGCACAAGACCAAGATCGAGGACGGCCTCTACGAGCCCGAAGGGGATTACACGACGCAGGCGCTTTAGGCCCATTCCGGCCAGCGTGAGCGCCCAGGCCCCCCTCTCTGGCCTGCCGGCCATCTCCCCCTCAAGGGGGGAGATTGGCAGCTTTGGCGACGGCAATTGTTTGTCAGCGTTAGCGATTGGCGAAACCTGTGGCGATGTCCGATCTCCCCCCTTGAGGGGGAGATGCCCGGCAGGGCAGAGGGGGGTGCCTCGCGCATCCGTTGGTGCTTAGCAAATGCACTTCGGACCCCATCTCCTCCTCGCCGCCCTCGAAGGCCTCGTCACCTCCGCCGTATTGGCGCTGACGGCGCTCGGCCTTTCGCTGGTGTTCGGCGTCATGCGCGTCGTCAACGTCGCCCATGGCGAGTTCTTCATGCTGGGCGCGGTGCTGGCCTGGGCGGTCTCGACGGCGATCTCGGGCCACCCGGCGATCGGTTTCGTGGCCGCGCTGGTGATCGCGCCCGTGCTGGTCGGGCTGGTTGCGCTCGTCGCCGAACGCCTGGTGCTGCGCCGGCTGAACTACAATCCGGAAGCCACCATCGTCGCCACCATCGGCATGCTCTACATCATCCAGCAACTGGCGTTGACCTTCTATGGCCCCGAGGCCCGGCCCGTCGAGCCACCCTTCAGCTACCGCATCCTTTTGCCGTGGTTCGGCTATTCCGGCTACAAGCTGTCGGTGGTCGCCGCTTCCGCCATTCTGCTGGTGATCACCTGGCTGGTGCTGACGCGCACCAAGATCGGCCTGATCATGCGCGCCACGCAATATGATCGCGAGACGGCGCAGGCCTTCGGCATTCCGGTCGAACGCGTCTATGCCGGCGTCTTTGCCGTCGGCGCCATGCTGGCGGCGATCGCCGCGGTGCTGATCGTGCCGATCAGCCAGGCGCATTACCTGATGGGGCAGGACCCGCTGCTGCTTTCCTTCATCGTCGTCATCATCGGCGGCCTGGGCTCCCTGCGCGGCACCGTGGTCGCCGCGGTCCTGATCGGCCTTTCCGACGGCATCATCTCGATGTTCTTCTCGCCGACGCTCGCCAAGATCATCGCCACACTGGTGGTCGCCATGGTGCTGGTGTTCCGGCCGCAGGGCCTGTTCGGGACCACGCCGCGATGAGGGATGCTTCGCCGGCAAAGGCCTACACCCTGCATATCGGCGTCATCGCGCTTCTGTTCGCGCTGAACTTCGTCCTGCCGGACTATCACCAGGGTCTGTTCGCCCGCATCATGGCGCTGGCCGTCTTCGCCATGGGCTACAATCTGCTCTTTGGCTATGTCGGCCTGCTCAGCCTCGGCCACGCCATGTTCTTCTCGGCCGGCCTCTACGGCGCGGGCTTGACGGTCCATCATCTCGGCTGGGGCGTGCCCGAAGCCTTCGTTGCCGGGATCGTTTGCGGCGCGCTGCTCGCTCTGGTCATCGGCCTGCTGGCGCTGCGCACCTCGGGCGTCGCCTTCATGATCGTCACCATGATGTTCGCCCAGGTCTTCTACCTGCTCATCCTCTATTTCGCCGCCTGGACCGGCGGCGACCAGGGCCTTGTCATCCAGCAGGCATCGCGGGTGATCGCGATCGGCGACGCCTCGCTCGACCTGACCGATCCGACCGTTCGTTATATGAGCGCGCTGGCGCTGTTCGCGGTCGTGCTGCTCATCACCCTTGCCATCGTCCGCTCCCGCTTCGGCCGCGTGCTGGTCGCCATCCGCGAGAACGAGGAGCGGACAAAAATGCTTGGCTACGACACGGTCGCCAACAAGCTCGCAGCCGTCGTGGCCTCCGGCGCCATCTGCGCGGCGTCGGGCGCCGCCTATGCGCTGCTGTTCGGCTATGTCGGATCGAGCTTCGCCGGCGTTCAATATTCGATCCTGCCGCTGCTCTGGGTGCTGCTGGGAGGTGCCGCGACCGCGCTCGGGCCGCTTATCGGCACGCTGTTCATGTATTACGTCACCGACATCACCAGCGGTTTCACCTCCGCCTATCTCCTGATCGTCGGCGTGGCGCTCATCCTGCTCGTCCTGTTTGCTCCGAAGGGCATTATGGGCAGCATCCGCGAGCGCTGGCTGGGGTGGCTGCCATGATGCCGCTGCTCACCACCAAGGGCCTGTCGCGCAACTTCGGCGGTCTTCGCGCCGTCGACGGCGTCGACTTCGCGCTGATGCCGGGCGAGATCCGCGCCATCATCGGGCCCAACGGCGCCGGCAAGACCACCTTCGTCAGCCTGCTCTCGGGCCGCATCCGGCCATCCTCCGGCATGGTCGTCTTCGACGGCGCCGACATCACCGCCATGCCGGCTTACAAGCGGGTTCGCCTCGGCGTCGCCTATACCTTCCAGATCACCAGCGTCTTCGCCAACCTCACCGCCTTCGACAATGTCGCGCTGCCGGTGCAGCGCACGCTGACGGACGGCCGCACGAAGGGGCAGGTCAGGACGGGCGTGATGGCGGCGCTTGAACGCACCGGCCTGGCCGACCGCGCCGGCACGCCGGCCGGACAGCTTTCCTATGGCCACCAGCGTCTGCTCGAAGTCGCGATGGGCCTGGCGCTGAAGCCGCGCCTGCTCATCCTCGACGAGCCGACGCAAGGCCTGGCCGACGCCGAGATCGACAATTTCATCACGCTGGTGCGCGAGATCGCCAAGGACGCAACGGTGCTTCTGATCGAGCACAACATGCCGGTCGTCATGCAGCTTGCCGACCGCATCACCGTCTTCAATTCGGGAAAGATCCTCGCCGAAGGCACGCCGGAGCAGATCCGCGCCAACGCCGAGGTCCAGGACGCCTATCTCGGAGCGACCCATGGCTGACACGGGATTGCTCACCATTTCCGGCCTCGACTGCTTCTATGGCGAGGTGCAGGTGCTCTACGGCCTCGATCTCGCTCTCAACAAGGGTGAGGTGCTTTGCCTGTTCGGCCGCAACGGCGCCGGCAAGACGACGACGCTGAAGGCGATCATGGGCCTGGTCCCGGCGGCCGGCGGTTCGATCAAACTGGACGGCAAGGAATTGACCGGGCTCGCCGCGCATGACGTGCCGAAGGCCGGCGTCGCCTATGTGCCGCAGGGTAGGCGATTGTTCGCCGAGATGACGGTGGCGGAAAACATCGAGATCGGCCTGATGGCGCGCGGCAAGGGCA
Organism: Mesorhizobium sp. B4-1-1; assembly: GCF_006439375.1. Classification (NCBI taxonomy): domain Bacteria; kingdom Pseudomonadati; phylum Pseudomonadota; class Alphaproteobacteria; order Hyphomicrobiales; family Phyllobacteriaceae; genus Mesorhizobium; species Mesorhizobium sp. B4-1-1. Next base: position 5,903 of record NZ_VFTH01000041.1, read on the forward strand.
AGCAAACCCGCGAGAGTGTGCTCGATCTCTTCCCGTTGCTCAGGGAGCGGCTGAGGCAGCGCTCCGGCACGCTCTCCGGCGGCGAGCAGCAGATGCTGGCGATGGCCCGGGCGCTCTGCCTCGAACCGCAGGTGCTTTTGCTCGACGAGCCGACCGAAGGGCTGATGCCGTCGATGATCGCCAAGATCCGCGAGACGGTGGCGAAGCTGCGCGATCTTGGCGTCTCGACGATCCTGGTCGAGCAGCGCGTCGACGCGGTGCTCTCGGTCGCCGACCGCGTCTCATTCATCGAGAACGGCCGCAACCGCGAGACAGTCGATGTCGAGGCATTGCGGGCGGATCCCTCGGCGGTTCGGCGATATGTAGGGGTGGGATAGGCGGCGAATTCGCTGCCCTGCCAAGGTTTTCCGACCGTAGCGCCGCCCCTCATTGCCCTGCCGGGCATTTCTCCCCGTGAACGGGGAGAAAGAAGTTGGCCGCGGCCTCGCACCTGCTCTGCAACGTCGAAATTGGCGAAATCGGCGATGTCAGCTCCCTTCTCCCCGTTCACGGGGAGAAGATGGCGGCAGCCAGATGAGGGGCGGCGCAGACGGTGAAAATTGAGCAGCTCAGCTCATCGGAAAAACAAAAACCCGGCGATCAAGAACGTCGGGACCAGCACCGCGCCCGACCACGCCATGTAGCCGAAGAAGCCGGGCATCTTAAAGCCGCGACGCCTGGCGATGGCGAAGACCATGAAGTTCGGCGCATTGCCGATATAGGTGTTGGCACCCATGAACACCGCGCCCGCCGAGATCGCGGCGAGCGTCGAGGCGGCCTCGGTCATCAGGTGCCTGGCATCGCCGCCGGCAAGCTCGAAGAACACCAGATAGGTCGGCGCGTTGTCGAGGAACGACGACAGCGCCCCGGTCAGCCAGAAATAGGCGAGATCGTTGGGTTGGCCGTCCGCGGATGCGACCAGTGCCACCAGCGGCGCAAGCGCGCCGTCGTGGCCGGCCCGCAGGATGGCGATGACCGGTACGATGCAGATGAAAATGCCGGCAAAGAGTTTCGCCACCTCGGCGATCGGTCCCCATGTGAAGCCGTTCGCCTCGCGGTGGCTCTTGTACGAGACTTTTAGCGACAGCAAGGCGAGCGCCAGGATGATGGCGTCGCGCACCAGGTTCTGCAGCTCGAGGCTGACGCTGAAAATCGGGATGCTGACGCCCGGCTTCCAGCTCGCCGAAAGCAGAATCGCGCCGATCACGCCGGCGAGCAGCGGCAGGTTGGCCAGGCCGCGCAGGCGCACCTTCGTATCCGGCGTCGGGTCCTTGATCTTCGGCATGCCGCCCTCGCGGCGATGCAGCACGATATCGAGCGCCAGGAAGACGGCGAGCACCAGCCCGCCGGTGAACAGCGTCTCGCGCCACAGATTCACGGTCGTCCAGAAGAAATCGACGCCACGCAGGAAGCCGACGAACAAAGGCGGATCGCCGAGCGGCGTCAGCGAGCCGCCTATGTTGGAGACCAGGAAGATGAAGAAGATCACCACATGGGCGTTGAACGGCCGGTTGTCGTTGGCGCGCAGCATCGGCCGGATCAGGATCATCGAGGCGCCGGTCGTGCCGATGACCGAGGCGAGCATTGCGCCGATCAGCAGCAGCCCGGCGTTGACCAGCGGGGTGCCGTGGATGTTGCCGGCAAGCAGGATGCCGCCGGAAATCGTGTAGAGCGCGAACAACAGGATGATGAAGGACATATATTCGGTAAGCAGCGTGTGCAGCACCGCTTCGCCTGCCGAGGCAAGGCCGAAGGCCACCGCCAGCGGCACGACCACCAGCACGGCCCAGCCGGCGGCGATCTTGCCGTAGTGATGTTCCCAGACATGCGGGAAGAGCAGCGGTCCGGTCGCGATCGACAAGAGCAGGCCGGCAAAGGGCAGGCCCCACCACAGCGACATCGCGGCGCCGGGCAGTTCGTGATTTTCAGCGGCGAAGGCAGACTGCGGGAAAGCGAGAATGAGTGCGCCAGCCATGCCTGTCGCCAAAACCCCCGCAAATGTCGTGATGCCCCCTCGCTGCCTCACCGTGGCGTCAATCCGCCGAATGATCTTCGAGCGTCACGCCGGCTTCGTGCATGCGCTTCAGCATCGCCTCGACCGAGCCGTTGAGGTCGATGCCGCGGCACGCGTCGAGCCGCACTGTCGTCCTGAACCCCTGCTTCACGGCATCAAGGGCTGAAAAGGCGACGCAGAAGTCGGTGGCGAGGCCGGCCAGGGTGATCGTGTCGACGCCGCGTTCCCTTAGGTAGCCGCCAAGGCCGGTCGGCGTCGTATGGTCGTTCTCGAAGAACGCCGAGTAGGAGTCGATCGCGGTGCGGAACCCCTTGCGGATCACCAGCTCCGCCTTGGTCCAGGCGAGCCCGGAATGGAAATCGGAACCGAGACTGCCCTGGATGCAATGGTCGGGCCACAGCGTCTGCGGCCCGTAAGGCATCTCGATCGTCTCGAAAGCCTGCTTGCCGGGATGGCTGGAGGCAAAGCTCGAATGGCCGGCGGGGTGCCAGTCCTGAGTGAGGATCACATGCTCGCTGCGCCGGACCAGGTCGTTGACCAAAGGCACGATCTCGTCGCCGCCGGCAACCGCCAGCGCGCCGCCTGGGCAAAAATCGTTCTGCAGGTCGATGACGATGAGCGCTTCTTCGGCCATGCGGTTCCCTCTCGTTCAGCTTGGGGGCTCCAGTCCAAAAGCCGCTCACGCGACCGGACACGGAACCTTGACCAGATGGCCGGCGACGTCAACCTCCGGCGCCGTAACGATCTCGTTCAGGTGCTGGCGGCGCCAACTCTGGCTTTGACAATTGCCGCCGGCCTGATATCATTTGCATACGAATGAAATTTGACCGGTGCGCATGCCGGTGGGAAGGCCCGAAGCAGGCACTTCGGAGGGCTAGGGAAGGCCCCTTTCGGGAAGGCCCAATTGTCTGGAAGGCAGAGCGTGATCCGTTACGCGAAACCCACCACGGTCGACGAGGCGCTCGCTTTGCTTGGCGAGGACCGCTGGCGCATTCTGGCCGGCGGCACGGATTTCTATCCGGCACAGGGCGCCAACCCCGTCCGCGACAACATCCTCGACATCAATGGTCTCGCCCAACTGCGCGGCATCGCCGAGGCCGACGATCATTGGCGGATCGGCGCCCGCGCCACCTGGACGGACGTTGTCCGCCATCCGCTGCCGACGGCGTTCGACACGCTGAAGGCCGCCGCGCGCGAGGTCGGCTCGGTCCAAATCCAGAATGTCGCCTCGGTAGCCGGCAATCTCTGCAATGCCTCGCCCGCCGCCGACGGCGTGCCGGCATTACTGGCGCTCGAAGCCGACGTCGAACTGCGCTCGGCCAAAGCCGTCCGCCATCTTCCGCTCGGTGAATTCATCCTCGGCAATCGCCGCACGGCGCTGCAGCCGGGCGAGATGGTCACCGCCATCCGCGTGCCGAAGCGCTCCGCAATTGGCACCTCCGCCTTCGTCAAGCTCGGCGCCCGGCGCTACCTCGTCATCTCGATCGCCATGGCGGCAGCCCGGCTCGTGATCGAGGGCGGCGTGATTGCCGATGCGGCGATCGCCGTCGGCTCCTGCTCGGCAGTTGCCCGTCGTCTCGCCGGCGTCGAGGCGGCGTTGCGCGGGCAGCCAGTCACTTCTGCCCTTGCGGACACGGTGCTGTCGGCGCCGATCGATGAACTGTCGCCGATCGCCGATGTGCGCGGCAGCGCCGAGTATCGGCGGGACGCGGCGCGCGAGATCGTCGTCCGCGCGGTGCGCGCCGCGATCGGTTCCGGTGAAGGCAAGGTGGCCGCATGAGCATGACCCAGCCTGGCATGGCCAAATCCGGCATGGCTCAATCTGACATGGCCCAGTCCGGCATGGCCCGGTCCGGCATGGAACGCGCCGACATTGCCTTCGAGGTCAACGGCGCGGCCGTCAGCGTATCCGTGCCGCCGGTCAGGCGATTGTCGCAGGTCTTGCGCGACGAGCTGCGGCTGACCGGCACCAAGGTCGGCTGCGATGCCGGCGATTGCGGCGCTTGCACGGTGCTGGTCGACGGCAATCCGGTTTGCGCCTGCCTGATGCCGGCGGCCTCCGTGGTCGGCGCTTCCGTCACCACCGTCGAGGGCCTTGCCAATGGCCAGCTGTCCGCCTTGCAGGCCTCTTTCCTCGAACACGGCGCCGCGCAATGCGGCATCTGCACGCCCGGCCTGTTGGTCGCGGCCACCGCGCTTTTGGAACGCAACCCCACGCCAAGCGAGGCCGAGACGCAGGATGCGCTGGGCGGCGTGCTATGCCGCTGCACCGGCTACAGGAAGATCGTCGCGGCGGTGATGGGCGCCTCGCGGCATATGAACGGCATAGATATTCGCCCCCCGGAAGCGGGCCACGCCGTCGGTGCCTCTCCCATCCGCCTCGACGGCGTGCCGAAAGTCACGGGCAACGAGATGTTCGGTGGAGACTCTTTTCCGGCCGATGCCCTGGCGGTGCTCGTGGTGCGCTCGCCGCATTATCATGCCCGCTTCAGTTTCGGCGATCTCGATGCCTGGACGAAAGCGCATCCCGGCATTGCCGGCGTCTTCACGGCGGCCGACATCCCGGGCCACAACTGCTTCGGCGCCATCGGTCCCTTCGCCGACCAGCCGGCGTTGGCCGAGGGTTTTGTCCGCTTGCGCGGCGAGGCGGTGGCGCTGGTGGCGGGCGAACGCGAGGCGATCCTCGATCTCGACCTAACGGATTTTCCGATCGGATGGACGGCACTGCCGCATATGCTGCAGCCTGCCGAGGCGAGGGCCGAGGGCGCTGCGCTGATCCACAGCCACCGGCCGGCGAACCTGCTCACCTCCGGCTTGGTCGAACGCGGCGATCCTGAGGGAGCCCTTGCGGGCGCGGCCGCCACCGTCTCCGGCTCGATCGAAACCTCCTTTGTGGAGCATGCCTATATCGAGCCGGAAGCCGGCTACGCATACATGGACGGCGACGAGCTGGTCGTCGTCGCTTGTACCCAGGCGCCCTACATGGATCGCGACGAGACGGCCAAGGTTCTCGGCCTGCCCGTTGAAAAGGTACGCATCGTGCCGACCGCCACCGGCGGCGGCTTCGGCTCGAAACTCGATGTCTCGCTGCAGCCCCTCATCGGCCTTGTGGCGATGAAGACGGGCCGGCCGGCGGCGCTCGCCTACACGCGCAACGAATCGATGATGTCGACCACCAAGCGCCATCCGGCCGAGATGAAGGCGACCATCGGCGCCGATGCCGAAGGCCGCGTCACCGGCATGGTCTTCGAGGGCGATTTCAACACCGGCGCCTATGCCAGCTGGGGGCCGACGGTCGCCAATCGCGTGCCGGTGCACGCTTCCGGCCCCTATCTGACGCCGAACTACCGGGCGACCGGCTATGCCATCCACACCAACGGCCCGATCGCGGGGGCCTTCCGCGGCTTTGGCGTCCCCCAGTCGACGATCATGCAGGAGACGCTCTATGATGAGCTCGCCGGCAAGCTGGGCATCGATCGGCTGGACTTCCGGCTAAGGAATTGCCTGCGTGACGGCTGCGAAACGGTCACCGGCCAGCGCCTCGAGGCGGGCGTCGGCATCGGCGAATGCCTGGAGCAGCTTCAGCCGCGTTGGTCTCGCGCGCTGGCGGACGCGGAGGCGTTCAATGCCACCCACGCCGCAAGCAAGCGCGGCGTCGGCGTCGCCTCCTGCTGGTACGGCTGCGGCAACACCTCGCTGCCCAATCCCTCGACCATCAAGGTCGGCATCTCGGCCTCCGGCGACGTCGTCCTGCACCAGGGCGCGGTCGATATCGGCCAAGGCTCCAACACGGTCATCACGCAGATCTGCGCCGACGCGCTCGGCCTGCCGCTGGGCAAGTTCAAGCTGAAGAGCGCCGACACCGGGATCACGCCTGACGCCGGCAAGACATCCGCCTCGCGCCAGACCTTCGTGACCGGCAAGGCGGCGGAGAAGGCAGGCCGCGCATTGCGCGAGAAAATCCTGCGCTTCGCCAATGTCTCCGGCCAGGCGACGATTGCGCTTGACGGCTCCAGCATCTCCATCCGCGAAGGCGATGCCGCGCGACGCATCGATCTCGCGGCACTCAAGGCCGATGCCGACGGCCTGGTGTTCGTCGCCGAGGAAACCTACGATCCGCCGACGCTGCCGCTCGACGCCAAGGGCCAGGGCAAGCCCTACGCCGTCTACGGCTATGGCGCGCAGATCGCCGAGCTCGAGGTCGACCTCAAGCTGGGCACGGTGAAGCTGATCAGGATCACCGCCGCGCATGATGTCGGCAAGGCGATCAACCCGATGCTGGTCGAAGGCCAGATCGAGGGCGGCATCGCGCAGGGCATCGGCATGGCGCTGATGGAGGAATATATCCCGGGCCGCACCGAGAACCTGCACGACTACCTGATCCCCACCATCGGCGACGTGCCGCCCATCGAGCATATTCTGGTCGAGGTCCCGGATCCTGAAGGGCCGTTCGGCGCCAAGGGTCTGGGCGAACATGTGCTGATCCCGACCGCGCCGGCGATCCTCAACGCCATCCGCCATGCCACCGGTGTCCTGGTCACCAAGGTGCCGGCGACGCCGAGCCGCATCCTTGCGGCGATCCGCGAAAAGGAGGCGCGCCGATGAGCGAGCTTGCCGAACGTTTCGAAACCCACGACCCCGGCGAAAAGCAGATGGCCGAAAAGATCCGCTGCGATGCCTGTCCGGTCATGTGCTACATCGCCGACGGCCGCACCGGCGCCTGCGACCGCTACGGCAATGTCGGCGGCCGCATCGTGCGCATGGACCCGCTGACCATCCTCGACCACGCGGCCGAAACCGGCGGGGCGGTCGTGCCGTTCGTCGCCGAGGGCGAGGCCTGGAACGGCGAGCTGGTCAACACCGGCCGCCGCTTCGTCACCGCGATCGGCGCCGGCACCACCTATCCGGACTATAAGCCGGCGCCCTTCATCGTCAGCCAGGAGGTCGAAGGCGTCGATCTCGTCACCGTCGTCACCGAAGGCATCTTCTCCTACTGCGGCGTCAAGGTGAAGATCGACACCGACCGCCATATCGGCGACGAGGCGGCGACGGTGCGCTCGGAAGGCGAGGCGATAGGCCATGTCACGACCGGCGAATACGGTTCGCAGATGCTGTCGCTCGGCGGTGTTCACCATCTGACCGGTGGCTCGAAGGCCGAAGGCCGCGCCACCTGCGATGCGCTGCTCGATCTCTGCAACAGGAAACCGGTCGAGCTCACCATTGACGGCGGCGCGACGGTGATCGTCGAAGCCGGCAAACCGCCGGTCATCGACGGCAAGGTCGAGCACCGCATGCGCGTCGGCTGCGGCTCGGCCACCATCGGCATGTTCGCCACGCAATGGCGCGGGCTGGTCGACGAGGTGGTGGTGGTCGACGACCACATCACCGGCGTCGTCTCCGAGCATCAGGCCGGCAAGGTGCTGGGCTGGGAGGATACCGGCATCAAGATCATCGGCCGCCGCTCGACGCCGGGCCGCTATTTCAAGGTGTCGGAGCCCGGCCTCGGCTGGGGCGGAACGACGATCTCCGATCCTCTGTCGATCCTCGGCGACTGGAACGCCAAGAAAGGCGCGCGTCCAGGCCTGTCCCTGCTGATGGTGTCGACCACCGGCGAGCAATTCGCCTATTACGAGCTCGACGACGAGCTGAAGCCGGTCGAAAAGCCGTTCCCGGACCGGCTGCAAAAGTCCGTCGGCCTGATCGAGGAGAATTGCGAACCGGCTTTGTGCACGGTTCTCTTCATCGGCGGCGCCGGCGGCTCGCTGCGTGCCGGCGTCACCGAGAACCCGGTCAACCTCACCCGCTCGGTGCAGGGCCTGAAGACCTATGTGACCGTCGGCGGCGCGCCGGTCTATGTTTGGCCGGGCGGCGGCATCACGCTGATGGTCGACGTCACCCGCGTGCCGGAAGGCGCCTTCGGTTATGTGCCGACGCCGGCGCTGGTGGCGCCGATCGAGTTCACCATGCGCCGCGACGACTATGTCAGGCTCGGCGGCTACGAAAACGAGATCCGCAGCGTCGAGGACATCCTCGCCAAGGGCGGCGAATACCTCAACCCGCGCAGCAACACCGGCGCGCCGGCTGGCAATCCCTGGCCGCCGCTGGCGCAACTGCGGCGTTCCGCGGCGAATGGTGCCGGCTGATGAACGGCCCGCAGGCGCACTGGCTTGCCGACGGCAGGCGGCTTCATCTCAATCATGGACCGATCGACCTCATCGTCGAGGCCTTTGGCGAAGCGGATGAATGCCGCGCCGCTTACGAACAGGCAGTCGCCCGCTTTCAGACGATCCTGATCGAGGTGGTCGAAGAGCTGCCCGAATTGCGGCTTCCTGCATTCTTCCTGGCGCCGCGCAGTTTTGCCGGCCCTACGGCGCGCCGCATGGAAGCAGCCGTCACGTCGTTGGCGGAATGCTTCATCACGCCGATGGCGGCCGTCGCGGGCTCGGTAGCCGACGAAATTCTTGGTTCCCTGCTCGCCGGCCGCCGGCTCGACCGCGCTTACGTCAACAATGGCGGCGACTGCGCCCTCCATCTCGGCAAAAACCAGTTGATGACGGTGGCCATCGCCGGCACCGGGAGTGACATGGCCGATCGCGTCACCATTCGCGCCGAGGACGGCGTGCGTGGCGTTGCCACCAGCGGCTGGCGCGGCCGCTCGTTTTCATTCGGGATCGCCGACGCCGTTACCGTTCTCGCCCCGACCGGCGCCGAGGCCGACGCGGCGGCGACGCTGATTGCCAACGCCGTCGACCTGCCTGGACATCCTGCCATCGCCCGCGCTGCGGCGCGCGACCTGGCGCCGGACAGCGATCTCGGTGAGATGCTGGTGACACGAAGCGTCGGCGCGCTCGCGCCCGGCGAGATTGCGCGGGCGCTGGACAACGGCCTTGCCGTCGCCGAAGATTTTCGCCGGCGCGGCCTGATCGCCGCATCGGCGCTGTTTCTGGCGGGCGAGGCCCGCATCAGTGGTTCGGTGGCGCTCGCCGCGCCCAACAAACATAAAGCGAAGGAAACTGCCCATGCCTGACTTTCCGATCCGCAAGGTCGCGGTTCTGACCGAGGAGATTTTTCACGACGGCGGTGCTGTGGCGAAAGAACCCCGCCTTCGCGCCGCGGCTCTCGCCGTGGTCAAGAACCCCTTCGCCGGCAGTTATGTCGAGGACCTGCAAGGCGCGATGGAAGACCTGAAGCCGCTCGGGCTGCTCCTCTCCGACAGGCTGATCGCAGCGCTCGGCGGCGACGTGAAGAAGATCGACGGCTACGGCAAGGGCGCCATCGTCGGCTCCGCCGGCGAACTGGAACACGGCGCGCTGTGGCACGTGCCCGGCGGCTACGCCATGCGCGAGCGACTGGGCGACGCCAAGGCCATCGTGCCGTCGGCCAAGAAGGTCGGCGCCTTCGGCTCGCGGCTCGACGTGCCGCTCGGCCACATCAACGCCGCCTATGTGCGCAGCCATTTCGATGCCATGGAAGTGGGCATCAGCGACGGCCCGCGCCCCGACGAGATACTGTTCTGCCTCGCCATGACCTGCGGCCCGCGCGTCCACAACCGCATGGGCGGCCTGGCGGCGCAGGACATCAAGGCATGGGACGGCTTGAGATGAGCGGCGAGGACAATCTGCTGCGCCTGGTCGAGGCCGAAGACGGCGACGAGAACAACTACCATCTGCAGGACCAGGTCGGCTTCATCCTGCGCAGGGCGCATCAGCGCCATGTCGCGCTCTTCGCCTCGCATATCGGCGACCTGACGCCGCCGCAATTCGCCGCGCTCGCCAAGCTCTACGATATCGGTGAAACCTCACAGAACCAGCTCGGAACGCTGATCGCGATGGACGCCGCCACCGTGAAAGGCGTCATCGACCGGCTGAAGGCGCGGGGACTGGTCGACGTTTCCAAGCACGAGGTCGACAAAAGGCGGCTGCTGGTCAATCTGACCCCGGAAGGCCGCGAGGCGATCGAGCGTCTGATCCCGCTTGCCCGCGCGATCACGGAGGAGACGCTGGCGCCGCTGACCGCCAAGGAGGCGGCGACATTCCTGCGGCTGTTGGTGAAGCTGGCGTGATTAGTTAGCCGGGTCGATCTCGAACATCTCCCTGGCCTGCTCGGCCGTATAGTAACCAAGCCGGACATCCTCGGCGACCTGCTTCGGGTCGCGCTCGCGCGGATCGCCATAGCCGCCGCCGCCCGGCGTGCCGACGCGCACGCGGTCGCCGGCCTTGAGCGCGATGTCCTGCTCTTTCGAAAGATGCGGCGGGACGTGCGCTTCGCCGTTCCGGAACACCGTCACGCTGTTCGGCGCGCCATCCTTGCCGCCGAGCGCGCCCTGCGGGCCGAAGCGGCCATGGTCCATGACGAAGGACGCGCGGGCTTCACCGCGTAGGATCTCGACTTCATAAGCGAGCCCGAAGCCGCCGCGATGCTTGCCCGCGCCGCCGGAGCCCTCACGCAGCGCGTAGTGGCGGTAGAGCACCGGAAAAGCCTGCTCCATGATCTCGACCGGCGGCGACTTCGAGATGCCGATGGTCGAGCAGCCATTGCTCAGTCCGTCATGGCCGGCATTGCCGCCATAGCCGCCGCCGGAGATCTGGTACATGACATAGTCGCGGCCGCGCGCCGGATCGTTGCCGCCGAGCGCGAAATTGCCGCTGGAGCCGGCGGGCGCCGCCGTCACCTTGTCCGGCAGCGCCTGCACCATGGCAGCGAACACCGCTTCGGCGATGCGTTGCGACACTTCCGCCGCGCAGCCTGATACGGGCCGCGGGTATTTTGCGTCGAGGAACGTACCTTCCGGCCGCTTGACGTGCAGCGGCTCGAAGGCACCGGCGCTGATCGGCACTTCCGGGAAGATATGGCGCATGGCGAGATAGACGGACGACAAGGTCGTCGCCAGCACGCTGTTCATCGGCCCCACACAGGGTTTTGAGGAGCCGGCAAAGTCGAAGGTCAGCGTATCGCCCTTCTTCTCGACGGCGAGGTCGATGGTCAGCGGCTCGTTCACCACCCCGTCGGAATCGACGAAAGCCTGCGAGCGATAGACGCCATCGGGGATGACGGCGATCGAGGCGCGCATCTGCTCGGCGGCGCGACGGCGCAGTTCCGCGATCGCCTCGACGACGGTTTCGTCACCGTAACGATCCAGGATTTCATTGAGCCTGTCCTGGCCGATCAGCAATGCGGCGGCCTGCGCGCGGATGTCGCCGATGCGCTGGTCGGCGACCCGGATGTTGGAGCAGATGATGGCGTAGATCTCGGGATCGAGCACGCCCTTCTTGAACAGTTTGACCGGCGGCAGCCGCAGGCCCTCCTGCTCGACCGCGGTGGCCGAGGCCGAAAAACCGCCCGGCACCGAGCCGCCGATATCCGGCCAATGGCCGGTGTTGGAAAGCCAGCAGAAGATCTTGCCGTCGCGATAGACAGGCATGACGAAGCGCACATCCATCAGATGCGTGCCGCCGAGATAAGGATCGTTGACGATGTAGATGTCGCCCGGCTCCGGTGCGAGGCAGCTTCCGTCGGCGATCATCTCGATCACCGTCTTGGTCGAATATTGCATGACGCCGACAAACACCGGCAGGCCCTGGCTGCCTTGCGCGATCAGCGAGCCGTCAACGGCCGAGTAGATGCCGTCCGAGCGGTCGTTGGCCTCGGCGATGACCGGCGAGAAGGCCGCGCGGGAGAAGGTCAGGTCCATCTCGTCGCAGACCTGCTGCAGGGCGGCCTGCAGCACCGAAAGCGTGATCGTGTCGAGCTTTGCCATTTCAGGTCTCGCCGATGTCGATGATGATGTTGCCGTCGACATCCGAGCGGGCCCGGTCGCCGGGCTCGAGCACGGTCGTGGCGTCCATCTGTTCGAGGATCGCGGGTCCCTCGATCACGGCGTCGAGCGGCAGCTTTTCGCGGGCATAGACCGGTGTGTCGTGCCAGCGCCCGTCGTACCAGACCGGCCGGATCTCGCGCCGCGCCTCCTCGAGCGTTGCCGCACGTCCCGCCGGGTCGATCAGCCGCGACAGGTCGATCTGCGGCCGCACCCCGGTGACCGAGGTGTTGAGGTTGACGAGGTTGGCGCGGATTTCGGGCAGCTCGACCTTGAAACGGGCGAAATAGGCTTTTTCGAACAGAAGCTGCAGCGTTTCTCGTGAAACCGAGGAGGAGGGCAGCGGCACGTTGATGATGTGCGTCTGGCCGACGAACTGCATGTCGGCGGAATGGGTGACGCGGATCGCGTCCGGCTTCACCGCTTCCTTGGCGATCAGCGCCTCGCCTTCGTTACGGTGCCGTTCCAATACCTCGTGAAGCGAAGCTTCATCGAGCCCGCCGACCGGCTGATTGATCGTGTTGACGAAGTCGTGGCGCAAATCCGCGACGACGCAGCCGAGCGCATTGGTGATGCCGGGGCGCGCCGGCACCAGCACCCTGGGCAGGCCGAGTTCGCGGGCGAGCGCCGTCGCATGGAGCGGCCCGGCGCCGCCGAAGGCGAACAGCGCGAAATCGCGCGGGTCGTGGCCGCGCGACACCGACACCATGCGGATGGCGCCCGCCATCTTCATGTTGCCGAGCCGCAGCACAGCACCCGCCGCTTCGACGCCGGAGAGCCCTGTGCGCTTGCCGATCTTGTCCTCGAAAATGCCGGTCACGCGCTCGACGGTGACCGGATTGTCGACGGCGAGCAGCTTCTTCGGCGCCAGGCGGCCGAGCACCAGATTGGCGTCGGTGATGGTCGGTTCCACGCCGCCGCGCCCGTAGCAGATCGGGCCTGGATTGGCGCCGGCGCTTTCCGGGCCGATCTGTATCAGCCCGGCCGCGTCGACGCGCGCGATCGAGCCGCCGCCGGCGCCGACCGTGTGCACCGCCACCATCGGCACATGGATCGGCATCGCATATTCGATCTCGATCTCGTTCGACACGGCGGGTTCCGCGTTGCGGATCAATGCCACGTCGGTCGATGTGCCGCCCATGTCGTAGGTGACGAGATTGCCGAAGCCGGCGCGTTTTCCCGTATAGGCGGCGGCGATCACGCCGGAAGCCGGGCCGGACATCACGGTCTTGGCTGATTCCTGCGTGACGAAGCGGGCCGAGATCATGCCGCCATTGCCGTTCATGATCAGGAAGTCGCGGGCGTAGCCCTTTGCCGCTAGTTCCTTGCGCAGCCGCTCGACATAGCGCTCCAGGATCGGCTGCACCGAGGCGTTGACGGCAGCCGTCACGCCGCGCTCGAACTCGCGCGCTTCCGAGAGGAGCGCATGGCCGGTGGTGATGTGGCCGTTCGGCCAGACCTCCGCCGCGATCTCGGCGGCCCGCCGCTCATGCGATGGGTTGGCATAGGAGTGCAGGAAATGGATGACCAGCGACTCGCAGCCGGCGTCGAGCAGCTTTTTCACTGCGTCGCGCATCTCGGCTTCGTCGAGTTGAATGCGCACGGCACCCGACGCCTCGACCCGCTCCGATACTTCAAGCCGCAGATCGCGGGGAATGACGGGGACAAAAGTGCCCGTCATGCCATAGGCCTGCGGCCGTGTGCGGCGGCCAAGCTCGATCACGTCGCGAAAGCCGCGCGTGGTGATCATGCCGGTCCGCGCCAGGCGACGCTCCAGCACGGCGTTGGTGGTCGTCGTCGTGCCATGCACGATGAGGTCGATGCCGTCGATCGGAAAACCGGTGGCGCCAAGCGCCGCGACCACGCCGAAGGCCTGGTTCTCCACCGTGGTAGGGGTCTTGGCGATATGGACTTTGCCGCCCGCCTTGCCGTCGATCAAGAGCAGATCGGTGAAGGTCCCGCCGACATCGATGCCGGCCACGACGCTTCCCGCCGACGCCGAAAATTTCTCATTCATTGCCGAAACCCGAAATGCCAGGACTACGGATATGCCTCGGTTTGGAAAGGCGTTTTACGCCGCCATCTTGACCTGGAGATCATTTGTATACTAATAAATTCCCGAGACAAGAGCTTACCGCTTGGCAGTGTGCAGGGAGTACGCCGGAACCTGACCGTTCGGGCGCGCACGAGAAGGTTTGGCGCCAGAAGGTCCGTCTGGGCTGGAAAGTTGGGTTGGAATGAACACGACATCCGCGTTGAACGTCGCCGGCTCGAAGCCGCTGCAGTTCCCGATCCCGGCCAATGTCTATGCCGAGACCGTGGTGTCGGTGAAGCATTACACCGACCGGCTGTTCTCGTTCCGCATCACCCGCCCGCAGTCGCTGCGTTTCCGCTCCGGCGAATTCGTCATGATCGGCCTGCCCAATGCCGAGAAGCCGATCTTCCGCGCCTATTCGGTCGCCAGTCCCGCCTGGGACGACGAGCTCGAATTCTTCTCGATCAAGGTGCCGGACGGTCCGCTGACCTCCGAGCTGCAGAAGATTGAGGTCGGCGACACCGTCATCATGCGCCAGAAGTCGACCGGCACGCTGGTGCTCGACGCGCTGACGCCTGCCAGGCGCGTCGTCATGATCTCGACCGGCACCGGCATCGCGCCTTTCGCCAGCCTGCTGCGCGACCCCGATACCTACGAGAAGTTCGACGAGGTCATCCTCACCCACACCTGCCGCGACAATGCCGAGCTTATCTACGGCCAGGAACTGGTCGCGGCGCTCGAAAGCGATCCGCTGATCGGTGAGCTGACCGGCGGCCGCGTCACGCTCTACAATTCGACGACGCGGGAAGAGTCGGCGCGCATGGGCCGCATCACCGCGCTGATCGGCTCGGGCAAGTTCTATTCCGACCTCGGCATCGACAAGCTCAATCCCGAGACCGACCGCATCATGATCTGCGGCTCGACGCATATGCTGAAGGACGTCAAGGAACTCGCCGAGAGCCTCGGCTTCCAGGAAGGCTCGCTCAGCCACCCGGCAAGCTTTGTCGTCGAGCGCGCCTTCGTCGGCTGAGGCATATCGCGGTCCGCCAGCTCTGTTGGAGGCGTCTGAGATTAGCGACGACATTCGCGCTTCGTCATTCTAGGGCGGAGCAAGGGGCGGAGCGACGCGCGCAGACCCTAGAATCCATGCCGCTAAGGCATTGCGGCGGTTACAGAATTCTGCACCGCCGCACTCTGCGGCAGAGGTCACGGCATGGATACTCGGGTCAAGCCCGAGTATGACGAGGGATAGGCGTTTCGGCTAATCTCCAACGCCGGGAGCATCTGCTCAGCATGACGTTTTGACCATGCGGTCAAAAATTGGCTGCTTTCGCCGGCTTTTTCCGCTATGACCCTTTGAAAGACTCGTGAAGCGCTGTTTCACGGGTTATCTTCGGCGTGAGGTCGCCGAAATGAAAGGGCAGGAGATGAGCACGATCCGCGAAGCGGGCGCAGGCGCAGGCGCGTCCAAGGTGATGCCGCTGCCGGCGCGCGCCGCCGCCAACACGCCGCTGCCGCTGGAACACGGCATTGCCCGCAATCCCGGCATGAAGCTCGATCTCGGTTTCCTGGAATCGGTGCGCAGCGTCAACCGCTCGGCGCTGGAGCGGCGGGTCGCGACGCTCACCAAGCGGCGCTCGATCAAGGCCGACAACCAGGCAGCGTGGCTGTTGCGGGCGATCGCCTGCATGGACCTCACCACGTTGAACTCCAACGACACCGACGAGCGCGTGCGCCGGCTCTGCGCCAAGGCGCTCAACCCGCTGCGCCGCGATATCGTCGAGGGTCTCGGCATATCGGGCGAAACCATCCGTCCGGCGGCGGTCTGCGTCTACCATCCCTTCGTGGCCACGGCAGTCGACGCCCTGCGCGGCACCGGCGTCCATGTCGCCGCGGTCTCCACCGCTTTCCCGCACGGCCTTGCGCCGCTCTCGACGCGCCTGCAGGAGATCGAGGCTTCGGTGAAGGACGGCGCCGACGAGATCGACGTCGTCATCCCGCGCGGCCTGGTCTATGGCGCCAAATGGCGCGAACTGTTCAACGAGATCGTCGCCATGCGCGCGGCCTGCGGCGATGCGCATCTGAAGGTCATCCTCGGCACCGGCGACCTCGCCACGCTACGCAACGTCATGCTCGCCTCCATGGTGGCGATGATGGCGGGGGCGGACTTCATCAAGACGTCGACCGGCAAGGAAAGCGTCAACGCCACGCTTCCCGTCGGCCTTGCCATGGTGCGTGCCATCCGCGCCTATTTCGAGGAGACCGGCTACCTGATCGGCTTCAAGCCGGCCGGCGGCATCTCCACCGCCAAGGTGTCACTGGACTGGCTGGTGCTGATGAAGGAAGAGCTCGGCCGTCCCTGGCTCGAGCCGGACCTGTTCCGCTTCGGCGCGTCCAGCCTGCTCACCGACATCGAACGCCAGCTCGAACATCATTTGACCGGCCACTATTCGGCCAACCACCGCCACGCGATGGCGTAGGGCGAAGGCCTTGAGCGCCGAGTTCCTTCGCGCCCCCCTCTGTCCTGCCGGACATCTCCCCCACAAGGGGGGAGATCAGCCTTCACGCCTGGCGGCTGCCGTCCTGCAACGTCGGCGATTGGCGAAATCATCGATGACAGCCAATCTCCCCACAAGTGGGGGAGATGTCCGGCAGGACAGAGGGGGGCGCGAAGGATCGCCTGCCAAGACGATTACCAGGAGCATGTTATGA
>NZ_VFTH01000042.1:0-15972 GCF_006439375.1 Mesorhizobium sp. B4-1-1
GGGTCTGCGCGCGTCGCTACGCTCCTTGCTCCGCCCTAGAATGACGACACTCAGATGCTTTCGCCAACCGCTGCGGCAACATGTCGTTTCGAGCTAAAAGCTGAATCGGACAAACTGCTTAGCCGTCTATGCGCAACCCTTGATTTAGCGACCTCGACGGCGATTCAAAGGAAAGGACCACACCATGGCCACCACAAAGCTTCTCACCGATGCCGAGGTCGACAAAATCCCGGCGGTGAAGGCCGTGTTCGACGATATCCGCGCGACGCGGAAATCCGACTTCGTCAACAATTTCTGGCGTGGGCTGGCCAACGATCCGGCGGCGCTGAAGCGGGTGTGGGAACAGCTCAAGGCGGTGATGGTCGCCGATAGCGCCATCGATCCGCTGACCAAGGAAATGATCTATATCGCGGTCTCAGTCGCCAATGGCTGTTCCTACTGCATCCACTCGCACACGGCCGCGGCCCGCGCCAAGGGTATGACCGACGCGCAGCACGGCGAGCTTGTGTCGATCATCGGCCTGGCCGGCCAGACGAACCATCTGGTGACATCCCTGCAGATTCCAGTCGACCCGCAGTTCGAGGTGAAGTGAGTCGGGGGAGCGACACGGCGTTTCCGTGCCGCTGCCAGCAAAAAAATATCGCCCGGCGGCGGCCGTTCGCGCATTTCACAGGCTTGTGTGCTTGAATCAAAACTTTGCCCCGGCGCTGTTAAGGAAGTGACATGTAACGGCACTAAGGAAGCCGCACGCGCAGCCGTTCGCCCTTGGTCTCCGGTACGGCTTTCGCGGCGGAGCCGTCATGAAAATCGTTCAGATCACCGACACCCATTTCAGCCCGACCAAGCCGCATTTCAACGGCAATTGGGAGCCGCTGGCCGACTGGATCGAGCAAAGCGGCGCCGATCTCGTCATCCACACCGGCGATCTGACCGTCGACGGAGCCGACAAGGATGACGACATCAGCTTCTGCATGGGGCTGATGCGGGAGGTATCGAGACCCATGCTGCTGGTGCCCGGCAACCACGACGTCGGCCATCTGCCGGGTTCGCTGCAGCCGGTCGATGCGGCACGGCTGGAGCGCTGGCGCCGCTTGGCCGGTCCTGACTACTGGTCCGAAGATGCGGGAAACTGGCGGCTCATTGGGCTAAACAGCCAGGTGATGGGCTTCAACGATGCCGCGGAAGAAGCCCAGTTCGAATGGCTTCGGGAAACGCTGGAGAGTCGCGGCGGCCGCCACGTCGCGATGTTTACCCACAAGCCGCTCTTTGTCGACGATCCGGACGAAGGCGACACCGGCTATTGGAGCATCCGACCGGCGCAACGCCGGCGCCTCTACGATCTGATCGCCGCCCACGACGTGGCCCTGCATGCGAGCGGCCACCTGCATTGGGCGTGGAAGGGCAAATACGCAGGCACCTCCCTGGTATGGGGGCCGTCCGCCGCCTTCATCGTCGACACGATGGAACGCAAGATGCCGGGCGAGCAGCTGATCGGCGCCGTCATGCATCATTTTGATGACGCGGTCGCGAGCGAGATCGTCGCCGTGCCCGGCATGACCGCCTATGTCCTCGACGACGTGGTCGAGGAGGTCTATCCGCACGAGGCGCATAAGGTCCGCAGGAAAGCTGGGTGATGGGCGCGCTATCGCTTCGCGGCCTGAGCAAGGCCTTCGGCGGCAACGCGGTCCTCAAGGACATCAGCTTCGATGCCGAGCCCGGCGAATTCATCGCCCTGGTTGGCCCGTCGGGCTGCGGCAAGAGCACGTTGCTGCGCATCCTCGCCGGGCTCGACCATGCCGACACCGGCGAGATCCTGGTGGGCGGCAAGGAGATGTCGAACGTTGCCGCGGCCGACCGCAACATAGCCATGGTGTTCCAGTCCTACGCCCTCTATCCGCATCTGACGGCCAGCCAGAATATCGCCGTGCCGCTGGCCATGAAGCGGCTGAGCCGCGCACAGCGCCTGCCGCTGATCGGCTCCCTGCTGCCGGGCCAGAGAGAGCTGCGCGCCGGCATCGCGCGCGATGTGCGCGAGATGGCCACCTTGCTGAAGATCGATCATCTGCTCGACCGCAAGCCTGGCCAGATGTCTGGCGGGCAGAGGCAGCGCGTGGCGCTGGCGCGCGCGATGGTGCGCCATCCCAGCATCTTCCTCATGGACGAACCGCTTTCCAACCTGGATGCCAATCTGCGCGTCCATGCGCGCGGCGAGATCGTGGAATTGCACCGGCGCGCCGGTGCGCCAACGCTCTATGTGACGCATGACCAGGCCGAGGCGCTGTCGATGGCCGATCGCGTCGCCGTCATGATCGGCGGCCATCTGCTTCAGCTCGCCACGCCCGAGACGATCTACAACGACCCCACCCATATCGAAGTCGCGCGGTTCGTCGGCCAGCCGAGGATCAATATCCTGCAGGCGATCGCCGAAAACGGTCGCGTCGACTTCGAAGGCATGCGGCTGGCTTTGCTGGAGAAGGTGGCGAACGGCCCGATCAGCCTCGGCATTCGCCCGGAATTCGTCAAACTGTCCCCCAGCGGGCGGAGCGGCGTTGCCGGGCGGATTGAACGGCTGGAATTTCTCGGCTCGGAAGTCATTGCCCATTGCCAGCTCGACGTCTCCGGCGACAGCGTCATCGCCAAGCTGGCGCCGCAAGAGGCGAAGGACCTGATTGGCGGAATGCCAGTGGGCATCCTTCTGGCTCCTGAGCAGGCGATGGTCTTCGGGCCCGAGGGACGCCGGCTGCGCATCGCGGAAGTGGCGGGCGCACGGCAGGAGCCGGCCTATGTCTAGCGTTGCGCTGGCGGGCAATGTCCTGAGCGCCGCGACACTGCGTGCGCGCAGCGAGGACCGGACCGCCTGGCTGCTGGCGCTGCCGGCGATCGCGCTGCTCTTCCTGTTCGTGCTGTTGCCGGTGGTTGCCGTCGTCTTTCTGGGCTTCACCGATTTCGAGCTCGGCTACGGCAAATTCCGTATCGTCGGCTTCGAGAACTACGCGCATCTGTTCAGCGACCGCACCTTCCGAAAATCGCTGTGGAACACCACTCTCTACACGGCGATGGTCGCCCCGGTCTCGATCGCGCTCGGCTTGGGTGTCGCGCTTCTGATCGAAGGCGAATTGCGCGCGCGGGCTTTCTTCCGCACCGTCTACTTCCTGCCCGTGGCCTCGCTGATCGTCGCGATGGCAACCGTCTGGCAGTATATCTTCCATCCGACCATCGGGCCGCTCAACGCGCTGCTTTCGCTTGTCGGCATTCCCAGCCCGAACTGGCTCGGCGCCTCGAACACCGTCCTCTACAGCCTGTCGATCATCGGCGTCTGGCAGTCGGTCGGCTTCAACATGGTGCTGTTCCTGGCCGGCCTGACGGCGATCCCGCGCGAGCTCTACGCAGCGGCTGAAGTCGACGGCGCGAAATCGGCGCTCGACCGGTTCTTCCTGGTCACCTGGCCGATGCTCGGGCCGACGACGCTGTTCGTCGTCACGATCAGCATCACCAATGCGGTGAAGGTTTTCGAGACCGTGAAGATGCTGACTGACGGAGGCCCGAACAAGGCGTCCGAAGTGCTCCTCTTCACCATCTACCAGGAGGGCTTCGTCTATATGCGCGTCGGCTATGCGTCGGCGATGACGGTGGTTTTCCTGGCGATCCTCGTCGTTTTGATGTTCCTGCAGTATCGCGTCCTCGACCGGCGGGTACACTACACATGACCAGCATCTCGGTCGGCCGCATCGTCCGCTTCACGCTGCTTTCGCTCGGTGCGCTGATGATTCTGGCGCCCTACATCTTCATGATCTCGACCGCCGGCAAGACGCAGAGCGACATCTTCACAGCGGCGCTTTCGCTGATTCCGCAGCATCCCTTCTTCGCTGAGAATTTCGCCAAGGCGCTGGAGAGGGTGCCAATGGCAACGCTGCTGTGGAACGGCATCGTCGTGTGCGGACTGATCTTCTTCTTCCAGGTCGCGGTCGCGATCCCTTGCGCCTACGCGATGGCCAAGCTGAAATTTCGCGCGGCGCGCATGATGATGGTGCTGGTCATGCTCGGCCTTCTGGTTCCCATCCATGCGACCGCTCTGCCGCTCTATGTCGCGTTCGACCGCATGTCGCTGCTCAACAGCTACACCGCGCTGGTCGCTCCGTTCACGATCTCGGTGTTCGCGATCTTCATGTTCCTGCAGTTCTTCCGCGCCATGCCCGACGACCTCATCCACGCGGCGCGGCTCGACGGCATGTCGGAGCTCGGCATCATCGCGCGCGTCATCGTGCCCAACGCCTGGCCGGCCGTCACCGCCTTCGCGATCTTTTCCGTCGTCGCGCACTGGAACGATCTCTACTGGCCGCTGATCGTCATCAGCAAGCAGGCCTACGCCACGCCGCCGCTCGGCCTGATGTATTTCCGCGCCGCGGAAGCGGGCGACGACTACGGCGCGCTGATGGCCGCGACGCTGATCATCACCCTTCCTCTCGTCGTCGCCTTCCTGCTCGCGCAGAAGCGCTTCGTCGAAGGCATCACCATGACCGGTCTCAAAGGCTGACCGGCCAACAAGGAGCACGAGCAATGAAGCATTTCTCCAGGATTATTGCCATGGCGGCGGTGTCGCTGGCATCGGCCCTTCCGGCCTATGCCGACACGACACTGACGGTCCACTATCCGATGCCCGGTTTCTTCAAGAACGTGATGGACACGATCTCGAAGAAGTTCATGGAAGAGAATCCCGACATCAAGATCCAGTTCGCCAGCCCGTCCGCGACCTATGAGGAAGGCATCCAGACCATTCTTCGTCAGGTCGGCACCGACGAGATGCCCGACATCACCTTCATCGGCCTCAATCGCCTGCGCATGCTCAACGAGCGCGACGTCGCCGTCGACCTCGGGCCGCTGGTGAAGAAGGACGGCAACATGGCCGAGCAAGGCTTCTCCGACACCATACTGAAGCTCGCGCAGGTGAACGGCAAGCAGATCGGGCTGGCCTTCGCCACCTCCAATCCGATCATGTATTACAACGCCGATTTGGTGAAGGCGGCCGGTGGCGATCCGGACAATCCGCCCAAGACCTGGGACGAGGTGATCGCCCTTGGCGGCAAGATCAAGGCGCTCGGCAACGGTGTCGACGGCATCGACTTCCGCTGGCAGGGCGATGATTGGATGTTCTCGGCGCTGCTGTTTGGCGCCGGGGGCAAGATGCTGAACGGCGACGAGAGCAAGGTCGCTTTCAACAGTCCAGAAGGCGAGAAGGCTGTCGAGCTTATCGAGCGGATGGTGAAGGAAGGCGGCATGCCGGTCTTCACCAAGCCGGCGGGCGAGCAGGCTTTCGCGGCCGGCAAGGTCGGCTTCGAATTCCAGACCACAGGCGCGCTGGTCAACACGATCAAGAATGTCGGCGACAAGTTCACGCTGCGCACGGCCAAGATTCCGCTGATCGATCCGGTCAACGGCCATTTGCCGACCGGCGGCAATGCGGTGGTCATCCTGACCAAGGACACCGCGAAGCAGGAAGCCGCCTGGAAGTTCGCCAAGTTCGCCGCCGGCCCGTACGGCGCGTCGGTGGTGGTGCCCGGAACCGGCTATGTCCCCAACAACGAACTCGCCGCGAAATCACCTGATTATCTCGGCGATTTCTACAAGAAGAACCCGCTGTTCCAGGCCGGCCTCAGCCAGATGCCGCTGATGGTTCCGTGGTACGCCTTCCCCGGCACCAACGGAGTCAAGGTGACGCAGACCATCGTCGACAATCTGTCGCGCATCGTCGACCAGTCGGCGACGCCGAAGGAAGCGCTTGCCGACGCCGCGAGCGACGTCGAAGGCATGTTGCCGACGCAATAACTGCTTGCTCCGCAAGCCGTCGCGCCTACCCGGCGCGGCGGCTTTCCGAAGCGCTATACCGGCCGGTAAACCTTCTCCGCCGTGTTCCAGAAGATGTCCGCCTCGGCCTTGGCGCCATGCTTCGCAACCGCACTGCGATGCGCCTTGATCAGCTCGGTGTGGCTGGTCCACAGCTTCTCGATCGGGAAGTTCGAGCCGAACATCAGCCGGTCGCTGCCGAGGATTTCGATGGCGTTGTCGACAATGTAGGCGATGAGGTCCGGGTCGTTGCGGTGCACGAAAGTGCCGAGCCCCGAGAGCTTGGCGTAGAAATTAGGCGCCGCCGAAAGCGTGCGGAGACCCGCCTTCCATGCTTCGGTGGTTTCCGGCTCCATGCCGGTCAGCATGCCGGCATGGGTGAGGATGAAATTCGTCTGCGGGTTTTCGCCAACCAGCCTCAGTCCATCTTTCATCTGCGCCGGGAAAAGCTGCAGGTCGAAGGCGAGGCCGTAGTCCTTCAGCCGCGCCACGTTGGCGCGCACCTTGGGATCGATCACCTGATCGGCGGAGGCGGCGAAGCGGAAGGCGGGCGTCTCATGCCAGTGAAGCTGCATGCGCACGCCGCGCAGCAGCTTGTATTTCATCAGCCGGTCGATCTGCGGGCGGACGTCGTCGACCGTCATGTCGGCATAGCCGACGATGGCGTGCGGCCAGCCGGTTTCGTCGGCGGTCTTCTGCAGGAAGGCGACCTCTTTTTCGAAATCCTCCTTGGCCCAGTTCGTCTGGACATAGACGGCTTTCTCGACGCCCAAGCCTTTCTGGTCTTCGAGGAACTCCGTGATCGGATAGTCGCGGCGGATCGGCTCGTAGGGGCCGAAGATGCGCGGCACCATGGGGCCGACCAGCCAGGGCTGGTCCTTTTGGCGCCAGATGTGGAAATGCGCGTCGATGGCTTTCTGCATCACGATACTCTTTTCCAGATGGCTGAAGCCGCAGGCGCAGGACGGGCGAGCGACAGGATGAAATCGGTCAGGCTTCCCACCGACGAGCCGTCGACCAGATCGTCGAGCGCCGGCAGGATGGCGCGGAGTGCCGCCGTCGCCGGGCGAAAGCGCGGATCGCCGGCGAGCGGCGTCGCCAGCGACAGCCGGAAAGCGCGGGCGCTGAAGCGGCGCATGGCGGTTTCGAGGTCCGCGTGGTCGCCGCGCTCCAGCGCATCCGAGAGAATGACGACCGCGGCACCGCGCGCGAAAGCGGAAAAGCGCGGCACCGAGAGGAAGGCCAGCAATGTCGGTCCCATGCGCGTTCCGCCGTCCCAGTCATCGACCTGGGCGGCCGCGCGCGCCAGCGCCTGGCCACGGTCGCGGATGCGCAGCGCGGAGGTGATGCGGGTGAGCCGCGTGCCGAAGGTGAAGACCTCGGCACGGCCGGCGCCTTGTACCGCAGCATGCGCCAGCTTCAGATAATCGGCGGTGTGCACCTTCATCGAGCCCGAGACGTCGATGAGCAAAAGCAGTTTTCGGGGCACGGTCTGCCTACGACGCAGCAGGGGCGAGGGGATGTCACCATCGGCGCTGACGATTTCGCTGAGCGAGCGTCGAAGGTCGAGCGTGCCGTGCGAGCGGGTGCGCGCGGTGCGAAAGGAACGGCGCGCGGGCAGGGCGCATGCGAGCTTGCGGCGGAATGAACCAAGGCCATCGGAATCGCGCTGGAAGTCGCGTGCGCTCAACTGCTCGAGCGCTGAGGACAGTTCGCCGCCTTTCTCCTGGCGGGCGACCTGATTTTCTTCCTCCCGTGTACCGCGATCATCCTTGATGCGGGTTTCCTCGTCATCTTCGCCTTCGATCGAAGGCTTGGCGTCGCCGTAGAAGTAGCCACGAAAGTGCGCGTCGAATTCGCCGCGGCGGTCGGGCGAGGGCGCCAGCGTGGCAAGGGCTGCTTTGCGGATGTCGTTCATCGAGCGCGGTCCGAGCAGGGTGACTGCCTGCATGAAGCTAGTTACCTGTTCGGGCGCGATGGCGAAGGCGTGACGGCGCAGCAGGCGGGCGAAGCCCAGAAAAGGCGCAGCGGCACGAGGCAAGCTTTCCCCACGCATCATTCCTTCGCGCCCCCCTCTGTCCTGCCGGACATCTCCCCCACGAGGGGGGAGATTAGCAGCGTTGGCGCGCCGCTCAATTCTGCCAGGCTGAAGATTGGCGAAAGCCGGCGCGACATCTGATCTCCCCCCTTGAGGGGGAGATGTCCGGCAGGACAGAGGGGGGCGCGAAGGAATGATGCGTGGGGAAAGCTTGCCTCGTGCCGCTGCGCCTTTTCTGGGCTTCGCCCGCCTGCTGCGCCGTCACGCCTTCGCCATCGCGCCCGAACAGGTAACTAGCTTCATGCAGGCAGTCACCCTGCTCGGACCGCGCTCGATGAACGACATCCGCAAAGCAGCCCTTGCCACGCTGGCGCCCTCGCCCGACCGCCGCGGCGAATTCGACGCGCACTTTCGTGGCTACTTCTACGGCGACGCCAAGCCTTCGATCGAAGGCGAAGATGACGAGGAAACCCGCATCAAGGATGATCGCGGTACACGGGAGGAAGAAAATCAGGTCGCCCGCCAGGAGAAAGGCGGCGAACTGTCCTCAGCGCTCGAGCAGTTGAGCGCACGCGACTTCCAGCGCGATTCCGATGGCCTTGGTTCATTCCGCCGCAAGCTCGCATGCGCCCTGCCCGCGCGCCGTTCCTTTCGCACCGCGCGCACCCGCTCGCACGGCACGCTCGACCTTCGACGCTCGCTCAGCGAAATCGTCAGCGCCGATGGTGACATCCCCTCGCCCCTGCTGCGTCGTAGGCAGACCGTGCCCCGAAAACTGCTTTTGCTCATCGACGTCTCGGGCTCGATGAAGGTGCACACCGCCGATTATCTGAAGCTGGCGCATGCTGCGGTACAAGGCGCCGGCCGTGCCGAGGTCTTCACCTTCGGCACGCGGCTCACCCGCATCACCTCCGCGCTGCGCATCCGCGACCGTGGCCAGGCGCTGGCGCGCGCGGCCGCCCAGGTCGATGACTGGGACGGCGGAACGCGCATGGGACCGACATTGCTGGCCTTCCTCTCGGTGCCGCGCTTTTCCGCTTTCGCGCGCGGTGCCGCGGTCGTCATTCTCTCGGATGCGCTGGAGCGCGGCGACCACGCGGACCTCGAAACCGCCATGCGCCGCTTCAGCGCCCGCGCTTTCCGGCTGTCGCTGGCGACGCCGCTCGCCGGCGATCCGCGCTTTCGCCCGGCGACGGCGGCACTCCGCGCCATCCTGCCGGCGCTCGACGATCTGGTCGACGGCTCGTCGGTGGGAAGCCTGACCGATTTCATCCTGTCGCTCGCCCGTCCTGCGCCTGCGGCTTCAGCCATCTGGAAAAGAGTATCGTGATGCAGAAAGCCATCGACGCGCATTTCCACATCTGGCGCCAAAAGGACCAGCCCTGGCTGGTCGGCCCCATGGTGCCGCGCATCTTCGGCCCCTACGAGCCGATCCGCCGCGACTATCCGATCACGGAGTTCCTCGAAGACCAGAAAGGCTTGGGCGTCGAGAAAGCCGTCTATGTCCAGACGAACTGGGCCAAGGAGGATTTCGAAAAAGAGGTCGCCTTCCTGCAGAAGACCGCCGACGAAACCGGCTGGCCGCACGCCATCGTCGGCTATGCCGACATGACGGTCGACGACGTCCGCCCGCAGATCGACCGGCTGATGAAATACAAGCTGCTGCGCGGCGTGCGCATGCAGCTTCACTGGCATGAGACGCCCGCCTTCCGCTTCGCCGCCTCCGCCGATCAGGTGATCGATCCCAAGGTGCGCGCCAACGTGGCGCGGCTGAAGGACTACGGCCTCGCCTTCGACCTGCAGCTTTTCCCGGCGCAGATGAAAGATGGACTGAGGCTGGTTGGCGAAAACCCGCAGACGAATTTCATCCTCACCCATGCCGGCATGCTGACCGGCATGGAGCCGGAAACCACCGAAGCATGGAAGGCGGGTCTCCGCACGCTTTCGGCGGCGCCTAATTTCTACGCCAAGCTCTCGGGGCTCGGCACTTTCGTGCACCGCAACGACCCGGACCTCATCGCCTACATTGTCGACAACGCCATCGAAATCCTCGGCAGCGACCGGCTGATGTTCGGCTCGAACTTCCCGATCGAGAAGCTGTGGACCAGCCACACCGAGCTGATCAAGGCGCATCGCAGTGCGGTTGCGAAGCATGGCGCCAAGGCCGAGGCGGACATCTTCTGGAACACGGCGGAGAAGGTTTACCGGCCGGTATAGCGCTTCGGAAAGCCGCCGCGCCGGGTAGGCGCGACGGCTTGCGGAGCAAGCAGTTATTGCGTCGGCAACATGCCTTCGACGTCGCTCGCGGCGTCGGCAAGCGCTTCCTTCGGCGTCGCCGACTGGTCGACGATGCGCGACAGATTGTCGACGATGGTCTGCGTCACCTTGACTCCGTTGGTGCCGGGGAAGGCGTACCACGGAACCATCAGCGGCATCTGGCTGAGGCCGGCCTGGAACAGCGGGTTCTTCTTGTAGAAATCGCCGAGATAATCAGGTGATTTCGCGGCGAGTTCGTTGTTGGGGACATAGCCGGTTCCGGGCACCACCACCGACGCGCCGTACGGGCCGGCGGCGAACTTGGCGAACTTCCAGGCGGCTTCCTGCTTCGCGGTGTCCTTGGTCAGGATGACCACCGCATTGCCGCCGGTCGGCAAATGGCCGTTGACCGGATCGATCAGCGGAATCTTGGCCGTGCGCAGCGTGAACTTGTCGCCGACATTCTTGATCGTGTTGACCAGCGCGCCTGTGGTCTGGAATTCGAAGCCGACCTTGCCGGCCGCGAAAGCCTGCTCGCCCGCCGGCTTGGTGAAGACCGGCATGCCGCCTTCCTTCACCATCCGCTCGATAAGCTCGACAGCCTTCTCGCCTTCTGGACTGTTGAAAGCGACCTTGCTCTCGTCGCCGTTCAGCATCTTGCCCCCGGCGCCAAACAGCAGCGCCGAGAACATCCAATCATCGCCCTGCCAGCGGAAGTCGATGCCGTCGACACCGTTGCCGAGCGCCTTGATCTTGCCGCCAAGGGCGATCACCTCGTCCCAGGTCTTGGGCGGATTGTCCGGATCGCCACCGGCCGCCTTCACCAAATCGGCGTTGTAATACATGATCGGATTGGAGGTGGCGAAGGCCAGCCCGATCTGCTTGCCGTTCACCTGCGCGAGCTTCAGTATGGTGTCGGAGAAGCCTTGCTCGGCCATGTTGCCGTCCTTCTTCACCAGCGGCCCGAGGTCGACGGCGACGTCGCGCTCGTTGAGCATGCGCAGGCGATTGAGGCCGATGAAGGTGATGTCGGGCATCTCGTCGGTGCCGACCTGACGAAGAATGGTCTGGATGCCTTCCTCATAGGTCGCGGACGGGCTGGCGAACTGGATCTTGATGTCGGGATTCTCTTCCATGAACTTCTTCGAGATCGTGTCCATCACGTTCTTGAAGAAACCGGGCATCGGATAGTGGACCGTCAGTGTCGTGTCGGCATAGGCCGGAAGGGCCGATGCCAGCGACACCGCCGCCATGGCAATAATCCTGGAGAAATGCTTCATTGCTCGTGCTCCTTGTTGGCCGGTCAGCCTTTGAGACCGGTCATGGTGATGCCTTCGACGAAGCGCTTCTGCGCGAGCAGGAAGGCGACGACGAGAGGAAGGGTGATGATCAGCGTCGCGGCCATCAGCGCGCCGTAGTCGTCGCCCGCTTCCGCGGCGCGGAAATACATCAGGCCGAGCGGCGGCGTGGCGTAGGCCTGCTTGCTGATGACGATCAGCGGCCAGTAGAGATCGTTCCAGTGCGCGACGACGGAAAAGATCGCGAAGGCGGTGACGGCCGGCCAGGCGTTGGGCACGATGACGCGCGCGATGATGCCGAGCTCCGACATGCCGTCGAGCCGCGCCGCGTGGATGAGGTCGTCGGGCATGGCGCGGAAGAACTGCAGGAACATGAAGATCGCGAACACCGAGATCGTGAACGGAGCGACCAGCGCGGTGTAGCTGTTGAGCAGCGACATGCGGTCGAACGCGACATAGAGCGGCAGAGCGGTCGCATGGATGGGAACCAGAAGGCCGAGCATGACCAGCACCATCATCATGCGCGCCGCGCGAAATTTCAGCTTGGCCATCGCGTAGGCGCAAGGGATCGCGACCGCGACCTGGAAGAAGAAGATCAGTCCGCACACGACGATGCCGTTCCACAGCAGCGTTGCCATTGGCACCCTCTCCAGCGCCTTGGCGAAATTCTCAGCGAAGAAGGGATGCTGCGGAATCAGCGAAAGCGCCGCTGTGAAGATGTCGCTCTGCGTCTTGCCGGCGGTCGAGATCATGAAGATGTAGGGCGCCAGAATCATCAGCGCACCGAGCGAAAGCAGCGTGAAGCGGACGATGCGGCCGACCGAGATGCTGGTCATGTGTAGTGTACCCGCCGGTCGAGGACGCGATACTGCAGGAACATCAAAACGACGAGGATCGCCAGGAAAACCACCGTCATCGCCGACGCATAGCCGACGCGCATATAGACGAAGCCCTCCTGGTAGATGGTGAAGAGGAGCACTTCGGACGCCTTGTTCGGGCCTCCGTCAGTCAGCATCTTCACGGTCTCGAAAACCTTCACCGCATTGGTGATGCTGATCGTGACGACGAACAGCGTCGTCGGCCCGAGCATCGGCCAGGTGACCAGGAAGAACCGGTCGAGCGCCGATTTCGCGCCGTCGACTTCAGCCGCTGCGTAGAGCTCGCGCGGGATCGCCGTCAGGCCGGCCAGGAACAGCACCATGTTGAAGCCGACCGACTGCCAGACGCCGATGATCGACAGGCTGTAGAGGACGGTGTTCGAGGCGCCGAGCCAGTTCGGGCTGGGAATGCCGACAAGCGAAAGCAGCGCGTTGAGCGGCCCGATGGTCGGATGGAAGATATACTGCCAGACGGTTGCCATCGCGACGATCAGCGAGGCCACGGGCAGGAAGTAGACGGTGCGGAAGAAAGCCCGCGCGCGCAATTCGCCTTCGATCAGAAGCGCGACACCCAAGCCGAGCGCGATCGAGACCGGGGCGACCATCGCCGTGTAGAGAGTGGTGTTCCACAGCGATTTTCGGAAGGTGCGGTCGCTGAACAGATGCGCGTAGTTCTCGAAGCCGACGATACGGAATTTGCCGTAGCCGAGCTCGAAATCGGTGAAGCCCAGAAAGACGACGGCAACCACCGGCAACAGCACGAACAGGAAGAGCAGCGCGATCGCCGGCAGCGCCAGCAGCCAGGCGGTCCGGTCCTCGCTGCGCGCACGCAGTGTCGCGGCGCTCAGGACATTGCCCGCCAGCGCAACGCTAGACATAGGCCGGCTCCTGCCGTGCGCCCGCCACTTCCGCGATGCGCAGCCGGCGTCCCTCGGGCCCGAAGACCATCGCCTGCTCAGGAGCCAGAAGGATGCCCACTGGCATTCCGCCAATCAGGTCCTTCGCCTCTTGCGGCGCCAGCTTGGCGATGACGCTGTCGCCGGAGACGTCGAGCTGGCAATGGGCAATGACTTCCGAGCCGAGAAATTCCAGCCGTTCAATCCGCCCGGCAACGCCGCTCCGCCCGCTGGGGGACAGTTTGACGAATTCCGGGCGAATGCCGAGGCTGATCGGGCCGTTCGCCACCTTCTCCAGCAAAGCCAGCCGCATGCCTTCGAAGTCGACGCGACCGTTTTCGGCGATCGCCTGCAGGATATTGATCCTCGGCTGGCCGACGAACCGCGCGACTTCGATATGGGTGGGGTCGTTGTAGATCGTCTCGGGCGTGGCGAGCTGAAGCAGATGGCCGCCGATCATGACGGCGACGCGATCGGCCATCGACAGCGCCTCGGCCTGGTCATGCGTCACATAGAGCGTTGGCGCACCGGCGCGCCGGTGCAATTCCACGATCTCGCCGCGCGCATGGACGCGCAGATTGGCATCCAGGTTGGAAAGCGGTTCGTCCATGAGGAAGATGCTGGGATGGCGCACCATCGCGCGCGCCAGCGCCACGCGCTGCCTCTGCCCGCCAGACATCTGGCCAGGCTTGCGGTCGAGCAGATGATCGATCTTCAGCAAGGTGGCCATCTCGCGCACATCGCGCGCGATGCCGGCGCGCAGCTCTCTCTGGCCCGGCAGCAGGGAGCCGATCAGCGGCAGGCGCTGTGCGCGGCTCAGCCGCTTCATGGCCAGCGGCACGGCGATATTCTGGCTGGCCGTCAGATGCGGATAGAGGGCGTAGGACTGGAACACCATGGCTATGTTGCGGTCGGCCGCGGCAACGTTCGACATCTCCTTGCCGCCCACCAGGATCTCGCCGGTGTCGGCATGGTCGAGCCCGGCGAGGATGCGCAGCAACGTGCTCTTGCCGCAGCCCGACGGGCCAACCAGGGCGATGAATTCGCCGGGCTCGGCATCGAAGCTGATGTCCTTGAGGACCGCGTTGCCGCCGAAGGCCTTGCTCAGGCCGCGAAGCGATAGCGCGCCCATCACCCAGCTTTCCTGCGGACCTTATGCGCCTCGTGCGGATAGACCTCCTCGACCACGTCGTCGAGGACATAGGCGGTCATGCCGGGCACGGCGACGATCTCGCTCGCGACCGCGTCATCAAAATGATGCATGACGGCGCCGATCAGCTGCTCGCCCGGCATCTTGCGTTCCATCGTGTCGACGATGAAGGCGGCGGACGGCCCCCATACCAGGGAGGTGCCTGCGTATTTGCCCTTCCACGCCCAATGCAGGTGGCCGCTCGCATGCAGGGCCACGTCGTGGGCGGCGATCAGATCGTAGAGGCGCCGGCGTTGCGCCGGTCGGATGCTCCAATAGCCGGTGTCGCCTTCGTCCGGATCGTCGACAAAGAGCGGCTTGTGGGTAAACATCGCGACGTGGCGGCCGCCGCGACTCTCCAGCGTTTCCCGAAGCCATTCGAACTGGGCTTCTTCCGCGGCATCGTTGAAGCCCATCACCTGGCTGTTTAGCCCAATGAGCCGCCAGTTTCCCGCATCTTCGGACCAGTAGTCAGGACCGGCCAAGCGGCGCCAGCGCTCCAGCCGTGCCGCATCGACCGGCTGCAGCGAACCCGGCAGATGGCCGACGTCGTGGTTGCCGGGCACCAGCAGCATGGGTCTCGATACCTCCCGCATCAGCCCCATGCAGAAGCTGATGTCGTCATCCTTGTCGGCTCCGTCGACGGTCAGATCGCCGGTGTGGATGACGAGATCGGCGCCGCTTTGCTCGATCCAGTCGGCCAGCGGCTCCCAATTGCCGTTGAAATGCGGCTTGGTCGGGCTGAAATGGGTGTCGGTGATCTGAACGATTTTCATGACGGCTCCGCCGCGAAAGCCGTACCGGAGACCAAGGGCGAACGGCTGCGCGTGCGGCTTCCTTAGTGCCGTTACATGTCACTTCCTTAACAGCGCCGGGGCAAAGTTTTGATTCAAGCACACAAGCCTGTGAAATGCGCGAACGGCCGCCGCCGGGCGATATTTTTTTGCTGGCAGCGGCACGGAAACGCCGTGTCGCTCCCCCGACTCACTTCACCTCGAACTGCGGGTCGACTGGAATCTGCAGGGATGTCACCAGATGGTTCGTCTGGCCGGCCAGGCCGATGATCGACACAAGCTCGCCGTGCTGCGCGTCGGTCATACCCTTGGCGCGGGCCGCGGCCGTGTGCGAGTGGATGCAGTAGGAACAGCCATTGGCGACTGAGACCGCGATATAGATCATTTCCTTGGTCAGCGGATCGATGGCGCTATCGGCGACCATCACCGCCTTGAGCTGTTCCCACACCCGCTTCAGCGCCGCCGGATCGTTGGCCAGCCCACGCCAGAAATTGTTGACGAAGTCGGATTTCCGCGTCGCGCGGATATCGTCGAACACGGCCTTCACCGCCGGGATTTTGTCGACCTCGGCATCGGTGAGAAGCTTTGTGGTGGCCATGGTGTGGTCCTTTCCTTTGAATCGCCGTCGAGGTCGCTAAATCAAGGGTTGCGCATAGACGGCTAAGCAGTTTGTCCGATTCAGCTTTTAGCTCGAAACGACATGTTGCCGCAGCGGTTGGCGAAAGCATCTGAGTGTCGTCATTCTAGGGCGGAGCAAGGAGCGTAGCGACGCGCGCAGACCC
>NZ_VFTH01000043.1:0-12758 GCF_006439375.1 Mesorhizobium sp. B4-1-1
TCGAATGGGCGCCGTCCATCAGCACTTCCGGCTCGACGATCGGCACGATGCCGGCCTCCTGGCAAAGCGCGGCATAGCGAGCCAGCGCATGGGTGTTCGAGGCGATCGAATTGGCCGAAGGCACGCCCTTGCCGGCGTCGATATCGATCACCGCGCGCCATTTGGCGAAGCGGGCGCCCAGCTTGTAATAGTCGGCGAGCCGCTCGCGCAGCCCATCGAGGCCCTCGGTGATGGTGTCGCCGGGAAAGTTCGCCAAAGGTTTGGCGCCAAGATCGACCTTGATGCCCGGAATGGAACCGGCTGCCTTGATGATATCGACCAGCGGGGTGCCGTCGGCAGCCTTCTGGCGGATGGTCTCGTCATAGAGGATGACGCCGGAGATGTACTTCGTCATCGCCTCCTTGGCGCGGAACATCATCTCGCGGTAGTCGCGCCGGTTGTCGGCGGTCGATTCGACGCCGATGACGTCGAAGCGCTTCTTGATGGTGCCGGAGCTTTCATCGGCGGCCAAAAGGCCTTTGCCATCGGCCACGATCGCGGCGGCGATATCTTCGAGACGTTCGCTCATGGTGCTCTCCTTGACGGTAATATTCCGCGCCTAGCAGAACACTAGCGCCAAAGGAATGACGCCGAAAAGCTCGAATCGATCGAAAGTCCTCGATAACCGCGTCTGTTCGCTGAGTCTTGAATGGCTCAGCGCTTCAGCACCTCGACGCCGGGCAGCGGCTTGCCTTCCATCCATTCGAGGAAGGCGCCGCCGGCGGTCGAGACATAGGTGAAGTCGTCGGCGACGCCGGCATGGTTGAGCGCCGCCACCGTATCGCCGCCGCCGGCGACGGAGACAAGCTTGCCCGCCTTGGTGCGCGCTGCGGCATGCTTTGCCGCGGCCACCGTGGCGCGGTCGAAGGGCTCGATCTCGAAGGCGCCGAGCGGACCGTTCCAGACCAGCGTCGCGGCGCGGTCGATCCAGTCGTTGACGCTCTGCACGGTCTTTGGGCCGACATCGAGGATCATGCCGTCGGCCGGCACGTCGGCGATGGCGACGGTCTGGCTGGCGGCGCCCGCCTTGAATTCCTTGGCGACGACGCCGTCGGCGGGCAGGATGATGGCGCAGCCGGCTTCGGCGGCTTCGATCATGATCTGCTTGGCGGTGCCGGCGAGGTCATGCTCGCAGAGCGACTTGCCGACGTCGGTGCCGCGCGCGGCCAGGAACGTGTTGGCCATGCCGCCGCCGATCACCAGCGCGTCGACCTTCTTCACGAGGTTCATCAACAGGTCGATCTTGGTCGAGACCTTGGCGCCGCCGACGATGGCCACCACTGGACGGGCCGGATCGCCAAGGCCCTTTTCCAGCGCGTCGAGCTCGGCTTGCATGGTGCGGCCGGCATAGGCCGGCAAATGACGCGCCAGGCCTTCGGTCGAGGCATGCGCGCGGTGCGCGGCGGAAAAGGCGTCGTTGACATAGATGTCGCCATTGGCGGCGAGCTTTTCGGTGAAGGCCTGCTCGTTCTTCTCCTCGGCCTTGTAGAAGCGGGTGTTTTCGAACAGCAGGACGTCGCCGTCCTTCATCGCCGCGACTGCATCCGCCGCCTTGTCGCCGACGCAGTCGGCGGCAAAGCCGACCGGACGGCCGAGAACCTCAGCCGTGGCCCTGGCGATCGGCTCGAGCGAGAATTCGGCCGATGGGCCGTCCTTGGGGCGGCCGAAATGCGCAAGCAGGATGACCTTGGCGCCCTTTTTCGAGAGCTCGGCGATGGTGGGCGCTATGCGCTCGATGCGGGTGGCGTCGGTCACCTTGCCGTCGGCGACGGGAACGTTGAGGTCGACGCGCACAAGCACGCGCTTGCCGCTGACGGCGCCGATATCGTCGAGTGTCTTGAAGCCGGCCATGGTCGTTCCTTTTTAGCGAAAACGCGGCGACCTTACCCGGCGCGAAGGACGATGCAAGGGTCGCGTCGATGGCTCGCGCGCAAAAATGATGTCGGCGTGAGACATCAGCCTTCGCCGGTTGCCTTCCGCCCGTCCGGCTCGGGCGCCTCGGTGTCGATCGGCACGTCGTCGGCCGCCTGTTGTTCCGCCGGCCTGCGCCAGTTGCGGATCATGGCGGCTATACGGTCGCCGATCTCGCCGGCGCTCAGGAAAACCGGCACGCGCGCGACCGGCGCGGTCGGCTCGAAAGACAGGCCGAGGCCGGCGATCCGGCCTTTTTCGTCGACATCGCGCACGATCAGCTCGATCGGACCGATCACCACGCGGTCGGCATATTCGGGATGGCCGCCGAGCCGCTCCGATACCAGCGCGGCGACGGTGAGCTTCTGTTCCGCTTCGGTCAGGCCCGGCCCGTAGGCGGCTTCCAGCTCCGCGGCGGAGCGGGCCGGATCGACGGCAAAGGCGCCGAAGAAGTCGGCGTCCTCGGGGTCGACCACGGCGCGGCTGGCGAAAAGCTTGTCGAGCAGGCGCGGGTAGCGGTCCGGCACGAAGATGTAGACCTGATCGCCGGCCGCCAGCCGGCCCATGTCCTGGAAGCGCATCGAGCGCCCGTCGCGCAGCACCAGCGAGGGTCTCGCCCAGCGTGGGATACGCTCGCCCCGCGCCACCGGGCTGCCGGGTGCTACGCGATAGGCGAGCAGCTCATGATGCGCCGAGCCCGGCAATTCGAGCTCCACCTTGTCCAGCGGCCCAAGACGGGCCGGTACGATCAGGCCGAGACGCCGCGCCAGCGGACCGACCGTCCAGCCCTGTACCACCAACGATACAAGCACGATGATGAAGGCGGCGTTGAAGATCAGGCGGCCATGCTCGAGACCGCCGAGCAGGGGCGTGATGGCGAGCAGGATCGAGACCGCGCCGCGCAGGCCGACCCAGGAGACGAAGGCGACCTCAGGGCGCGGCAGCCGGAACGGGATCAGGCAGAGCCAGACGGCCAAGGGCCGGGCCACGAAGATCAGGAACAGGCCGAGCAGGATCGCCGGCACCAGGATCGCCGGAAACTGCGAAGGCGTGGCGAACAGGCCAAGGATCAGGAACATGATGATCTGCGCCAGCCAAGACATGCCGTCCTGGAAACGCTTCAGGATGGTGACGGCGCGGATATCGGAATTGCCGGCGACCAGTCCGGCAAGATAGACGGCGAGAAAGCCCGAGCCGCCGATGGCGCCGGCGGCGGCGAACACCATCAGCGACAAGGTCAGCACGAAGATCGGCAGCAGGCCGTGGTCGAGGTTGAGCCTTTCGACCAGACGCACGATGCCAAAGCCGCCGAGCACGCCGATGACGGCGCCGAGCCCCATATTGGCGAGGAAGCCGAGCAAAAGGTTGGTGGCCAGCACATTGGCTTCCGGGTTGGCATGCGCGGCGATGATCTCGACCAGGGTGATGGTGAGAAAGATGGCGATCGGGTCGTTGGTGCCGGATTCCACTTCGAGCGTGGCGCGCACGCGCTCGCGCAGGTGGATTTCGCCGGCGCGCAGCAGGAAGAAAACGGCGGCCGCGTCGGTAGAGGCGACGGCGGCGCCGAGCAAAGAGGATTCCAGCCAGCTGAGTTTGAGAACATAGGAAGCGGCGGCACTGAAGATGGCTGTGGTCAGGATAACGCCGATCGTGGCCAGCGACAGCGCGGGCCCGGCTGCTTGCCTGAGCGCGTTGAGCGGCGTGCCGAAACCGGAATCGAACAGGATGATCGCCAAAGCCAGTGAGCCGGCAAAATAAGCCAGCCGCGCATTGTCGAATTCGATGCCGAGGCCGTCGACGCCGGTGGCAAGGCCGATGCAGAGGAAGAGCAGCAGCAAGGGAGCACCGAAGCGGAAGGCGATCAGGCTCGAAAACGCTGCGGCGACAATGAGCGCCGTGCCGACCAGCGTCACGAGATAGATCGCATGCTCCATCCGCTATTGCCCCCTCCCAGAGCGTTTCACCGTTTCGCGGAAACGGCGAACCGCTCTATCTCTTTCCATTGACGCAATTCCGGACGGAAAACCGCTTCACACTTTTCCTAGAATTGCTCCAAATCCCTCTATCTGCCGCTTTAACAGAGAGTGGGGCGAAGGCATGACCAGTGCAAGGCAACGGTGTGTTTTTTGGCTCAGCCGGCCAATAAAAAACGCCCGGCCGAGGCCGGGCGTTTCAAACTGCGGAGCAAGGCTACAATCAGGCGATTGTCTTGCCGAAGGCGACCGCGGTGTCGCCCATGCGGTTCGAGAAGCCCCATTCATTGTCGTACCAGGACAGGACCGAAACGAAGTTGCCGTCCATCACCTTGGTCTGATCGAGCGCGACGATCGAGGAATGCGGGTCGTGGTTGAAGTCGATCGACACGTTCGGGTGATGGGTGACCGACAGCACGCCCTTGAGCTTGCCCTTCGAGGCGGCGATCAGGGCCTCGTTGATCTCCTGCGGCGTGGTCGAACGCTTGGCGATGAACTTGAGGTCGACGACCGAGACGTTCGGGGTCGGCACGCGGATCGAGATGCCGTCGAGCTTGCCCTTGAGGTCTGGCAGAACGAGGCCGATCGCCTTGGCGGCGCCGGTCGAGGTCGGGATCTGCGAGAGCGCCGCGGCGCGGGCGCGGTAGAGATCCTTGTGCATGGTGTCCAGCGTCGGCTGGTCGCCGGTATAGGAGTGGATCGTCGTCATCATGCCCTTCTCGATGCCGACGGTCTCGTGCAGAACGGCCGCCAGCGGCGCCAGGCAATTGGTGGTGCAGGACGCGTTCGAGATGACGATGTGGTCCTTGGTCAGCTTGTCGTGGTTGATGCCGTAGACGACGGTGAGATCGGCGCCATCGGCCGGGGCCGAGACGATGACGCGCTTGGCGCCGGCGGTGAGGTGAGCCGCAGCCTTGTCGCGGGCGGTGAAGATGCCCGTGCATTCGAGCGCGATGTCGACGCCGAGCTCCTTCCACGGCAACTGGGTCGGGTCCTTGATCGCGGTGACCTTGAACTTCTCCTTGCCGACCGAGATCTGGTCGCCGTCGACGGCCACCTCATGCGGGAATCGGCCATGCACGCTGTCGTAGCGCAGCAGGTGCGCGTTGGTCTCGACCGGGCCGAGATCGTTGACGGCGACCACGTCGATGTCCTTGCGGCCGGATTCATGGATGGCGCGCAGGATGTTGCGGCCGATGCGGCCAAATCCGTTGATGGCAACTCTGACGGTCATTGTTCTCTCCCTTGGGGGCTGGAAAGCGGATGGGTCCGCAGTTTCATAACGGCGGAAGGCGCAAGAATCCAGCCGCAGAACGTCACATTTAAATCGATTAGGTTGGTCCAGCCCGGCAAAACCGTCAATCGGCACTGCCGGGCCCGAGGCAATTCCTACTTGCCGTGCAGGCGGGCTTCGACCGACTTGGCCGCGGCGTCGGCGGTGATGCCGAAATGCGGATAGAGCTGTTCGATCGTGCCCGAGGCGCCGAAGCCATGCATGCCGATGAAGATGCCGTCGGTGCCGATCAGGTGGTCCCAGCCCTGGCGGATGCCGGCTTCGATGGCGACCTTCACCTTGGCGTTGCCGATCGTCTTCCTGCGGTAATCGTCGCTCTGCTGGTCGAACAGCTCGAAGCACGGCACCGAGACGACGCGGGTCGGGTGGCTATGCTTTTCCAACAGCTCGCGCGCACCGAGGGCGATCTCGACCTCGGAGCCGGTGGCGAAGATCGTCACTACGGCCTCGCCGCTGGCGGCGGCCAGCTCGTAGGCGCCCTGGCTGGAGAGGTTCTTTGCCGAATGCTCTGTGCGCACGGTCGGCAGGTTCTGGCGGGTCAGCGCCAAGGTCGACGGCGTCTTTTCGGATTCCAGCGCGATCTGCCAGCATTCGGCGGTTTCGACCGCGTCGGCCGGGCGGAAGACATTGTGGTTCGGGATGGCGCGCAGCGCCGCCAGATGCTCGACCGGCTGGTGGGTCGGGCCGTCTTCGCCGAGGCCGATCGAGTCATGCGTCATGACGAAGATCGATCGGATGCCCATCAGCGAGGCAAGGCGCATCGAGGGGCGGGCATAGTCGGAGAAGCACAGGAAGGTGCCGCCATAGGCGATCAGGCCGCCATGCAGCGTCAGACCGTTGATCGCCGCCGCCATGCCGTGCTCGCGGATGCCGTAGTGGACATAGCGCTGACCGTAATCGTCGGGTGTGATGTTCTTGGTCTGGCTGGTCTTGGTGTTGTTGGAGCCGGTCAAGTCGGCCGAGCCGCCGATGGTCTCCGGCACGGCGCCGTTGATGACTTCCAGCGCCATTTCCGACGACTTGCGGGTGGCGACCTTCGGCTTGTCGGCCGACAGCTTCTTCTTGTAGTCGGCGATGACGGCATCGAAGTTCGACGGCAGCTTGCCGGCAAGGCGGCGCTCGAACTCGGCCTTCAGCTTCGGCTCGGCCTTGGCCAGACGGCCTTCCCAGTCGGTGCGTGCCTTGGTGCTGTTTTTACCCACGGCGCGCCAGGCGTCGAGGATGTCGGCCGGAATCTCGAAGGGCGGCGAATCCCAGTTGAAGAATTTGCGCGCGCCGGCGATTTCATCCGCGCCCAGCGGCGAGCCATGCGCCTTGTTGGTGCCGGCCTTGGTCGGGGCGCCGAAACCGATGGTGGTCTTGCAGGCGATCATGGTCGGCTTGTCGGAATGGCGCGCCGCCTCGATCGCGTAGGCGATCGCTTCGGGATCTGTGCCGTCGATGTGGCTGGCGTTCCAGCCGGACGCCTGGAAGCGGGCGACCTGGTCGGTGTTGTCGGCCAGCGACACCGGGCCGTCGATCGAGATGTTGTTGTTGTCCCAGAAGACGATCAGCTTGTTGAGCTTCAGGTGCCCGGCCAGCGCGATGGCTTCCTGGGAGACGCCTTCCATCAGGCAGCCGTCCCCGACCAGCACATAGGTGTAGTGGTTGACGAGGTCGTTGCCGAAGGCGGCGTTCATGATGCGCTCGCCGAGCGCGAAGCCGACCGAATTGGCCAGGCCTTGGCCGAGTGGGCCGGTGGTGGTCTCGATGCCAGCGGCATGGCCGTATTCCGGGTGGCCGGCGGTCTTGGAGCCGAGCTGGCGGAAATTCTTGATCTGGTCGATCGTCATGTCCTCATAGCCGGTGAGGTAGAGGAGCGAATAGAGCAGCATCGAGCCGTGGCCGGCCGACAGGATGAAGCGGTCGCGATCGGCCCAGTGCGGCGCCTTGGCGTCGAATTTCAGGAAACGGCTGAACAGCACCGTGGCGATGTCGGCGCAGCCCATCGGCAGGCCGGGGTGACCGGAGTTCGCCTTCTCGACGGCATCCATGGAAAGGAAACGGATCGCGTTGGCCATCCGATCATGTTGTTCACGCGACGTCATGCTTCCTCCGGAAGTGGGTTGGAGCTTGGGAGAACCCTTGGAAAGGATGCCGGGACACATAGCAGGCACGGCCTTTTAGTCAACAAATCGGGGCGGATTTTGCCGGGCTTGTGATGGCATCGAGCGCCTTACATTAGCGATAGCGGGGGACAGTCGCGAGAGCTTTGTTGACGCGCCCTTCACCCGGTGCCTAATCTTTCCGAGGTAACGCATTCTGAACGCGCGCGATTCGGTGATGGGCAGGGCATAGGACGAGGCCATGACCGGGGAAACGACCCTCAAGGAAGTCATCGCCAGGCTGGGCAAGGCCATGGAAGGGCTGGAAAACGCCGTGGCGGCGAAGCTCGAGCATGACCGCGATTATTCGGAAGCCGAGGCCGAGGTGCAGCGCATGAACGCCGACCGTTCGCGCCTGGCGCAGGAGCTCGACAATTCCGAAGCGCGCGCCGAGCGTCTGGAAGATGCCAACAAGGAAGTGTCGCGGCGGCTGGTGACCGCCATGGAAACCATCCGCGCGGTTCTGGACAGGTAAGGCAATGGCACAGGTCACCGTTTCCATCGACGGCAAACAGTATCGCATGGCCTGCGACGAGGGCCAGGAAGAGCACCTGATCGACCTTGCCGAACGCTTCGACCGCTATGTCTCGCACCTGAAGGATTCCTTCGGCGAGATCGGCGACCAGCGGCTTACCGTCATGGCCGGCATCATGGTGATGGACGAACTTTCGGAGCTCACCAAGCGCGTCAAGGGCATGGAGAGCGAAGTGCTGACCTTGCGCAAGACGCGTGATGAGGCGCTGACCAAGGCCGACAAGAGCGACAGCGTGCTCACAACCGCGCTCGGCGCGCTTGCGCAGCGCATGGAAGATCTCGCGGCGACGCTCGCGATAAAGAAAGCCTGAGCGCCCGGCGCCGACGGTAAATCGAAATCCTGCCTCCAATTGCGAGCGAGGGCGAAAAATTTTCACCTGCCGTGGGCAAGCTTCCTACTCCCGGCGTTTGAACCCTACCCTCATGGTGCTAGAACTAACGTCCGGCCTCCGCCCAACGGGGGCGCGCCGGCGGTTTTCACAAAAGGGTAGGGATAGGTCATGAGTCTTCGTATCAACGATATCGCGCCGGATTTCACGGCCGAGACCACGCAGGGCACCATCAAGTTCCACGATTGGATCGGCGACGGCTGGGCAGTGCTGTTCAGCCATCCGAAGAATTTCACCCCGGTCTGCACGACCGAGCTCGGCACGATGGCAGGGCTGGAAGGCGAGTTCAAAAAGCGCAACGTCAAGATCATCGGCATTTCCGTCGATCCGGTGTCGAGCCACGACAAGTGGCAGGCCGACATCAAAACCGCCACCGGCCATACGGTGCATTATCCGCTGATCGGCGACAAAGACCTCCACGTCGCCAAGCTCTATGAAATGTTGCCGGCCGGCGCCGGCGAGAGTTCGGAGGGTCGCACGCCGGCCGACAACGCCACCGTGCGCTCGGTCTACGTCATCGGCCCGGACAAGAAGGTCAAGCTGGTGCTGACCTATCCGATGACCACGGGCCGCAACTTCGACGAAATCCTGCGCGTCATCGATTCCATCCAGCTGACGGCCAAGCACCAGGTGGCGACGCCGGCCAACTGGAAGCAAGGCGACGACGTCATCATCACCGCCGCCGTCTCCAACGAGGACGCGATCAAGCGTTTTGGCGCTTATGAGACGGTGCTGCCGTATCTGCGCAAGACGAAGCAGCCTTCGGCGTGAGCCTTTTTCCTTCTCCCCGTTCAACGGGAGAAGGTGCCCGAAGGGCGGATGAGGGCGCCGCGGCGGTCGAAGATGAGCGCGCGCCTGCTTCCTCCGCTGCAGCTGCGGAGGGTGAACCGGGCATTTCTCCCCGTGTAGCGACGGGGAGAAAGGGGCGCGCCACCCCTTTCGCCAAATAAAAACGGCGGCGCCAGAATCTGGCGCCGCCGTTTTGTTGCTCATGCGCGGTGGCTTTACGCCGCCGGCTGCGCCTCGATGGTGCGCAGCGCCTGGATCTGGCGCTTGGCGGCGGCCTTGACCGCGTCCTGCACCTTCTCGAAGGCGCGCACCTCGATCTGGCGCACGCGCTCGCGGCTGATGTCGAACTCGGCCGAGAGTTCTTCCAGGGTCAGCGGCTCTTCGGCGAGGCGACGCGCCTCGAAGATGCGCCGCTCGCGGTCGTTGAGCACGGACAAAGCGCCCGACAGCATGGAGCGCCGGTTTTCCAGCTCGTCCTGCTCGATCAGCATCTCTTCCTGGCTTTCGTGGTCGTCGACCAGCCAGTCCTGCCATTCGCCGGACTCGCCCTCGCTCGCCCGGATCGGGGCGTTGAGCGAAGCGTCGCCCGACAGGCGGCGGTTCATCGACACCACTTCCGCCTCGGAAACGTTGAGGCGGGTGGCGATCTCGGCGATCTGGTCGGGCTTCAAGTCGCCATCGTCGAGCGCCTGGATCTTGCCCTTCACCTTGCGCAGGTTGAAGAACAGACGCTTCTGGTTGGCGGTGGTGCCCATCTTGACCAGGCTCCACGAGCGCAGGATGTATTCCTGGATCGAGGCCTTGATCCACCACATGGCATAGGTGGCGAGCCGGAAACCACGCTCCGGTTCGAATTTCTTAACGGCCTGCATGAGGCCGACATTGCCTTCCGAGATCACCTCGCCGATCGGCAGGCCGTAGCCGCGATAGCCCATGGCGATCTTGGCGACGAGCCGCAAATGGCTGGTGACGAGCTTGTGGGCAGCCGTGGTGTCCTGATGCTCGGCGTAGCGTTTCGCGAGCATGTACTCTTCCTGCGGCTGAAGCATCGGAAAGCGGCGGATTTCTTCCAGGTAACGGGCGAGACCGCCTTCACCGGAAACGATACTGGGTAATGATTGGGCCATGATAGCGCCCCCTCTCTCTTTGGAGTGGATGCCCCCGAAACGCGGCGGGCATTCGTCACAGATGCCAAAGGCTCATCCGCGACAACCTACACATATAGGAACAAAACCAGAAAAGACAGGCATTTGTTCAACGCTAAACAGTCTGTCACGCTAAAGTGAACAACGCCGGTCAGGTTTTTTGATGGCTGGTTTGAAGCGTCTTAATGGCAGGTTTCAGAGCTTGCGGAAGCCGCCGACCAATTCCTCCATGTCCCTTGGTATTGGCGCCTCGAACCTCATCGATAGATGGGTGGTCGGGTGCCGGAATTCAAGGAGCCAGGCATGCAGGGCCTGCCGGGGAAAGGCGCTGACCTTGGCTTTCAAGGGTTCGGGCAGCCGGTTGGCCTTGGTGCGGAAGGCCTGCCCGTAATCCGGGTCGCCGATCACCGGATGGCCGATATGGGCCATGTGGACGCGGATCTGGTGGGTGCGGCCGGTCTCCAGCCGGCATTCGACCAGGCTTGCGGTGGCGAAAGCCTGCTGTCCTTCGCCGAAGCGCTCGACGACGCTGAAATGGGTGACGGCATGACGGGCATCGTCACGGCCTTCCGGCACCACCGCGCGGCGGACGCGATCGGCGGCGCGGCCGAGCGCGGCGTCGACGGTGCCCGTCGGCCGTTGCGGAATGCCCCAGACCAGCGCCAGATAGGCGCGTTCGAGATCGCCGGTGCGGCCGTGGTCGGCAAAGGCCTCCGACAGCGCCTTATGCGCGCGGTCGGTCTTGGCCGCGACCATGACGCCGCTGGTTTCCTTATCAAGGCGATGGACGATGCCCGGCCGCCTGACGCCGCCTATGCCGGACAGGCTGTCGCCGCAATGATGGATCAGCGCGTTGACCAGTGTGCCGGTCCAATTGCCGGCGCCGGGGTGGACGACCAGCCCCGCAGGCTTGTTGATGACGATCAGCTCGTCGTCCTCGTAGAGGATGTCGAGGGGAATGTCCTCGCCTTGCGGCTCGGCCGGCACCGGCGCGGGCACCAGAATTTCGATCCGCTCACCGGCGGTCAGCTTGCGCTTGGCCTCCAGCACCTGCCTGCCGGCCATGGAGACCGCGCCCTGTTTGATCAGCGCCTGCACGCGGCTGCGCGAGAGCTCCGGCCCGAGCCGGGCGGCAAGCCACTGGTCGAGACGCTGGCCGGCGGCGTCGGCGCCGGTTTCCAGCACGACGGCTTCGCCGGCAGCCGATTCCTCGTCCGCCAATTCGTCCTCTATCAATATCGGGGTCTCTTCGTTATGAGCGCTCATCGAAAACCGTTGCGGATCGTCTAGCCATGGCCCGGCCAATCGCCGAAGAAGATGAGGAAAAGCCGCTCGACCCCGCGGCCGAGAACGTGCGACGCAAGCTCGTCCGCTTCATGATCGTCAATCTCGGCCTACTGTTCCTCGCCCTTATGGTGGTGATCGGGGCGCTTGTCTACAAAGCCCGCAACGCGCCGGTGGCCGGACCGGCTCCCGCCGCTGATGTCCAGGCTCCGGCCGGCGCGCCGCTGTCGGGCGACATCGTGCTGCCCGTCGGCGCCAAGGTGATCAGCCAGTCGCTCTCCGGCAACCGCCTGTCGATCGATGCCGAGCTTATAGATGGGAGCCGTTCGATCTTCGTCTACGACATCGCCGAACGCCGCATCATCGGCCGGTTCTCGATCCGTAACAAATGAGCGGCTTTGCCGAACGCCGCAGCGTCGCGCTCGTCGTCGGCAATTACGACGAGGCGGTCGCCTGGTATGTCGAGCGGCTCGGCTTCATGCTCATCGAGAATGTCAACCTCGGCGGCGGCAAGCGCTGGGTCATCGTCGCGCCGGCGAAGGGCCAAGGGGCGCGGCTGCTCCTGGCGGAAGCATCCGGCGAAGAGCAGGAAAGCCGCATCGGCAACCAGACCGGCGGCCGCGTC
The DNA here is from genome assembly GCF_006439375.1 of Mesorhizobium sp. B4-1-1. NCBI lineage: Bacteria > Pseudomonadati > Pseudomonadota > Alphaproteobacteria > Hyphomicrobiales > Phyllobacteriaceae > Mesorhizobium > Mesorhizobium sp. B4-1-1. The sequence goes on from NZ_VFTH01000043.1 coordinate 12,128, forward strand.
TTCCTGTTTCTCGAGACCGACGATTTTTCCCGCGACCATCGGGCGATGCTCGCAAAGGGTGTCGAATTCCGCGAGGCGCCGCGCTTCGAGGCCTACGGCACGGTGGCCGTCTTTTCCGATCTCTACGGCAATCTCTGGGATCTGATCGAACCGAAACGGCAGGGCTGACCGGTGGCGGCCGGCAAAGCGCGCGAAGCGGTCGAAACCCTAGGCGCGAGCACTCATTGGCGAGCCAATGAATGCTCGCCTTAGGCCTTTTGTTTTGTCGCAGATTCTTGTCGGAAAACCGTACGACACTTTTCCGGAATCTGCTCGGTTGCTTTTTCCCGGCCGCCAGCCTATGTAGCCAATTCTTGAGCGCGCCCATCGTCTAGCGGTCAGGACACCGCCCTCTCACGGCGGGAACAGGGGTTCGATTCCCCTTGGGCGTACCAGACAATCAAGCAAGCCGAATTTTTTTGCCGAACTACAACTGCCGACGCCGTATTGTTTCGGCGAGTTCGGCAAAGGCATCGACGATTCCCTCACCGTTCTTGGCGCTCACGAACTTGACACTCGATCGCGGCAGCTGGCCGATCTCTTCGGCGCTGCCGGGGGCTTCGGCGAGATCGATCTTGTTCACGAGGGCCCG
>NZ_VFTH01000044.1:0-12653 GCF_006439375.1 Mesorhizobium sp. B4-1-1
CTGTTCTCGGTCAATGTCGCCGGCACGCTGTTCATGCTGCAGGCGGCTGCCCGCTCGATGATCGCGCGGGGCAAGGGTGGCAAGATCATCAACATGGCGAGCCAGGCCGGCCGTCGCGGCGAGCCGCTGGTCGCCGTCTATTGCGCCACCAAGGCCGCCGTCATTTCGCTTACCCAGTCGGCGGGACTCGACCTGATCAAGCATCGCATCAACGTCAACGGCATCGCGCCGGGCGTCGTCGACAGCGACATGTGGGACCAGGTCGACGCGCTGTTCGCCAAATACGAGAACCGGCCCAAGGGCGAGAAGAAGCGCCTGGTGGGCGAAGGCGTTCCTTACGGCCGCATGGGCAAGCCCGAGGACCTCGCCGGCATGGCGGTGTTCCTCGCCAGTGACGAGGCCGAATACATTGTCGCCCAGACCTACAATGTCGATGGCGGCCAGTGGATGAGTTGACCGGGATGGGCTGAGGGGAAGGCGCTTCTCTTTTTCCTCCGGAGAAGACGCCATGGGGCGGGTGAGGGGCGGCATGCTGGAACACCAGGTGTTGCCCCTCATCCTCGCTCTCCCAAGGAGGCGTAAACAGTCGGGCTGCGGATCGGCCAAAGGGTAAAATGAGATGACCGTGAAACTCTCTTCCTCGAACCTCGCCAGGCTGCCGGCCAAGGTCGCCGGCCCGAAATACGACCGCTCCGCCCTGAAGGCGGGCATCGTCCATTTTGGCGTCGGCAATTTCCACCGCTCGCACCAGGCGGTCTATCTCGACGACCTGTTCGGCACCGGCGAGGGCCATGACTGGGCGCTGATCGGCGCCGGCGTGTTCGAGGGCGAGAAGATCGGCCGTTCCAAGCTGCAGGAACAGGACTGGCTGACCACGGTCGTCGAGCAGGACCAGGGTCATATGAGCGCCCGCGTCACCGGCGCCATGATCGATTTCCTGACGCCCGGCGATGCGGACGCGATCATCGACCAACTCGCCGATCCGGCGATCAAGATCGTCTCGCTGACCATCACCGAGGGCGGCTATTTCATCGACCCGGCCTCCGGCAAGTTCAACCCGGCCCATCCCGACATCGTCGCCGACGCCCAGCCGGGTGCTGCGCCGAAGACCGTCTTCGGCATCATCCTTGCCGGCCTGCTGCGCCGGCGCGCCGACGGCATCGTGCCGTTCACCGTCATGTCCTGCGACAACATCCCCCATAATGGCCACGTCACCTCCGACGGCGTGATCGGCCTTGCCAGGCTGATCGACGAGGATCTGGCGAAATGGGTGGAGGACAAGGTCGCTTTCCCGAACGGCATGGTCGACCGCATCACCCCGGCCACCAGCGACCGAGAGCGCAAGATCCTCGCCGACGATTTCGGGCTGGAGGACAATTGGCCGGTGTTCTGCGAGCCGTTCAAGCAATGGGTGCTGGAGGACCGTTTCACCGCCGGCCGCCCGGCGCTGGAAAGGGTCGGCGTGCAGTTCGTCAAGGACGTCTCGCCTTACGAGCTGATGAAGATCCGCATCCTCAATGGCGGCCACGCCACGATCGCTTATCCGGCCGGGCTGATGGACATCCATTTCGTCCATGAAGGCATGCAGGAGCCGCTGGTGCGCGCCTTCCTGTCGAAGCTCGAGCATGACGAGATCATCCCGACCGTGCCGCCCGTGCCCAACACCGATCTGGAGGACTATTACCAGCTCATCGAGCGCCGCTTCTCCAACCCGAAGATCGGCGACACCATACGCCGGCTTTGCCTCGACGGCTCCAACCGCCAGCCGAAATTCATCATCCCGACGATCGCCGACCGGCTGAAGGCGGGCGAGGGCGTCGCCGGCCTCGCGCTGGAATCGGCCTTGTGGTGCCGCTACTGCTTCGGCACCACCGACAGTGGCGCCGTCATCGAGCCGAACGACCCGAGCTGGGACCGCATGCAGGCCACCGCCAAGGCGGCCAAGGACGATCCGAAGGCCTGGCTGGTGATGGAGGATATCTATGGCGATGTCGGCCGCTCGCCCGTCTTCGCCGACGCCTTCGCCCATGCCTTGAAAGCCCTGTGGGCGAACGGCGCGCGCGAAACCCTGACGCGCTATCTCGCCGGCAAGCTCTGAAAGCCTCTGTCTCTTTTGACGCAATTCCGGACGGAAAACCGCTCACACTTTTCCTGGAATTGCTTAGCTGGAAGCAACAGCCATGACGCCGGAACTGGTCATCTTCGACTGTGACGGCGTGCTGGTCGACAGCGAGGCGCTTTCGGTCTCGGCGCTGCTTGGCATGATCGAGCTTGCCGGCGGCACGGTGAGCGAGGACGCCGCCTACGAGCATTTCCTCGGCAAGAGCATGAAGAGCGTGCGCGAGATCCTCGGCCGCGATTTCGGGCTCGACATCAGCGACCGGCATCTGACCGCCATGCGCGTCGACCTCATGCGCAAATTTCGCGAGGAGTTGAAGCCGGTTCCCGGCGTCAAGGAACTGCTGCCGAAGCTCGGCCGCCCCTTCTGCGTCGCCTCGTCCGGCACGCTGGAGCGCATCCGCTACGCGCTCGACGTCACCGGCCTGCTTGCCTTGCTGGAGCCGCATCTGTTCAGCGCCACCATGGTCGAACGCGGCAAGCCGGCGCCCGACCTTTTCCTCCACGCCGCCGCCAGCATGCGGGCGCATCCGCGCGAGTGCCTGGTCATCGAGGACAGCCCGGCCGGCGTCGCCGCCGCCCGCGCGGCGGGCATGCGCGTTTTTGCCTTCACCGGTGGCTCGCACGCGTCCAATCCCGCCCTCAAGGCGCGGCTTGCGTCGACGGAACCGGACTTTATATTCGCTGACATGCTGCAATTGCCCGATCTGATTGCAGGCCTGGGAGCGAGAGAAAAAGCATCTTGACGAAGAGTTTCGTTTGCGTGGTCGATGTCGGCACCGGGAGCGCTCGCGCGGGGATTCTCGACGCGCGCGGCAACCTGCTCGGCCGCGCCGATCATCCGATCGCCATGCACCAGCCCAAGCCCGATCACGCCGAGCATGATTCGGAAGATATCTGGTCAGCGGTGTGCAAATCCGTGCGATCCGCTCTGCAGAAATCCAGCGTCGCCGCCGGCGATGTCGCCGGCATCTCTTTCGACGCCACCTGCTCGCTGGTCGCGCGCGACAGGCAAGGCAGCCAGATCAGCGTCTCGGTCACCGGCGAGAAGCGCTGGGACACGATGGTCTGGCTCGATCATCGCGCCATCGCCGAGGCCGACGAATGCACGACGAGCGGCCACGCTGTGCTCGACTATATCGGCGGTGTGATGTCGCCGGAGATGGAAACGCCGAAGCTGATGTGGCTGAAGCGCCATCTGCCGAAGACATGGAATGAAGCCGGCTATCTATTCGACCTCGCCGATTTCCTGACTTGGAAGGCATCAGGCTCGCTCGCCCGCTCGCAATGCACGCTGACGGCGAAGTGGACCTATCTCGCGCATGAGGAAAAAGGCTGGCGGCGCGACTTCTTCGAACTTGTCGGTCTCGGCGACCTGTTCGAGCACGGCAACCTGCCGGAAAAGGCCAGCCCCGTAGGCGCCGATATCGGTCCGCTGACGGCCGAGGCCGCGGCTGAACTTGGCCTCACCGAAAAATGCCGGGTGGGCGCCGGCGTCATCGACGCCTATGCGGGCGCTCTCGGCGTTCTCGGCGGCTTTGCCGGCGACGAGAAGGACATCGGCCGGCATCTGGCGCTGATTGCCGGCACATCGTCCTGCGTCATGGCGATGTCGCCCGATCCGCAGCCTTTTGCCGGCGTCTGGGGCCCTTATTTCGGCGCGGCATTGCCGACGCTGTGGCTGTCGGAAGGCGGCCAGTCGGCCACCGGCGCGCTGCTCGACCACATCATCCGCTGGCATGGCGCCGGCGGCGAGCCGGACGCGGCCATGCATATGAAGATCGCGGGGCGCGTCGCCGAGCTGCGCGCCGAGGACGGCGATGCGCTGGCCGCAAGGCTGCATGTGCTGCCGGATTTTCACGGCAACCGCTCGCCGCTCGCCGACCCGCACGCCGTCGGCGTCATCAGCGGCCTGACGCTCGATTCCTCTTTCGACAGCCTTTGCAAGCTCTACTGGCGCACCGCGGTCGGCATCGCGCTCGGCGTGCGCCATGTGCTCGAGGCGCTGAACGAGAACGGCTATCTGATCGACACGCTGCATGTCACCGGCGGCCATACCAAGAACCCGCTGCTGATGGAGCTCTACGCCGACGCCACCGGCTGCACGGTGGTCGAGCCGCTGGCCGACGAGGCGGTGCTGCTCGGCACCGCCATGGTGGCGGCGACCGCCGCCGGGATCTATAGCGATCTCAACGCCGCCTGCGTCGCCATGCAACAGGGCGGCAAGATCCGCGCGCCCAACAAGGCCGCCGGAGCTCGCTTCGACCGCGACTACCGGATATTCCTCGAAATGCATCGCCAGCGGCAGATGCTCGACGCGATCGGATAGTTTTCCATTTCTCTGCTTGTTCACACTTTTCCTGGAATTGCTCTACCGCCTGCACAGCGACTTGCCTGTCTCGGCGTCGAACAGATGGATGCTTTCCTCGTCGACGTGTAGCGCACGGGCGCGCTCTGCCGCGGGCATTCGCGGGCCGGCACCAGCGCGCTGATCTCCTTGCCGCCAAAGCCGAACGTCACCAGCGCGTCATTGCCATGGAACTCGATGCGGTCGGCGGTGCCCTGCAGCAGGTTTCCCGCGCCGGCTTCCGCCGTCTTCGGATCCGGAGGCCGGATGCCGAGCACCACGCGATCGCCTACATACCCGGCGGCCGCAAACCGCTGCTGTGGCGGACTGAAGCCTGAACCCCGCCGCATCTGGCGGCGACGCAATCGCGCTGCCCGGCGCTTGTGTCATTTGCTACGGACGCGGCTCGTTGCGTTGGCTGGATCAATCGCTGGCCGGGCCTCCTCCCTTGCCAACATGTCGCATTTCGTTCACAAGGCGACGCAAATGGCGCCATTTCGCGCCGTTGTTGTGCGGCTTCCGGCCCTTTGGCCGACGCGCCGTGTTCTGAAAGAGCAGAACAATGTCTGCGATCGAAGCCGGCGCTCGCGCGCCGGAAAACCTTTGGCGTCAGGAAATCAGGGCGACGATCGCGCTCGCCTGGCCGATGGTGCTGACCAATCTCGGCCAGACCGCCATGACCGCGACCGACGTCATGATGATGGGCCGTCTGGGATCCGATACGCTCGCCGCCGGCGCGCTCGGCGCCAACCTCTACTTCATGCCGCTGATCTTCGGCCTCGGCCTGATGCTGGCGACCTCGCCGATGATGGCGACCGAGCTCGGCCGCCGCCGCCATTCGGTGCGCGACCTGCGCCGCACCGTGCGCCAGGGCCTGTGGCTGGCGATCCTGATCTCGATCCCGATCTGGGTTTTTCTCTCGCATGGCGAAGAGGTGCTTTTGGCCATGGGCCAGAAGCTGGAGCTCGCGCATCAGGCAGGCATCTACCTGCACTGGCTGCAATGGGCGGTGCTGCCTTTCTATGGCTATATCGTGCTGCGCTCCTTCATCTCGGCGCTGGAGCGGCCGGGCTGGGCGCTGATCATCGTTTTCGTCGCGGTCGTCTGCAACGCCTTCTTCAACTGGGTGTTCATGTTCGGCAATCTCGGCGTCAAGTCGATGGGCATCGCCGGCTCCGGCCTCGCCACCACTTTGTCCAGCACGCTGATGTTCGTCGGCCTGGCGGCGGTGGTGATGCTGGAGAAGAAGTTCCGCCGCTACCGTCTGTTCGGCCGCTTCTGGCGCTCAGACTGGCCGCGTTTCCGCAGCCTGCTGAGACTCGGCATGCCGATCGCCGGCATCCTCGCCTTCGAGGTGACGATCTTCAATGCGGCGGCGCTGCTCATGGGGCTGATCGATGCGGATTCGCTGGCCGCCCACGCGATCGCCATCCAGATCGCCTCAATCTCCTTCATGGTGCCGCTCGGGCTCAACCAGGCGGTCACCGTGCGGGTCGGCCTGGCGCATGGCGCCGGCAACCCGGAAGGCGTTTCGCGCGCCGGCTGGACTGCCTTCGTCATCGGCGTCTCGTTCATGGCGCTGATGGGCCTGGTGATGATTCTGTGGCCGCATGCGCTGATCAGCGCCTTCATCGATCTCGCCGATCCGGCCAATGCCAGGGTGATCACGCTTGCCGTGTCGTTCCTTATGTTCGCCGCGCTGTTCCAGATTTTCGACGGCGCCCAGGCGGTCGCGTCCGGCATGCTGCGCGGGTTGCACGACACCAAGGTGCCGATGATCTACGCCGCGATCGGTTATTGGGGCGTCGGCCTGCCGCTCGGCGTGCTGCTCGCCTTCCATTTCGGCTTGAACGGCGTCGGCATCTGGATCGGCCTGGCATCCGGACTGGCCGTGGTGGCGGCGCTGCTCCTCGCGCGCTGGCTCAGGCGCGACCGCATCGCGCCGGCGCTGGCCCCCGGGCATTGACAGGAAAAGCTGCCGGCACGATCGGCAGCCTTGCGCCGGCTCAGCGCGCTCCGGCGCGTTGCTCCAGCCGCCGCGCATATTGCGTCAGCGGGAAGCACATGACGAAGAAGATCAGCGCCACCAGGCCGTAGACCTTGAACGGTTCGAAAGTAGCGTTGTTGATGGCGTTGGATGTCCTGACAAGTTCCTCGAAGCCGATGATCGAGGTCAGCGCCGTCGATTTGATCAGCTGCACCAGGAAGCCGACGGTCGGCGCGCGGGTGATCGCGAAGGCCTGCGGCAGGATGATCAGCCGCAATTCCTGCAGATAATGCAGCCCGAGGCTCGCGCCGGCGTCCCATTGGCCGCGCGGCAGCGCGTCGACGCCGCCGCGCCAGATCTCGGCCAGGTAGGCGCTGGCGAAGAAGGTGAGGCCGAGCATCGCCGCCGTCCACGGCTCGATGCGCAGCCCCAGCATTGGCAGGCCGAAGAACATCAGGAAGAGCTGCATCAAAAGCGGCGTGCCCTGGAACAGCGCAATATAGCCCGAGGCTATCCGCTTGCCCCATTTGTTCTTGGCGATGCGGAAGAACAGCACAATCAGCCCGACCAGCGCGCCGCCGACAAAGGCGGCAAGCGACAACAGCACCGTCCAGCGCGCGGCGAGGAGCAGGTTGCGCAGGATGTCCCAGAAGGTGAACTCGATCATGACACGCCGGCTCCAAGAACTCGGCGCCCGCCGCCGACGAGCAGCCGGCGCAGTCCAATCGACAGGCCGAGATAGACCAACGTCACCACGAAATAGGTCTCGAAGGCGCGGAAGGTGCGCGCCTGCAGCATGTCGGCCTCATAGGTCAGCTCGCGCACCGCGATCTGCGACACCACGGCCGATTCCAGCATCATGATGACGATCTGGCTGGTCAGCGCCGGGTAGATCACCTTCAGCGCCTGCGGCAGCACGATCTTGATGAACACTTGGCGAGGCCTGAGGCCGAGCGCCAGTGCGGCTTCAGTCTGGCCGCGCGGCACGGCGTCGAGCCCGGCGCCGACGATCTCGATCGTATAGGCGGCCATGTTGAGCGTCATCGCCAGCATGGCGGCCAGGATCGGCTCGAGCCTGATGCCGAGGCTGGGCAGGCCGAAGAAGATGAAGAACAGCTGCACCAGGAATGGCGTGTTGCGCATCACCTCGACATACCAGCCTATGGCCCGACGCAGCAGCACGGGCCCGTTTCGCCGGCCGGCGGCGCCGAGAATGCTGAGCAGCGTTCCCGCCACCGTGGTCACGACGATCAACAGGATCGTCGTGGCCGCGCCGTGAGCGATGTCGCCCACAGCGCCTGGAAGCCAGCCGAAGGCCACGGGAACTCAATCCTTGAGGTTGTCGGGATTGAGCGGCGTCTTCAGCCAGGCCTTCGAACTCTCGTCGAGCTTGCCGTCGGCGAGCATCTTGGCGACCGCGTCGTTGACCGCCTTCTTCAGCCGGTCCTCGTTCTTGTTGAGGCCGATATGCGAAGGCGAAGTGAGCAGCTGGAACTTCTGCTCCGGCTGCAGCGCGTCCTGCTTGGCCAGCACCTGGGCGCCGACATCGTTGCCCACCACCATCAACTGCGTCTGGCCGGAGATGAAGGCCTGGATGACCGCATTGTAGTTGTCGAAGCGGCGGATGTCGGCGGAAGCCGGTGCGGCTTCCGTCAGCGAGGTGTCCTCCAGCGTGCCGCGATTGACGGCGATCGACTTGTCGGCGAGGTCTTCCTTGCCTTTGACCGCCATTGCCTTCGGGCCGATGACGGCGATGTAGTAGGGCGCGTAGGCGGCGGCGAAGTCGATGACCTGCTCGCGTTCCTTGGAGTAGCCGACGCTCATCAGGATATCGACGCGCTTGTCGGTGAGATATGGGATGCGATTCTGGCCGGTGACGCTGACCAGGTTGAGCTTCACCTTCAAGGCATCGGCGATCGCCTGCGCGACGTCGACGTCATAGCCCTTGATGCTCATGTCGGCGCTGGCCGACGAGAAGGGCGGGAAGTCGGAGAAGATGCCGACATTGATGGCGCCGGCCTTGGTGATGTCGTCGACGGCATCGGCTTTCGCCTGAGTGGCGAGGCCGGCGCCGACGATGACGGCCGCGGTGATGACGGATTTCAGTGCGTTGCGAAGAGTCATTGTTGTTCCCCTGCTGGAAGCTTGTTTGTTGCATCCGGCCGCCGGCTCCAGCGCGGCGGCCGTGTTGGTATGGCATTAGCCCTTCTTGATGGCCGGGCTGAACACCATCAGGCTGAGAATCTCGAACAGGACCTGGGCGCCGACATGGGCGGTGTTGGTGGTCGCGTCATATTGCGGTGCCACCTCGACGACGTCGCCGCCGACGATGTTGAGGCCCTTCACGCCGCGCAGCAGCTCGAGCACCTCGCGGGTCGTCAGCCCGCCGACTTCCGGCGTGCCGGTACCCGGCGCGAAGGCCGGATCGATGCTGTCGACGTCGAAGGAGATATAGGTCGGGCCGTCGCCGACGATCTTGCGCGCCTTCTCGATGATTGCCGGGATGCCTAGCCCGGTCACCTCTTCGGCATGGACGACGGTCATGCCGGACTCGTAGGTGAACTCCCACAGATACTCGGCCGAGCCGCGAATGCCGATCTGGATCGTGCGCGAAGGATCGAGTACGCCGTCCAGCACCGCGTTGCGGAACGGCCCGCCATGGTGGAACTTGGTCATGTCGAACAGCCCGCTGGTGTCGCAGTGAGCATCGATATGGATCATGCCGACCGGCGCTTTTTTGCCGACCGCCTTCAGGATCGGATGGCTGATCGAGTGGTCGCCGCCGACCGAGAGCGGCAGCACGCCGGCATCGACGATCTGATTGGTGCGGCGTTCGATATCCTCATGGCTGATCTCCAGCCGGTAGCGGCTGCGGAACGGCGTGTCGCCGATGTCGGCGACGCGAAGCTCATGCGTCGGCGCGCATTCCAGCACGTGGTTGTAGGGTCCGATGCGTTCGATGGCGCGCAGCGCGCGTGGCCCGAAGCGCGAGCCGGGACGGTTGGTGACGCCGAGATCCATCGGTACGCCGATCATCGCCACCTGCAGGTCGCCGAAATCCGGATTGTCGGCCGATATTTCGCGGTAGGGCGCGGCGAGGAAGGTCGGGATGCCGGAATAGGGCGCCAGCCTTGTGCCCGACTTGTTGAAGATCTTGTCGGCGACCTTGCGGAATTTCGGGTCGAACATCTCGCCGCCATGGCTCTCGCCATATTTGCGGCGCAACGCTTCGAGCTTGCCGCGATCGTAACCCATGTCCATTCTCCTCTCTTGCCTGCCTGCAGCGCTGCCCGCATGGGCGATTTGCCAAGCCAGCCTGTTGTCCGGCTGGATCGTTGCCCGCCGGCTGTGCTGCGGATTTCACGTCTCTTGAAGCTGTTCCGGGCAAAAGTGTCGGGCAGCCGCTTTGAAAAATCAATTGATATTGTTAGGGTCTTGGCTGTGAGAAAATCTCACAAAGTAGGAGCCGACCCATGGCCAAGCGCCTGCCGCCGCTGAACCCGCTGCGCGCCTTCGAAGCTGCGGCGCGGCACGCCTCGCTGACCAAGGCCGCGGGTGAGCTGAATGTCACGCACGGCGCCGTCAGCCACCAGATCAAGGCGCTCGAGCAATCGCTTGGCGTGAAACTCTTCGAGCGCACCGGTCAGCGCGTGAAGCTGACGCCGCATGGCGCCGAGTTCCTGCCGGCGGTCTCGTCCGCCTTCGACGGCATCGCCGCCGCCACCCAGCGCATGACCAGGCCGGCAAGCGCCGGCGCGCTCTCGGTATCCTGCGTGCCGGCGCTGCTCTTGCTCTGGATGACGCCGCGGCTCGGTTCCTTCACGGCGCAATATCCGGACATCCAGCTGACGCTGACCCCATCTAACGACGCCCGTGATATTCGCGCTCCGCAGATCGACGTCTGCGTGCATTATGGCGACGGCAGCTGGAGCGATTGCTGGATACGCAAATGGTCCGGACTGGAACTTTTCCCCGTGGTCAGCCCGACGCTGATCAACAACCGGCCGATCCGCGGCGTCCGCGATCTTGCCGATCACGTCTTCCTGCATGGCGACGACGGCCGCGAATGGCACACCTGGCTGGCCGCCGCCGACGCGCTCGATCTGGAACGCGGCCGCCGCCACCGTCTGGGCGATGCCCGCATGGCGACGGAGGCCGCCGTGCACGGCCATGGCGTGGCGCTCGGCGATTCCGTCACCGCGCGCGCCTTGCTCGCCAGGGGTATGCTTGTCGCGCCCTTCAGTTTGTCGGTGCCGGCGGTCGACGATTTCTATGTCGCCTGCCGCAACGAAATGCGCTCGGCGCCGATCGTGCAGCTCTTCATCGACTGGTTGTTCGCCGAAAAGGAGCAGGACGAGGCCCGCGCCGACGCGCCGGTGGCCGGCCGCGTGCCGAGCCGCAGAAAGCGGCCCACGCTCAAGGGGATAGGCGCCAGGGCCGGATCCTGATGGCTGGACTTGCATAGCTGCTTTTTGTCGGGCCAGCTTGCAAAGCAGCAAGCGCGTTCGGAAATACGGTGCTAAGAGGCAGTTGGCTAAAGCAATTCCGTGCAACGGGCCCTCCGTCCGGAATTGATCGAACAAGGATTTGAAGCGTGACGCCCGCGTTTCCGCGCGTTGTACTTTATGGATGAGCGAGCATGGCAAAAACCGATATAGCGCGGCGCGTCTACAACCATACTTGGAAGCTCGACCCGATCGTCCGCAGCCTGCTGGACACCGACTTCTACAAGCTCCTGATGCTGCAGATGATCTGGGGCATGTATCCCAAGGTCGACGCCACCTTCTCCCTGATCAACCGCACCACCTCGGTGCGCCTGGCCGACGAGATCGACGAAGGCGAATTGCGCGACCAGCTCGACCATGCCCGCACCTTGCGTTTTTCCAAGAAGGAGATGATCTGGCTGGGCGGCAACAATTTCTATGGCCGCAAGCAGATCTTCGAACCGGAATTCCTGGCGTGGCTGGAGAATTTCCGCCTGCCCGACTACGAGCTTTCCAGGCGTGACGGCCAGTACGAGCTCTCCTTCCCCGGCTCCTGGATGTACACCACGCTCTGGGAAATCCCGGCCTTGGCCATCATCAACGAGCTGCGCTCCCGCGCGGCGATGCGCTCCTACGGGCCGTTCGCGCTCGATGTGCTTTACGCCCGCGCCAAGGCCAAGATGTGGACCAAGACCGAGCGGCTGAAAGCGCTGCCCGGCATCCGCATTTCCGACTTTGGCACAAGACGCCGCCACTCCTTCCTGTGGCAGCGCTGGTGCGTCGAGTCGCTGAAGGAAGGCATCGGCGATGCCTTCACCGGCACTTCCAACGTGCTTCTGGCCATGGACAACGACCTCGAAGCCTTGGGCACCAACGCGCATGAGCTGCCGATGGTCTTTGCGGCACTGGCCAATTCCGAGGCGGAGTTGCGCGAGGCGCCCTACAAGGTGCTGCAGGACTGGCAGCGCTACTATGGCGGCAATCTCCTGATCGTGCTGCCCGACGCCTTCGGCACGGATTCCTTCCTGCGCGACGCGCCGGACTGGGTCGCCGACTGGACCGGCTTCCGCCCCGACAGCGCGCCGCCGATCGAGGGCGGCGAAAAAATCATCGACTGGTGGCGCAAGAAGGGCAAGGACCCCAAGCAGAAGCTGCTCATCTTCTCCGACGGTCTGGAGGTCGAGACCATCGAGGAGACCTACAGGCATTTCCGCGGCAAGGTGCGCATGTCCTTCGGCTGGGGCACCAACCTCACCAACGATTTCGAAGGCTGCGCCCCGACGGAAACCGACAGCCTCGACGCCATCTCGCTGGTCTGCAAGGTCACCGAGGCCAATGGCCGGCCGGCGGTGAAGCTCTCCGACAATCCCGCCAAGGCCACGGGGGACGAAAAGGAGATCAAGCGGTATCTGAGGATTTTCGGCGAAAAGGGCCGGGTGGAGCAGCTGGTGAAGGTGTAGAGGGCACCGCCGATCTGACGTCGTCATGCGGGACTGCAAAGTTGGATAGGCTGAGTTCCTTCGCGCCCCCCTCTGTCCCGCCGGACATCCCCCCTACGCGAGGGGAGATTATGCTGTCATCCCCGCTTTCGCCAATCTCCTACGTTGCGGGAGGAGAGCCGGCGTCGAAACCGCCAATCTCCCCCCTCGTGGGGGAGATGTCCGGCGGGACAGAGGGGGGCGCGAAGGAACTCAGCCTATCCAACTTTGCAGTCCCG